>NZ_JBHMFS010000083.1:0-480 GCF_051433165.1 Falsiroseomonas sp. E2-1-a4 | reverse complement strand
GCCGGACGGCAAGTACTACCTCTTCTTCACGGGCCTTGAAGACGCAGAGCGGTCCATCGGCATCGCCGTCGCCAGCAACCCGTTAGGGCCGTGGGAGATTGCGCCCGAGCCGATGCTGACGGCGGCGGGTGCTGGACTCGGCGCAGGCGGCACCGTCATCGCGCCGCATGCGGAGCTTGTGAACGGCGTGCTGCGGGTCTGGTACACCGCGGTCACGCCAGATGGCGGTCATTCCATTGCCTATGCGGAAGCGGATTGGGGCGGCGGCGTCGCGCCGCAGGATGCGAACCAGCATCGGCTCGGGACGGAGGCCGCGGACACGCTGCTGGGTGGCGACGGGGCGGATCGTATTTCCGCGGGCGGTGGCAACGACCTGATCGCCAGCGGGTCTGGCAACGACACCATCGAAGCCGGTGGCGGCGATGACGAGGTGTGGTCCGGAGATGGCGATGATCTGGTATTCGGCGGCGACGGTGACGA
>NZ_JBHMFS010000082.1:0-568 GCF_051433165.1 Falsiroseomonas sp. E2-1-a4 | reverse complement strand
TCTCGCGGCTACCCGACGTCGAAGGGGACAAGCCGATGCGGCAGAAGTTCAAGCGCTATCCCATCGGCTTCTTTCACATCGACATCGCCGAGGTGCAGACGTCCGAGGGGAAGCTCTATCTCTTCGTGGGCATCGACCGGACCGCCAAGTTCGCCGTCGCCCACTCGTCGAGGTGGCTGACAGGCGAACCGCCTGGGAGTTCCTCCAGCACCTCCTCGAAGTCGTGCCGTACAAAGTCCACACGGTTCTCACCGACAACGGCATCCAATTCGCCGAGCAGCCAAGAAACCGGAACACTATCTACTCCCGGCCCATGCGCTTCGACATGATCTGCGCAGCGAACCAGATAGAGCACCGGCTAACCAAGCCCAACCACCCCTGGACCAACGGCCAGGTCGAGCGGATGAACCGCACAATCAAAGACGCAACCGTCAGGCGCTTCCACTACGACAGCCACAATCAACTGCGCACGCACCTCGCAGACACTCATGGCAGCCTACAACTTCGCCCGCAGGCTCAAGACGCTCGGCGGTCTCACCCCCTACGAATTCATCTGCAAAGTCTGGAC
>NZ_JBHMFS010000081.1:0-655 GCF_051433165.1 Falsiroseomonas sp. E2-1-a4 | reverse complement strand
GCCTTGTTCGGACGAGCGGCAGAACGCAGCGGGAGATCGCGGAGGATCTCGGGGTGGGGCTTTCGACGCTGGTCCGCTGGATCGGCCGCAGCCGAGACCGGGCGGCGGAAGCACCTGGCGGGTCGGCGTCGCCGGATATGGCGGCGGAGCTGAAGCGGCTGCGACGGGAGAACGAGATCCTTCGCCAGGAGCGGGACATCCTGAAGCGGGCCACCATTTTTTTTGCCAGGGAGGAAAGTCGGTGAGCTTCAAGCTCGTCGACGAGGCGAAGAAGGAGTTCCCCGTGCACCGTCTCTGCCGCGCCCTTGGCATCAGTCAAAGTGGCTACTTCGCCTGGAAGGGGCGCCCGGCCTGCCGCCGCCAGCACGAGGACATGGTGCTGCTGGCGCATGTTCGGTCGGCCTTTGCGCTGTCGAATGGCACCTACGGCAGCCCGCGCATGACGCGCGACCTGCGCGACGATGGCCTGCATGTTGGCCGCCGCCGGACTGCGCGCCTGATGCGTGAGAATGGGCTCAGGGCGCGGCAGAAGCGGCGGTTCAAGCGGACCACGGATAGTCACCACGCCTGGCCGGTGGCGCCGAACCTGCTTGATCAGGATTTCACGGCGGCGGGCCCGGACGAAAAATGGGGCGCCGATATCTCCTACATCTGG
>NZ_JBHMFS010000080.1:0-673 GCF_051433165.1 Falsiroseomonas sp. E2-1-a4 | reverse complement strand
CCGCGCCGACGAACGCTCCATCGCCGCCGTCTGGCACCGCATCGGCAGCCTCCTCGGCGCATTCTCACCCACCGAGTGTGCCAACTACCTCAGGCATGCCGGATACGCTTCAGTGTAACAAGATCAGGCTCTAGGCTCAGGACCCATTAAGCGCTTGCAGGATAGGTGCGTTTTGTGAGTCAAAGTGTCCTGGAGGTAGGGCATGGTGGACGATCTTTTCTGGCTGACAGACGCGCAGATGGAGCGACTGTCGGCCTTTTTCCCGAAGTCCCGCGGGCGCGCCCGGGTCGATGACGGGCGCGTCCTGAGCGGCATCGTCTTCGTCAACCGCAACGGGCTGCGCTGGCGAGACGCGCCTGCGGCCTATGGACCGCCCAAGACCCTCTACAACCGTTGGGTTCGCTGGAGCCCCATGGGCGTCTTCGCGCGGATGCTGATGGCGCTGGCGGAAGCGGATCAGGACGTCAGCACGATCATGATCGACGCGACCCATCTGAAGACCCATCGCACCGCCTCATCCCTGCGGGGGCAAAAAGGGGGCGCAGCCGCTTCATTGGCCGGACCAAGGGCGGCCTGAATTCAAAACTGCACGCGGTGACCGACGCGAAGGGGCGGCCAATCCGCCTGTTCCTGACTGCCGGTCAGACCTCGGACTACATCGGCGTGACCTGCC
>NZ_JBHMFS010000079.1:0-693 GCF_051433165.1 Falsiroseomonas sp. E2-1-a4 | reverse complement strand
GTCAGGTCGATGGAGTTGCAGGCTGGCAAGCCCATGCGCAAGGGCAACAAGCGCGGACCGAGCCACGCCTATCACGTCAAGGAATTGCGGGATCAGGAGATCGAAGTCGCCCGGCAGGCCGAGCGCGCCTACGAGCACGCGGTCCGGAACTGGCAGCCGCGAGGACCCGGCGAGGGGCGCACGGGCGCCGCAAAGGAGGAGCGACGATAAGGCTGCGCGGCGGGGCTCACACCTCCGGGCCCCGCTCTTCGCCACGCGGTCACCCGTGCAGCAGGAGGATAAGCGAGCAACAGCGGAAAAGTCTTGTCGATCTCATCCGTCGAATGCAGCTTGGTCCTGTGCTGCGGCGGGAACGCCATGTAGGCCAGCACATCGTCCTCGCTGTCGTCCATCATCTTGCCGAGCTTGGGCCAGCGGGGCCGGAGCTGGTCGGCAACGTGGCGCCAGGTCTGCCGCGCGCCCACTTGGTCGGGCTGCAGGAAAGCTTGGCGCAGCGCCGCAGCGGCCATGGACTGCTGGGCCTTGCCGACATGGGCCAGCGCGTTCCTCATCCAATGCACGCGGCAGCGTTGCCATGTCGCCCCGAGCACACGGGCGATCGCCGCCTTCAGCCCTTCATGAGCATCGGAGACGACCAGCTTCACCCCCTTCAGGCCGCGCTTCACCAAGCTCTTGAGGAAAGCGGCCCAGAAG
>NZ_JBHMFS010000078.1:0-699 GCF_051433165.1 Falsiroseomonas sp. E2-1-a4 | reverse complement strand
CGCAGCAGGGTCTTGAGCTTGGCGAACATCATCTCGATTGGGTTGAGGTCGGGGCTGTAGGGCGGCAGGAACAGCAGGTGCGCACCGGCGGCGCGGATAGCGCGGCGCACGGCCTGGCCCTTGTGACTGCCGAGGTTGTCGAGCACCACGATGTCGCCGGGCTGCAGCGTGGGCACCAGGAACTGCTGCACCCATGCGAGGAACAGCACGCCGTTGATCGGCCCGTCGATCACGCAGGGTGCGTCGATGCGGTCGTGCCGTAGCGCGGCGAGGAAGGTCATGGTGGTCCACCGCCCGTGTGGCCATGGGCGACCAGGCGCTGGCCGCGCGGGGCGCGGCCATGGGTGCGTGTCATGTTGGTCTTGGCCCAGGTCTCATCGACGAAGACCAGGCGGGTGGGATCGATGCGCGCCTGATGGCGACGCCAGCGCGCGCGGCGGCGCGCAACGTCGGGCCTATGCTGCTCGGCGGCGTGCAGGCTTTTTTTTGAAGCTGAGGCCCTCGCGGGCCAGGAAGCGCCAGACCGCGCCGTAGCCAACGCGCAGGCCGCGTTCGATCTCCAACTCGGCCCGTAGCGCGCGGACCGTCAGGTCGGGTGCCGCCGCGATCCGCGCGAGCATCCAGTCGCGTTCGGGCAGCAACACGAGGCCGAGGGGCTTGCCGAAGGGGCGAGGTGCTGCGCTGCCGGTGTCTCGCGCG
>NZ_JBHMFS010000077.1:0-798 GCF_051433165.1 Falsiroseomonas sp. E2-1-a4 | reverse complement strand
GCCACTCCGGCGGAGCGAGATTTCGCGGACGCTGTGTGAACACGAAAAAGCCGCCTGCGGAGTGGTTCTCCGAGGCGGCTTCTAATGCGATGATTACGTTCGGCCGAATGGAATGCGGGGACAGAGTTCGGCTTATACCGAACGAAAGTTGGCTGAGAGCATAGCCTTGCCAAGTCGAGGGTTCGAATCCCTTCGCCCGCCGCTGTGGGAACCGGATTCCAACCTTCGCTGGGACAGGTCCACCCGCGCCCCTTCTCAATCGTACTCAATCTCCACCTTCAGGACCCGCAGCGTGCCGGGATGGAACGTGCCCTCGTAGCGTTCGCCTCGTTCGTTCGTTCCCTGAACCCTGTAGCAGCCATCCTTGGTCCGGATACGTGTCACCCGCCACCCTTGGGCCTCGACCTGCTGCTGCAATGCGGCCCGCGGCTGCCACTCCGCCAGCGGCACGTTGCACCGCTGGTCGGCCATGGCCGTCCCGGTCCCCAAGGGCACAGAATGCGAGCGCAATCGATGGAAGTCGTCGGGTCATGGCATCGCGTCCTGTCAGTTGCACGGTAGGGTGACAAAGCCATGCCAACCTGACGGTAGACTGGGCGACGCGGCTGGACACGGGGCGGGACTGCGTCGGCACGGTGAGCTACGAGCCCATCCTGCTCGACCTCATGCTGCCGGACGGAAGGGGACTGGATTTTCTCAAGGCGCGCCGCGCCGCGCGGGACGACTATCTCGTCAAGCCCTTCGACCTGGCCGAGTTGTCGGCGCGCATCGGCGTAGCGCGCCGCTATGCCGGCAATC
>NZ_JBHMFS010000076.1:0-852 GCF_051433165.1 Falsiroseomonas sp. E2-1-a4 | reverse complement strand
CGCTGTTCCTGCGGACGATTCGCGGGGGCAAGGCATGACGTGGACGGCAGAGCATCGACGAGCGGCGGATCGGCGCGGCCTGCGCTATCCGTCTGACCTCACGGATGCGGAATGGGCGCTGGTGGCACCGCTGATCCGGCCTGCGAAGCACGGCGGCAGGCCGCGCAAGGTGGATGTGCGCGAGGTGCTGAACGCGGTGTTCTACGTGCTCTCGACCGGCTGTCAGTGGCAGGCGCTGCCGAAGGACCTGCCACCGAAGAGCACGGTGTGGGACTACTTCTCTCGATGGGAATGGGAGGGGACCATCGAGCGCATCCACAACACCCTCTACGTCGCGGTGCGCGAGCAGGCACGGCGCGAGGCCAGCCCGACGACGGCGATCATTGACAGCCAGACGGCGAAGGCGGCGCAAAAGGGGGCTCTACGCTCGACCCGTCCGGTTACGACGCGGGCAAGAAGGTCGTCGGCCGCAAGCGCCACCTACTGACCGACACCATCGGCATGCTGCTCGCGGTGATCGTGCATCCCGCCAGCGTGCAGGACAGGGACGGCGCCGAACCGCTGCTGCGTCAGGCGCGCAGGCTGTTCCCGTTCGTCGAGCGCATCATCGGCGATGCAGGCTATCAGGGGCCGAAGATGGCCGCTGCCGTCGCCCGCACCGGCACGTGGAAGATCGAGATCGTCCGCCGCTGCGACAAGCACAAATTCGTCGTGCTGCCGAAGCGTTGGATCGTCGAGCGCACCATCGGATGGATCAGCCGCAACCGCCGCCTCGCCCGCGACTTCGAGCGGCATTGCCGCATCGCCGCCGCCTTCGTCCGCATGGCCATGATCCGCATCATGCTTCGACGA
>NZ_JBHMFS010000075.1:0-862 GCF_051433165.1 Falsiroseomonas sp. E2-1-a4 | reverse complement strand
CAGAAGATTGGGCGATTCTCCGAAGAAGTGCGATCCTGCGCGAACTCCCTCCGGCAGATCTGGCTGCGCTGGTGGATGAACGCTCGGTGCGGTCGATCGAGCGTGGCCAGGTCCTCTTTCAGCAAGGCGATCCTGCCCGCGCGTTTTTTCTGGTGCTGGGTGGCCAGGTCAAGCTGAGCCGTGTGAACCACGGTGGCGATGAGGCGGTCGTCCACATCTACGGCGTGGGTGAGAACTTCGCCGAAGCGGCGATGTTTCTGGGCGGCCGCTATCCTGTCGCCGCAGAGGCGGTGGTGCCCTCGCGTGTCATGCACATCGAAAGCGACGCGCTGCGCCGTAAGGTGGCTGAGCGACCGGAAATCGCCTTCGCGATGATGGCCTCCATGTCCCGGCACCTGAAGGTGCTGGTTGATCAGATTGAGAAGATGAAGCTGCTTTCCGCCGACCAGCGCGTGGCCGAGTTTCTGCTCGGCCTCTGTGGTGAAAAGACAGGTGCCGTCTCGCTGAGCCTGCCGCATGAGAACAGCCTGATCGCCAACCGCCTTGGCATGGAGTCCGCAACGTTCTCGCGCGCCATCGCGCGGATCAGGGACCTGGGCGTCGAGGTGACAGGCAACCAGGCAAGTATCCGTGACACGGCGGTGGTATTGGCTTTCGTCAATCGATCGACCGACAACTGACGGGCGCGCCGGCCGCCGGGCGGTGCGTGGGCGATGGAGAAGC
Source organism: Falsiroseomonas sp. E2-1-a4 (assembly GCF_051433165.1). Lineage (NCBI taxonomy): Bacteria > Pseudomonadati > Pseudomonadota > Alphaproteobacteria > Acetobacterales > Roseomonadaceae > Falsiroseomonas > Falsiroseomonas sp. E2-1-a4. The sequence continues at coordinate 139 of NZ_JBHMFS010000075.1, read as the reverse complement.
CTGACTTGCCCCCCCGGCATGTCGCCACCGTCACGGAGCGACGCCGTAACGCCGCCACAGTTCAGCTTCGCGATCCTCCTGATGGGTTTTGTCAGAGCCCATCCGGAAAGGAATTGAATCGCCTGAATCGGATGTGATT
>NZ_JBHMFS010000074.1:0-892 GCF_051433165.1 Falsiroseomonas sp. E2-1-a4 | reverse complement strand
GAGTCGGTCCGCGAACATTTTCAAGGTTGGCAGAGCCTTCGCATCATGAGGCGAATGGATGCGAGGCGGAGGAATGCGAGCGCGGTGCGGCTGAGGTTCTCCCAGTCCTTGGCGAGGCGGCGGCATCGGTTGAGCCATGCGATGGTGCGTTCGACGACCCATCGCCGGGGCAGCACCTCGAAGCCCTGCGCTGTGTCGGAGCGCCTGACGATCTGGATCTGCGCCTGGCGCAGCACGCGCTTCAATGCGGCCTGGAACTTCGGCCCCTGGTAGCCGGCATCGGCGTAGAGCTTACGCAGGAAAGGGAACATCCCGAACAAGGTCGCCATCACCAGCACGCCGCCGTCACGGTCTTGCAGACCAGCGCTGTGCACCACCGCGTGCAGCATCAGACCGAGCGTGTCGACAAGGACGTGGCGCTTCTTGCCCTTGATCTTTTTGCCGCCATCGTAGCCGTGCGGGTCGATCGAAGGCCCCCCTTTTCCGCGCCCTTCACGCTCTGGCTGTCGATGATCGCCGCCGTCGGGCTGGCCTCGCGCCCGGCCTGCTCGCGGCACAGCACATAGAGCGCGTGGTGGACCCGATTGAGCGTGCCGTCCCACTCCCAGCGCATGAAGTAGCCATGCAGCGTGCTGCGCGGCGGCAGGTCCTTCGGGATCGCACGCCACTGGCAGCCGGTGCCGAGCACGTAGAGCAGACCGTTGACCACCTCGCGCAGGTTCACCGTCCGCGCGTTGCCACCGCGCTTCGCCGGCGGGATCATCCCCGCGATCAGCGCCCACTCCGCATCGGTCATGTCACTCGGGTAGCGCAGCCCGCGCCGGTCATACCGGGACCGGTTCTCCGTCGTCCACATCCGCAACGCCTCCGCGAATCGATCCAGCCGAGCGAA
>NZ_JBHMFS010000073.1:0-947 GCF_051433165.1 Falsiroseomonas sp. E2-1-a4 | reverse complement strand
CGTTCCCCACCGAACCCTGCATAGCCGATCCAGGCGTGGCGCCCGAGATCCTCAACGTTGCGCAGCGGAACGCCCGCTGCAGCGAGGTGGGTGGGGGAGGCACAAAGCACACCCTCGAACGTTCCGATGCGGCGCGCCACCAGGCCAAGTTCAGCGCCCCGCAACCAGCCGAAGCGGAACGCGACGTCGATCCACTCCTGTCGCGGATCGACGATGCGATCGGTGGCCGCGATATCGAGCCGCAGGGCGGGATGCTCCCCCAGAAAGGACGCAAGCAGCGGTACCAACACCGCATCGGCAATGCCGACGGGACACGAAACACGAAGTGTTCCGGCCAGGGCGCCCTCATCTCCCCGCGCGGCGGCAAGGGCGGCTTGTGCCTCGTCGCGGAGACGGCGACCCGCCTCGAGCAGGCGCTCACCCGCAGGCGTTGGCCGTGTGCCACGGCTAGAGCGGACGAGAAGGCGCAAGCCAACCTCCGCCTCAAGCGCCGCGATCTGCGCGCTGACTGAGGACTTGGCCGTGCCGAGCGCAGCTGCGGCGGCGCTGATGCCGCCGGCTGCCACGACACGCTCAAGCAGCGCGAGGTCGCCGAGAAGGGTGTCACGGATCGTCATCGTTCAGTTTGCCAGAACGAAGCGTTCCAAATCAAGAACGCCAGCACGAGCGGCGCATGTCTATCTTCAGCGTCCAACCCTCTACTGGAGCCTGGTGCCATGAAGCTCTCCCGCCGTGCCCTACCGGGGCTGCTTGCACTCGGTGTGCCCTCTATCGCGCGGGCCGAGGCCTTGCCGACCCGCCCGGTCCGGCTCGTCACGCCTGTCCCTGCCGGTGTTGGTGCGGAAGCGACGCTTCGGCTCTTTGCCTGTCCGTCGTCGAGTGCTTTGAGACAACGGAGGCGGTTGGCTAACGGAGGCTCTGGCGCATCGGGTTTCGAGGTTAGGCGT
>NZ_JBHMFS010000072.1:0-1096 GCF_051433165.1 Falsiroseomonas sp. E2-1-a4 | reverse complement strand
CTAGTGCACTGACTCATTCGGAAGATGCAGGCAGCCGGTCGAGCTTGGCGAGGATGCTGTCGGCAGGTTTGGTCCAGACGAAGGGGGCGGAGGCGGCGTTGTGCTCGCGGATGTAGCGGGCGATGGCCTGCTCGAGATCGGCGACGGATTGGAACACCCCTCGTCGTAGACGCCTTCGGGTCAGGGCTGAGAAGAAGCCCTCGACAGCATTGATCCAGGATGCCGAGGTCGGCGTGAAGTGGAACACCCACCGAGGGTGCCGCTCCAGCCAGGCGCGCACCTTGGGATGCTTGTGGGTGGCGTAGTTGTCGGCGATGGCGTGGATCAGCTTTCCCGCGGGCACGGCGCGCTCAATCGCGTTGAGGAAGCGGACGAACTCCTGGTGCCGGTGCTGCAACATGCAGCGGCCCAGCACGGTGCCATCCTGGACATTGAGCGCGGCGAACAGGGTGGTGACGCCGTTGCGCTTGTAGTCGTGGGTCATCGTACCGCATTTGCCGGGTTTGAGTGGCAGCCCCGGCTGGGTGCGGTCGAGCGCCTGGATCTGCGACTTCTCGTCGATGGACAGCACCACGGTGTGCATCGGCGGATCCATGTAGAGGCCGACAATGTCCTCGACCTTCTCGGCGAAGGCCGGATCGTTGGAGCGCTTGAAGGTGCGCAACCGGTGCGGCTGCAGTCGATGGGCGTCCCAGATGCGCTGCACCGAGCGCAGGCTGATGCCGCTGGCCTGCGCCATCGCCCGGCCGGTCCAGTGGGTGGCCTGCCCCCGCGGCTCGGAGCAGGTGAGCGCCAGCACCTTGGCCACGGTCGCCGTCGGCACCGGCGCTCTGCCGGGTGGGCGGGTCTTGTCGTGCAGCAGGCCATCCACCCCAGCCAGCGCGTAGCGCGCCTGCCAGCGCCAAACCGCTGGTCGGCTTGCCGCGGCCTGACGGGCTACCTCGGCAACGGGCAGCCGGTCGGCGGATAGCAGGATGATCCGGGCACGCTGGACGTGCTTCTGCAGGCGGTTTCGGTCGGAGGTGATTGCCGCCAGTCGCGCGCGATCAACAGCATCAACAATGACACAAATCGTCTGAGCCATCCGCCCAGCCTG
>NZ_JBHMFS010000071.1:0-1177 GCF_051433165.1 Falsiroseomonas sp. E2-1-a4 | reverse complement strand
GGATTGAGCGACTGTGTCGGTCGTCAAGCGCTTTGGGCGTGCCACGGCTGTTTGTCCCGGATGATGGCGTTGAGGATGGTGAGGAGCTTTCGCGCCACGGCGACAAGAGCGACCATCTTGGGCTTGCCGGCGGCGAGCAGGCGGTCGCGGAAGGCTTTGAGGGCTGGGTTGTGACGGGCGGCGGTGATGGCGCCCATGTGGAGGGCGGCCCGGATGGGCGCACGGCCGCCGCCAATGAAGCTGCGGCCCTTCCATTGTCCCGATTGGCGGGTCCAGGGCGCGAGGCCGGCGAGGGCCGCGATCTGCCGCCGGTCGAGCGCGCCAAGTTCGGGCATCTCGGCGATCAAGGTGCGGGCGATGGTCGGCCCGACGCCGGGGACGGAAGCGAGCAGGTCCTCCTTCTCGCGCCAGGCGGAGCTGCCGCGGATGTCGGTGTCGATTTCGGCGTCGACCTCGGAGAGTTCGCGCTGAAGGGCTTCGAGAAGGCGGCCGATGGACTTCTGCAGGCGGCGGTCGGTGAAGCGCTTCTGTCGCTGCCGCTCGGCCGTCATCATGGCGATGATCTGCCGCCGGCGAGCGACGAGGTCGGCGAGGCGCTGTGTGGCCTCGTCGGGAAGCGGCCTGATCTCGGGCTTGGTCATCGCGGCGAAGCGGGCGATGAGGCGGGCGTCGATCGGGTCGGTCTTGGCACGCTGGCCGAGGGCGCGGCCGAAGCTGCGGACCTGGGCGGGATTGACGACGACGACCGGCAGGCCGGCGGCGCCGAGGGTGGCGGCGACGACGGTCTCGTAGCCGCCGGTCGCCTCGAGGGCCACGGCCTCCGGCGCCAGGGGGAGGAGGCGAGCGGCGAGGGCGTCGAGCCCCTCCGCATCGCGCTTGACGAAGAAGGCCTCGTCGCCGGGCAGGATGGCGACGTCGAGGCGGTCCTTGGAGACGTCGATGCCGACCACGACGGGGGTGGCAGTGGAGCCTTGAGTGGTGTGTTCCATGACGACCCGACCTTGCGAAAACGGGCTTCGCTGGCGGCCCAGGCGACTGTTCGGGTTCACAGGAACGACGGAGGGGCGACCAAGCTCAATCACGGGCTCAACGGGCCCAAGGCGGATCGGCATCCCCTCCGCCACCGCGCCAGCCAGCTTATGACGGACCGACCCGGATGCTCGAGACTTACAAGGCG
>NZ_JBHMFS010000070.1:0-1214 GCF_051433165.1 Falsiroseomonas sp. E2-1-a4 | reverse complement strand
CCGCGAGCGTCGGCGGCGCTATTCTGCCGATGAGAAGGTCCGGCTGGTCGAGGAGACGACCCGGCCCGGCGTGACGGTCTCCGCCGTCGCCCGGTTCCACGGCGTCTCCCCCAGCCTCCTGTTCGGATGGAGGCGGCGCATGGCCGAAGGAGGTCTTGAGGCGGTCCGGGCGGACGACGATGTCGTCGCCGCCAGCCGCGTCCGCGAGCTGGAGGCCAAGGTCCGCGACCTCGAGCGCCTGCTCGGCCGCAAGACCATGGAGACCGAGATCCTCCGAGAGGCCCTGGAGCACGCACGCCCAAAAAAAGCGCCGTTGCGCTTGCCGTCGCCGCCACCGGGCGGTTCCCGGTGAAGGCCGTGGCCGACACCCTCGGCGTGGCCCGCTCCAACCTCGCAGATCAGCTCCAGCGCCCCGAGCGGCCTCGCCGCGGCCCCTACCGCCGCGAGGGCGACGACGAGCTGCTGGTGACCATCCGCGCCGTCACAGACCCACGGCCGACCTACGGCTACCGCCGCGTCACGGCCCTGCTGAACCGGGCCAGGCGGCGCTCGGGCGAGCCGCCGGTGAACCGAAAGCGCGTCCTGCGCCTCATGCGCCTCGCCGGCCTCACCCTGCAGCCCTGCACGGCACGCCGCATCGGCCGCACCCACGAGGGCACGGTCGTGGCGCCCGCCTCCAACCGGCGCTGGGCCTCCGACGGGCTCAGCATCCGCTGCTGGAACGGCGAGACCGTGCACGTGGCGTTTGCCATCGACACCCACGACCGCGAGGTCATCTCCTGGGTCGCCACCACGGGAGGCGGCATCTCCGGCGAGATGGTGCGCGACATGATGCTCGATTGCGTCGAGCGCCGGTTCAGCAGCATCCGCGCCCCGCATCCCGTCCAGTGGCTGGCGGACAACGGATCGCCCTACACCGCGGGAGAGACCATCGATTTCGCCACGGCGCTCGGGCTGGTGGCGTGTTTCACGCCGGTCCGCAGCCCCGAGAGCAACGGGGTCTGCGAGGCATTCGTGAAGACCCTGAAGCGCGACTACGTCCGCGTGAACCCGTGCCCCGATGCCCTCTCCGTGCTCCGCCAGCTCCCCGGCTGGTTCGACGACTACAATGACGTCCACCCCCACAGCGGCTTGCGCATGCGCTCGCCCCGTGAGTTCATCGCCCTGCAGTCAGCCACCCAAGCCGAGTGTCCGGTTTAATGGGGTGCACTCCA
>NZ_JBHMFS010000069.1:0-1254 GCF_051433165.1 Falsiroseomonas sp. E2-1-a4 | reverse complement strand
ACGCCAGGGTCCACAAATCAGTCCACAAGAGCGCGGGTCGGCTCGGCTTACGAACGCGGGAGCGGTCTGTGGTCTGGCGCCCAGCAGTGCGCCTAGCGCGAGCAGAAGCCCGATAAAAGATCGCCGCTGAAGTTGACCATCGTGAAGCGCGGTGGATGCACCCAGGCTCGCACCCTAACCGTCGCCGTTACGAAGCCATTTGACAAACTGGCGAACCAATCTTCACCGGCGTCATCGCCGCGTTTGGTGATGTGGAAAACGGCACTGACGGGCATCATGATCTCGCGATCACGCCAATGCAGCAAACCACTTTCGGCATCAAAGATGAACCTGCCGTCGCTTTCGCGCTGCCATGGCGGCACGGTTGAAAACGGCGCTGGCGATGGACCGTCAAGGGTCCGAAACCGGCCTTCAACACGACACTCGAACAGCGGCGCCTGAGCCACCGCTTTCGTCGCGCTGCCCGCAAAGCCGACACAGACAAGATAGAGAATGAATGGAGCGGCGCGTCTCATGCCGCTACGTGCTGAAACTAAAGCGCGCACGCAACCAGTAGCGGCTGGAGTGCGCAGTTTCAGGGCGCCACGCTGGGGGCCGGGCAGCGCGAACACCACCACCGCGCCGCCCGGCATCTGGATACCCACCAGCACGGTCGGCGCCTCGCGCGCGCGCGTGGTTTTTGGGCCTGACAGAACATCAACGGCCATCGGCTTCACTCCTATTCCAAAGGTTCAGGATCGGGGCGGATGGGGTGCGAGCCACAATTCCTTCCCAACGCAGGGACAGGCAGGACCGGACTGCGGACAGGTATTGCCCCCAAGGGGCAAATACACAGTCCGCGTCTGCCGGCTCGGACACGTCCGCCCCCTGTCCGCATCTGTCCGCGTAGGGAAAACCTTGGTCCGCGCCCGGTCCGTCATGTTTACGCATAGTGGAGTGCGCCCCTGCGGGTGGACAGTTTCAGGCTGCTGTTTTGACCGTCTGGCGGGCGTGTTGTTCCTCGAATTGCGCGGGGCTGAGATAGCCCAAGGCAGAATGTAGGCGCTTCTCGTTATACACCTCGTCGATGAAGCGCGGCAGGTCCGCGGTGACGTCCTCGAACGTCTCGTAGGCTGCCAGATAGACAGCCTCGACCTTCAACGTCTTCATGAAGCTCTCGGCCTTGGCGTTGTCATAGGGATTGCCACGGCGGCTCATCGAGCCAGCCAAGCCGTGAGTGGTCAACAGGGCGCGGTAGATCTCCGATGCATATTG
>NZ_JBHMFS010000068.1:0-1272 GCF_051433165.1 Falsiroseomonas sp. E2-1-a4 | reverse complement strand
TGACCTGCCCCCCTAGAAGTGGGCCATCGGCTATGAGGGGCCGGAGGCAAAGCGGAGGGGCAAGGGATGGCACGGAAGCATCACAAGCCGGAGGAGATTGTTGCCAAGCTGCGGCAGGTTGAGGTGCTCATGGGACAGGGCAAAGCGGTGTCGGAGGCGGTGCGGGCGATTGGCGTGACGGAGGCGACTTACTATCGCTGGCGTTCTGAATACGGGGGTCTGAAGCTGGATCAGGTGAAACGCCTGAAGCAGTTGGAACAGGAAAATGGCCGCCTGCGGAAGGCGGTGGCGGATCTGACGCTGGAGAAGCTGGTGCTCAAGGAGGCCGCTTCGGGAAACTTCTGAGCGCCGCGCGGCGTCGGGCCTGTGTGGCACAGGTTGTGGCCAAGCTGGACGTCTCGGAGCGCTTCGCCTGTCGTGTGCTGGAACAGCATCGCTCGACGCAGCGCAAAGCGCTTGAGACAACCGACGACGAAGCGGCGCTGGCGGCGGCAATCATCGACTGGGCGCGGCAGTATGGGCGGTACGGATACCGCCGCATCACGGCGCTGCTGCGGGCTGAAGGTTGGCGGTGCAACCACAAGCGCGTCGAGCGGATCTGGCGGCGTGAGGGGCTGAAGGTGCCGCCGCGGCAGCCGAAGCGCGGGCGGCTGTGGCTGAATGACGGCTCCTGCATCCGCCTGCGTCCTGACCGGCCAAACCAGGTCTGGGCTTATGACTTCGTCGAGGACCGCACCCGGGATGGCCGCAAGTTTCGCATGCTGTGCGTGGTGGATGAGTTCTCGCGCGAGGCGCTCGCCATCCGGGTCGCGCGCAAGTTGGGGGCGGCTGATGTGATCGACGTGCTGGCGGACCTCTTCATCGTCCGCGGCACGCCAGCCCATATCCGTTCCGACAACGGGCCGGAATTCGCGGCGACGGCGGTGAAGGGCTGGATCAGCGGTGTCGGTGCCAAGACCGCCTTCGTAGAACCTGGCAGCCCGTGGGAGAATGGATACGTGGAGAGCTTCAACGGCAAGCTGCGCGACGAGCTGCTGGCAGCCGAGATCTTCAACACGCTTGCTGAGGCAAAGGTGCTGATCGAGAATTGGCGGGTGCATTACAATACAGCGCGCCCGCATTCCTCACTCGGCTACCGGCCGCCCGCACCCGAGGTGATCATGCCGAGAGCCCCTGCCGCGGCCACCGGTCCTGGCCCGGCAGGATCAGCCCAGCCTGCTACAGCGACAATCCACTAAAATCTCCCCCGGACCACTCAATGGGGGCTGGTCA
>NZ_JBHMFS010000067.1:0-1280 GCF_051433165.1 Falsiroseomonas sp. E2-1-a4 | reverse complement strand
TACCCGCAAGCACCACTCGGCCGAGGACAAGATCCGCATCGTCCTCGAAGGCCTGCGCGGCGAGGAGAGTATTGCCGCGCTGTGCCGCCGCGAGGCCATCGCCGAGAGCCTGTACTACGCCTGGTCGAAGGAATTTCTGGAAGCCGGCAAGCGCCGCCTGGCCGGCGACACGGCCCGCGCCGCCACGACCGACGAGGTCAAGGAATTGCGCCAGGAGGCCCGCACGCTGAAAGAGGTCGTGGCCGAACAGGCACTTGAGCTGCGCTTGCTGAAAAAAAGCATGATCGCGGCTGGGGACGACCGCACATGAGGTACCCGGCTCACGAGAAGCTCGAAATCATCCGCCTCGTCGAGCAGTCCCACCTGCCGGCACGGCGCACGCTGCGCCAGTTGGGCGTGCCGCCGGCGACGTTCTACCGCTGGTACGACCGCCACCAGCGTGGCGGCCCGGAAGCCCTGGCCGACCGGACTTCGCGGCCGGATCGCGTGTGGAATCGCATCCCGGATCCGACACGCGACAAGATCATCGACCTTGGCGCTGGCCAAGCCGGAATTGTCATCACGCGAGCTCGCCGTGCGCTTCACCGAGCAGCAGCGCTACTTCGTCTCCGAAGCCTCGGTCTATCGCCTGCTCAAGGCGCACGACCTGATCACCAGCCCGGCTTTCATCGTGGTCAAGGCGGCCGAGGAGTTCCACACCAAGACCACCGCGCCCAACCAGCTGTGGCAAACCGACTTCACCTACCTCAAGGTCATCGGCTGGGGCTGGTTCTACCTGTCCACAGTGCTCGACGACTTCTCGCGCTACGTCATCGCCTGGAAGCTCTGCACCGGCATGGCCGCCAGCGACGTCACCGAGACGCTGGAAATGGCGCTCACCGCCTCAGGCTGCACCCAGGCCCGCGTGCGGCACCGACCGCGCCTGCTGTCCGACAACGGGCCCTGCTACATCGCGGGTGATCTTGCCTAATGGCTGGCCAACAATGCCATGGGCCATGTCCGTGGCGCGCCCTGCCATCCGCAAACCCAGGGCAAGATCGAGCGCTGGCACCAGACCCTGAAGAACCGCATCCTGCTCGAGAACTACTACCTGCCCGGCGACCTCGAGGCGCAGGTCGAAGCCTTCGTCAACCACTACAACCATCAGCGCTACCATGAGAGCCTGCGCAATCTCACACCAGCCGATGTCTACTTCGGCCGCGGCCAGACCATCCTGCTCGACCGCGAACGCATCAAGCGGCAAACCATCCAACAGCGCCGCTTGATCCACCAGCAACACG
>NZ_JBHMFS010000066.1:0-1281 GCF_051433165.1 Falsiroseomonas sp. E2-1-a4 | reverse complement strand
GGCCATCGTGGTGTTCCTCGGTAGGGTTTGGGTTGTCGAGACCTGCAACCCCTGACCTGGGAACGACCACGATGACCGAGGATACGATGGCGCTGCGCGGGCTGCTGGAGAAGTCGTCCGACGCCGACCTGCTGCGGGAGATGATCGGCTTTGCCGCCCAGCGGCTGATGGAGTTGGAGACCGATGGCCTGTGCGGCGCCGCTCATGGCGAGCGCAGCGAGACGCGGCTGAACCAGCGCAACGGCTACCGCGAGCGCGATTGGCAGACCCGGGCCGGTACGGTCGAACTGCGCATCCCGAAGCTTCGCAAGGGCAGCTACTTCCCGGCCTTCCTCGAGCCCCGGCGGACGGCCGAGAAGGCGCTGACCGCAGTGATCCAGGAGGCCTACATTCAGGGCATCTCCACCCGCTCGGTGGACGACCTGGTCCGCGCCATGGGGATGGAGGGCGTCAGCAAGAGCCAGGTCAGCCGGCTCTGCGCCGAGATCGACGACCGGGTCCGCGACTTCCTCTCCCGGCCGATCGAGGGCGACTGGCCCTACCTGTGGCTTGACGCCACCTACGTGAAGGTGCGTGAGGCCGGTCGCGTGGTCCCTGTCGCCGTCACCATCGCCGTCGGCGTGAACGGCGACGGCCGGCGCGAAGTCCTTGGCATGGCGATCGGCGCCTCCGAGGCGGAGACCTTCTGGCTCGACTTTCTCCGCTCCCTGACCCGCCGCGGGTTGCGCGGCGTGAAGCTGGTGATTTCCGACGCCCATGAGGGCCTGAAGGCGGCGGTCACCAAAGTCCTACGGGCAACCTGGCAACGCTGTCGCGTCCACTTCATGCGCAACGCCATCGCCCATGCCGGCAAGACCCAGCGCCGCATCGTCTCTGCCTGGATCGGCACCGCCTTCGCCGAGGCCGATGCTCCGGCCGCCCATGCCCAGTGGCGCCGGGTCGCCGATCAGCTCCGCCCGAAAGTGCCGAAGCTGGCCGAGCTGATGGATACCGCCGAGGCCGATGTACTGGCCTACATGGACTTCCCCCGCGAGCACCGCGCCAAAATCCATTCCAGCAACCCGATCGAGCGCCTCAACGGCGAAATCAAGCGCCGCACCGATGTCGTCGGCATCTTCCCAAACGAGGCCGCCATCACCCGGCTGATCGGCGCCATCCTTCTCGAGCAATCCGACGAATGGGCTACCCAGCGATCCCGCTACATGACGCTGGAAACCATCAGTACCGTCAGCGACACTGCACCCGTCAGCCTGCCAGCCATGGCAGGATGACGCGGAGGCC
>NZ_JBHMFS010000065.1:0-1291 GCF_051433165.1 Falsiroseomonas sp. E2-1-a4 | reverse complement strand
TGGACACCTCCAGAAACCTCGCGGCTTCGGCGGATGAGGGCGGTATGAGGCTGCCGGGGCGGCGACGACGCGGTTGCGCGTGCATCCGGGGAACGGGGCCGCTATGTCGGTGGCGGCGGCTTGCCTGCTTGCGTGCCGCTACGAAGTCGCGGGCTTGCTGCTGAGCCAGACGAGCCGCTTCATGTTGTAGGCGAGATTGGCGAGGCCGATCTTCACCCGTGCCCTGGCGATGCCGATGGTGCGCACGACCAGAGCCATCGGCCCCTTCTGCCGGGCAAAGACGTGCTCGACGGCCGAGCGAACGGTCGATTTGCGGGCATTGGCCCGCCGCGTCCTTGCCGCCATCGGCCGCCCCGGCGGCTTCTTGCGGTGGATGCGCGAGACCAGGCCACGCTCGGCCAGCCATGTCTCGTTCTTCGCCGAGCGATAGGCGGTATCGGCCCAGACATCGCCGGCGGTGTTGTCGGCATCGACCACCTCCGCGAGGCGCGCACCGTCATGGGCGGCGGCGTGGCTCGCGGTCCAGCCGCGGATCAGCCCGTGCCGGCGATCGATCGCGACGTGGTTCTTGTACCCGAAGGCCGGCACTGCGAGATCGACCTGCGGCGCGCCATCCTCGCGCGGCCTGGCCTTGGAGAACTTCACCGTCCAGCGCGCGTCGCGGTCCTTCTGGCGCAGCTTCGCGGGCTTCTCCGCCCAGCCTTCAGGAACCTGCCCGGCCTTGATCGCCGCCCGCTCCGCCTCGGTATTGCGCTGCTTCGGTGCGGCGACGATGGTCGCGTCCACGATCTGCCCGCCCATCGCCAGGTAGCCAGCGGCGCGCAGTGTGGCATCGAACTGCGCGAACAGCCGCTCCACCGCGCCCGTACGCTTCAGCGCCTCGCGGAATGCCCAGATCGTGTTGGCATCCGGCACCGGATCGGCCAGCCCAAGGCCAAGGAAGCGCATGAACGACAGACGGTCCTTGATGAGGTACTCGCAGCGCTCATCGGACAGCCCGTGCATCGCCTGCAGCAGCAGGATCTTGAACATCAGCACGTGATCGAAGGCGGGCCGGCCGCCCTTCGTACCGTCGGCGCGCGGCACGGCCTGCTCCAGCTCAGCACGGAACATGGCGAAATCGACCAGCACGGCGATCCGCTCGAGGTCATCGCCCTTGGCCGACAGCTCCCGCAGCCGCTCCTCCACGTCGAAGAATCCAGGCTGCCAAACCATCGCCTTCCCCCGCGCTCCTCCGCGTCAGTGAATCAGCCGAACAGCATCAGGGCGAGGGGTTTCTGGAGGTGTCCAG
>NZ_JBHMFS010000064.1:0-1364 GCF_051433165.1 Falsiroseomonas sp. E2-1-a4 | reverse complement strand
TTGCGATCCGCGGTCGGAATGATGAATGCAGCCCTTGGGCTGGCTGCGACCGCGAACCGCCGCCTTCAACGCGGCAACGGCAATACGGGCATCCATCGACCGACTGATTGCATAGCCGATAACCTTGCGCGACCAGGCGTCGAGGATGGCGGCCAGGTAGACGAAGCTGCCAGGAATGGCGACGTAGGTCAGGTCTGCGACCCACAGCTGGTTCGGGCCATCGGGCACGACATCCTTGACCAGGTCCGGGTAGATCGGCCCGCCGTGGCCGCTGTCGGTGGTCACGACATAACGTCGCCGTCGCTTGGGCTGAAGTTCGTGCTCGCGCATCAGGCGCCGCAGCTTCTTGCCATTTACCACGATGCCCTGGTGCCGCAGCGCGGCCCCCACACGACGATAGCCATAGCACTCGAACTCGTCGCAGATCGCACCGATCCGGGCGAGGACCTCGTCTGCATCCAGCGTCGCAGGCGAAGGATCATAGAAGGTGGAGCGCGGGAGGCCCATTATCGCGCACCCTCGGCTGATGGAGAGGCCACGGGGCCGGTGACGACGGAGGTGCTCGCGCTTCTCGGCCGGGGAGCATGCTTCAAAGCCCCCTTTAGCAGCTCGATCTCCAGCGCCTGCCGCCCGACCATCCGCTCGAGCGCCGCGATCCTGGCCTCGTATTCCTGCAGGAGATCCGCTGCCTGCACGTCGCCATCGAGCGCGCCTGCCTCGAACTTACCGACCCAGATCCGGATCAACTGCCGCGAGATGTCGTGCCGCTGCGCCAGGGCGTGCAGCGTCTCCCCCGCGATGCACTCCTCAGCAACCTGCCGCTTGAACGCGGCGCTGGCGACCGATGCTTCGTCATGACTTCCATCCTCCGGAAGCCCGACCAGGAGGGTCAATTCAAATCGCCCATCCTGTCCACCCGCAGGGGCGCACTCCATTGGACTGGTCATCCCCTGTCCGCAGCAGCCACACCCACCCGTCCCGCATGGCAATTTCACCCGCGCTGCGGAGGTCGGCGGCGGCGCGGCGGAACACCCGCTCGCGGTCCTTGTCGCTCTCGGCCATGGAAAGGCGGCGGGCCTCGCACTCCGCCCGCCACATGCCCTCCCGCACCCCCTTGGCCTTGAGGGGCATCAGCTCGCCCGGCGGGATCGGCTCACCCGACAAGAGGATGATGTTCGACAGCGCGGACAGCGCGGCCTTCGCGGTGGCCGGCAGCGGCTTCCGGCGCTTCGCCCCGCCCTCGGCTTCCTCCGCGATGCAGGTGGTGCGCGGGTCGCCGTCCGGGTCCGGCGGCAGGTCCACCAGCCGCAGCCGGAACAGCAGTTCGGCGCCGTCCGCGTCATCCTTCGCGGCCTCCATCTTGG
>NZ_JBHMFS010000063.1:0-1408 GCF_051433165.1 Falsiroseomonas sp. E2-1-a4 | reverse complement strand
AGCGGCGTACGCACCAGATCGGTCAGCGCCGCGGCCAGCAGAGCCTGGCCACGTGCCGCCCGCGCCTCCGAGTTGGCGGTCAGTGAGAGCCGCCGAGCCTTGAGTTCCAGATTGCCCAGCACCACCGCCCCGTCGTGAATCGTGGTGCTGAACTGCTGCGCGTTCGGCTTACGGCGCGAGCGCCCGGTCGCACCTTCCTCCACCCAGTTCCAGAAGTCCGCATTCTCCTGCCGCAGCCCCGGGACCACCGACAGCGCAGCGCGCACTGCATCGAGGCGGACACCGGCAGCCAGCGGGAAATGCACCGTGGCGAACTCAAGGGGCTCGCCGGCACTGTTGACCACCTCCGGGCGTGATGGGCGAAGGGCGGCCTTCAACGCCGAATCCAGCCAGAAGCTGGTGAACAGGAAGCCGGCGCCGGCCAGCACCAGGTCAAGGTCGGCAACAACATCAAGAGCCGCCTCATCCACCGCGACACCGAGCTCGCGCGCCAGCTTCGCAGCCTCGCCCGGCGCCTTCGCCAGGGTGCGCAGGATCGCCTTCAGCAGCGCATCACTGGTGTCCATGTCGAAGACCATCAGCGCGCCGCTGATGACAGACCGGTCGCCGAGCTGGATCAGCCGCGTTGCCAAGCGATCCCACTGCCGGGCCCCGCGCGACCCGGACTTCTCCATCACCCTGACCGGATCACCGCCGCGCACCAGGTCGCGCAGCATCATGCTCTCGCCCGGCACGATGCCGCTCACTTCGAATAGACTCATGGGCGTCCGGCGCAGCGCGGCCATGTAGTTGCGGTTGGCGGCGCTCTCCTTCCAGCCACGGCGACGGAGATACTCGTCGGCGAGGTTACGGCCGTCAGGCAGGTCGAGCCCCAGCAGGTCCTCGAACACGGCGCCGAAGACGGTGGACATGGCATGGTCGCCAAGCGCGTCGCCAATACCGGCCGCCGAGATGCCGGCACCGGCGCAGGCCTTGCCGATATGCCGGTCCAGGAGGGTGCTGAAGGGCTCGCGCCAATCCTCCCGGCGGGACCAGGCGATCAGGCCTTCAAGGTCGTGCAGCGCAGACAAGGGGCGATGGTCCTTGTGCAGTAAGGCCATGCGACGGTGCCCTGCCCGGGAAGAGATGCGCAAGCCGAAGCTTCCAGGACGGCGCGCGGAAGCCGGCCGCGACGGTGCGGATGTCATCCTCGGTAAAGGGAGGCTGGCAGCAGCCCTCGCTGCCGGCACCAGGGACCAGGACCACCGACATGCAGAATCAGAGTCACCGCCAGCGCGAGTTCCGCGCCAACCTCATCGCGCTCAATCCGCAGCTGAGGCTCACCTTCAGCTATAAGAGCTGGGTGACCATCAATCAGATGCGGGCCGACATCATCCGGTTCGGGGACCGCGCTCAACAGGAGGTCTTA
>NZ_JBHMFS010000062.1:0-1455 GCF_051433165.1 Falsiroseomonas sp. E2-1-a4 | reverse complement strand
GGCGGATTCAATTGGTCGTCGCAACACCGTGGTGGAGGGTGGGTGCGATGGCGGGTCGACGGCGTTCAGATCGGGCTTTGCGGGGAAAACTGACGTCGCCGGGTCGGCCGCCTGTGGCGCGGCAGGAGCATCGTCGCCGGTTCTGGGCTTTGGTCGCTGAAGGGCTTTCGAGCGAGGACGCGGCGATGGAGGCTGGAATATCGCAGCCGGTCGGGTTCCGATGGTTTCGGCAGGCGGGAGGGACAGCCCCGAGCCACCTGTCGCGGTCGTCGAAGCCGCCCTCGGGGCGCTATCTGTCGTTCGCGGAGCGGGAGGAGATCGCGTTGCTGCATGTCCAATGCGTTGGCGTGCGCGAGATCGCGCGTCGCTTGGGCCGAGCGGCGTCGACCATCTCACGCGAACTCAGGCGGAACGCAGCGACGCGGAGCGGTAGCCTGGACTATCGTGCGACGACCGCACAGTGGCATGCCGAGCGGGCGGCGCGTCGGCCGAAAGTGGCGAAGCTCGCGACGAACCTGGTGCTCCGGTCCTATGTTCAGGATCGGCTTGCCGGTTCCGTTGTCACTCCAGGTGGCGCTGCAGTTCTTGGCCCAGTGGTACCCTGGAAGGGTCGGCGGCACGGGCGGCGGCAGAACCGGAGATGGGCCATGGCATGGAGCCCGCAGCAGATTGCCGAGCGCCTGCGGCTCGACCACCCGGATGACGCGACGATGCGGATCAGCCACGAGGCGATCTACCAGGCGCTCTATGTCCAGGGCCGGGGAGCGCTGCAGCGCGAGTTGACGGCGTGCCTGCGAACAGGACGGGCGTTGCGGGTGCCGCGGGCCCGCACGCGTGGACGGGGCAAGTCGTTCATCACCCCGGAGATCCTCATCAGCGAACGTCCGGCCGAGGTGGAGGACCGCGCGGTGCCGGGGCATTGGGAAGGCGATCTGATCATTGGCCTCAACCGCTCGGCCATCGGCACCCTGGTTGAGCGGACAACGCGGTTCACGATGCTGCTGCACCTGCCGCCGATGGAGGGACACGGGACGGGGCCGCGCGAGAAGAATGGGCCAGCGCTCGCCGGACACGGCGCCGAGGCGGTGCGCGACGCGATCACTGGCACGATCATCACCCTGCCGCAGCAGCTCCGACGTTCGCTGACCTGGGACCAGGGGGCGGAGATGGCACAGCACGCCAGGCTGCGGATCGACACGAGCCTGCAGGTGTATTTCTGCGATCCGCATAGCCCGTGGCAACGCGGGACGAACGAGAACACCAATGGCCTGCTGCGTCAGTACTTCCCGAAGGGGACGGACCTGAGCGTCCACGGCACTGACGACCTCGTCGCAGTGGCCGCTGCCCTCAACAGCAGACCGCGCAAGACGCTTGGATGGAAGACGCCTGCCGAGGCGCTCGACGCGGCCCTGAGGTCAGTTCAGGATGGTGTTGCGACGATCGGTTGAGACCAAG
>NZ_JBHMFS010000061.1:0-1771 GCF_051433165.1 Falsiroseomonas sp. E2-1-a4 | reverse complement strand
GCACCGCGACCTGGCCCTGGCAGCACTGCGGAAGGCGGTCGTCATGCGCCGTCCAGCGGCAGGCCTGATCCACCACTCGGACCGCGGCAGTCAAGGCGGATTCAATTGGTCGTCGCAACACCTTGGCGGAGTGTTGTGCGATGGCGGGTCGACGGCGTTCGGAACGGGCTTTTACGGGATAAGCTGAGGTCGCCCGGGCGACCTGGCGTGGGGATGCGGGAGCACCGGCGCCGGTTTTGGGCGTTTATCGCGGCAGGCTGTCGAGCGAGGACGCGGCAATGGGTGTGGGTGTGTCGCAGGCAGTCGGGTCGAGATGGTTCCGGGTAGCGGGCGGGATGGCACCGTCGCACTTATTGCGCTCTGCCAAGGCGCCTTCGGGGCGCTACCTTTCGTTTTCTGAGCGGGAGGAGATCGCATTGCTGCAAGTTCAAGGCGTTGGCGTGCGCGAGATCGCGCGCCGCTTGGGCCGGGCAGCGTCGACGATCTCACGCGAACTCATGCGGAACGCGGCAACGCGGGGCGGCAACCTGGACTATCGCGCAACGACTGCGCAGTGGCATGCCGAGCGGGCGGCGCGTCGACCGAAGGTGGCGAAGCTCGCGGCGAACTCTGTGCTGCGGTCGTATATCCAGGACCGGCTTGCTGGTTCCGTTGTCGCGCCAGGTGGCGCTGCAGTTCCCGGCCCAGCGGTGGCTTGGAAGGGTCGGCGACATGGGCGACGGCAGAAGCGGAGATGGGTCATGGCGTGGAGCCCGCAGCAGATTGCCGAGCGCCTGCGGCTCGACCACCCGGAAGACGCCACGATGCGGATCAGCCATGAGGCGATCTACCAGGCGCTCTACGTCCAGGGGCGGGGCGCACTGAAGCGCGAGTTGACAGCATGCCTGCGGACCGGCCGGGTGCCGCGAGCGCGCACGCATGGGCGCGGCAAGTCGTTCATCACCCCGGAGATCCTCATCAGCGAACGTCCCGCTGAGGCGGAGGATCGCGCGGTGCCGGGGCATTGGGAGGGAGATCTGATCATAGGCCTGAACCGCTCCGCCATCGGCACCCTGGCCGAGCGCACGACGCGGTTCACGATGCTGCTGCACCTCCCGCCGATGGAGGGGCATGGAACGGGGGTGCGCGAGAAGAATGGGCCAGCGCTGGCCGGGCACGGCGCCGAAGCGGTGCGTGACGCGATCACGGGGACGATCAGCACCTTGCCCGAGCAGCTCCGACGTTCGCTGACCTGGGACCAGGGTGCCGAGATGGCGCAGCACGCCAGGCTGCGGATCGACACCAGCCTGCAGGTGTACTTCTGTGATCCCCATAGCCCATGGCAACGCGGCACCAACGAGAACACCAATGGCCTGCTGCGGCAGTACTTTCCGAAGGGGACGAACCTCAGCGTGCACGGTGCCGATGACCTCGCCGCAGTGGCCGCAGCGCTCAACAGCAGGCCGCGCAAGACGCTCGGATGGAAGACGCCTGCCGAAGCGATCGACGCGGCGCTGCAGTCAGTTCAGGATGGTGTTGCGACGACCGGTTGAGACCAAGCAATATTGTTCCGTGGACTACCAGGCCGAACTGAAGGCCCACGGCATCCTGATTTCCATGTCCGGGCGGGGAAACTGCTTCGACAACGCCATGGTCGAGACGTTCTTCAAGACGCTGAAATCCGAACTCGTCTGGCGCACCGCCTTCGAAACACGCACCGACGCCGCAGCCGCCATCGGCCGATACATCGACGGCTTCTACAACCCCATCCGCCGCCATTCCGCGCTCGACT
>NZ_JBHMFS010000060.1:0-1845 GCF_051433165.1 Falsiroseomonas sp. E2-1-a4 | reverse complement strand
GCTTGGCGGTCGCGACCAGGGACGCGCTTGGGCGAGCGATCAGCCAGACGCGGGTGGAAGCCGGGCCTTTGATCCAAATTTTAGAAGCCAGTGCGGCGCCATCGCAGAGCTCGCGGTTACCTAGGCAACCTGGCTCAGCAGGGCCGTCACTCATGTTGGATTGGCTCAGGTCGCCGGCGTCAGGAAGCGTTCGAGTTCTTCGAGGAAGCGCGGCCAGGCCGGCTCGTTCTCCACGATGACGTGGTTGAAGCTATCCAGCTCAACGAAGCGCGCGCCTGGGATGGCCGCGGCGATGCGGCGGCCTTCCTCGAACGGCGATACCGTGTCGCCCCTGCTGTGCAATACCAGGGTAGGCACCCGAATTTGTGGCAGCAGAGCCGAGACATCAATGTCGTCACAGGCCTGACGAAAGCGAATTGCCGTCTCCGCAGATGTCGTCGTTCGTTGGAGCTCGGTCCACCAGCCGATCTGCTCGGGCGTCCCTCGTGGCAGGTAGATCGAACTGAACGCCTGCATGAAGGCCGAACGCTCATCCCCCCAACCCTGGCGCATCAATGTCATGAGCGCCTCCGCCTTCTCCTTCTCCATGCGCAAACCCCGGCGGTTGCGCCCCAGCGCATATGCGCCGCACAGGATCAGCCGAGACACACGCTCCGGATGAGCTGCCGTATAGGCGATGGCCACCGAACCACCTTGCGATGCTCCGAACAGAGCGAAGCGGCTGAGGCTCAGAGAATTCGTGGCCGTCTCGAGATCGCGCACGAAGGCATTGAGCGAAATATCGGCGACGTCCCGGTCCGATAGCCCGTTGCCGCGTGCATCGTACCGCACCAGACGGTACCGTTGCGAAAGCCATCGCAGCAGCGGCGACCAGAGCGGGCTGTTCCAATCGTGCTCGACATGCGTCAGCCAATTGCCCGCTCTGACCAGGACAGGGCCGTCGCCGGCCGATGCGACAGCCAGCGTCACGCCATCAGCAGAACGGCAGAACGTAACCTGCTGACGCACTAATGCCGCGTCGCCCTGTGGCACATTCGCGGCACCCTGCTCCGAGACATCACCCACGAAGCGGAAGCCTCGGCGGGCTACCGTTCTGATCAGCTGCTGTGATTCCCCGCTATCACCGATAGCCCGGCGCGCAGCGTTGATGCGACTACCAAGGGTGGAATCAGAAACGATTCGGCCGCCCCACACATTCTGCAGCATGTCGTCGCGCGTCACGACGTGGCCTCGGCTGCGCACGAGTAGGGCCAGGACGTCGAATACTTGCGGCTCGACGGGCACGAGTTCG
Organism: Falsiroseomonas sp. E2-1-a4; assembly: GCF_051433165.1. Classification (NCBI taxonomy): domain Bacteria; kingdom Pseudomonadati; phylum Pseudomonadota; class Alphaproteobacteria; order Acetobacterales; family Roseomonadaceae; genus Falsiroseomonas; species Falsiroseomonas sp. E2-1-a4. Next base: position 554 of record NZ_JBHMFS010000060.1, on the reverse strand, counting down.
GCACCACGCCGCAGTTCGCGCCGCTGCTCATCAAGGACGCAGCCGTCGCCAAAGAAGAAGCGCATCCAGGCTTCCGATCACCATGCGTCCGGAGCGCTTACCCCGCACCGGGCCATCGTGGCCTGGAAATCATGACCGTCTCAAGGGAAAATCAATTGCTTCTGAAAGCGGGCTAGCCAGAGGACAGGCACTATCCATCCATCGCTGCGGGCCTGGTTCATGACCGCACCGAGGAGAGAATAGCGACATGATCAAGGGAGCAGATGTTCACCGACACCCGAATGGTGCGCTGGATGTAGATTTTTATCGTCGTCGGGCTCGCAAACTACGATGTTTGGCGACGCAACGAGCGTGGCGCACGCTGATCCAGTTCGCCTCCAGAGCAGGCTGGCGAAACCATGATGCTGTTGGCACGGCGACCCAGGGGCTCGCTCGCCATGTGATCGAGCGGCCCGCCGTGTGCTTTCGCGAACCGAGCCTTCCACGCGCTTGATCCACCGCGCCATGCGAATTGCAGGGCGACATCCTGGACCTGCTGTCGCGCTTCGACCGGG
>NZ_JBHMFS010000059.1:0-2133 GCF_051433165.1 Falsiroseomonas sp. E2-1-a4 | reverse complement strand
CCATTGCCACCCCCGCGCGGACAGCTTCTCCGCCGCGCTCCGCGACGCCGCCCGCCGCGCGTTGGAATCGCGCGGCCATGTGGTGGAGCTCCGCGATTTATACGCGGAGGGCTTCGACCCCGTGCTGTCCTCCGAGGAACGCGGCCGCTACCACGATGTGGCGGCGAATCTGGCCGGTATCGAGGACCATGCCGAAAGCCTGCGCCGGGCCGATGCGCTGCTGCTGGTCTATCCCACCTGGTGGTACGGCATGCCTGCCATGCTGAAGGGCTGGTTCGACCGCATCTGGGCGCCCGGCGTGGCGTTCCGCCTCGGCGAGGGCGCGATCGAGCCGTTGCTGACCAACATCCAGCGGATCGGTGTGGTCACCACCTATGGCTCGCCGCACTGGCTGCTGTGGTATATCGGCCGCATCGACCGCAAGCTGCTGAACCGCGGCATCCGAAGGCTTTGTGCCCGCAATTGTCGCACGGATTGGTACACGCTGACCCGCATGGACCACCGCACCCGCCCGGAATGCGCGGCTTTCCTGGGGCGGGTGGAGAAGGCGCTGGCGCGCTGGTAGCGCACCCGCTTTCCCAGCCGGCGGCAGGCTGATACGCCCGCAGGATGAAGCAGGAGCAGGTGATGCAGGTCAGTGAACAGCGGCTTTGGGACCGGCTGATGCAGATGGCGCAGCTCGGCGCCATTCCCGGCGATGGCGTGAACCGCGCCGCGCTGACCGACCTGGACCACCAGGCGCGGCGCCTGCTGCTGTCCTGGGCGCGGCCGCTCGGCCTTGCACCCTCCGTCGATGCCCTGGGCAACCTGTTCCTGCGGCATGAGGGCACCGACCCCTCTCTGCCCCCGCTGCTCGCCGGCAGCCACCTGGACAGCCAGCCCAAGGGCGGCCGCTTCGACGGGGCCTGGGGCGTGCTGGCGGCGCTGGAGGCGGTGCAGGCCATACGTGAGGCGGGAATCACCACGCGCCGCGCCATCGAGATCGTCGCCTGGACCAATGAGGAAGGCGGCCGCTTCGCCCCCGGCTGCATGGGCAGCATGGCCTTCTCCGGCTACCGCCCGCCCGAGACCTGGGACGAGGTGCGCGACCGGGACGGGCTGCGCTTCGGCGATGAACTCGCCCGGCTGCTGGCGGCGGAGGCGGATATTCCGCGCCGGACGCTGGGCCACACCCCCTTCGCCTATATCGAACCCCATATCGAACAGGGGTCGCTGCTGGAGGCGGAGGGGCTGGATATCGGCGTGGTCACCGGCATCCAGGGCAGCCGCTGGTTCCTGGTGGAGATCGCCGGCAAGACCGACCATGCCGGCACCGCGCCCCTGTCGCTGCGCCAGGACGCGGTGCAGGACATGGTGCGCGCCATCACCGCGCTGAATGCGCTGACGGCAGACCCCGCCGATGTGCTGCGCTTCACCGTGGGCCGGGTGGAGGTTTTCCCCAACTCCTCCAACACCGTGGCCGACCTCGCGCGCTTCAGCATCGACCTGCGCCATCCGGATGCCGCGGTGCTGACGGCACGCGGCGATGCCATCGCGGCCACCGTGCAAGGCGCCATGGCAAAGTGCCGTGCCACGGTCACGGAAACCTTCAACGCCCTGCCCGCCCGCTTCGACCCGATGGTGCAGGATTCGATCGAGGCGGCGACGCTGGTCTTGGGGCTGAAGCCGAAGCGGATGCCCTCCGGCGCCTTCCATGACGCGCAGTTCCTGGTGCCGGTCTGCCCGAGCGGGATGATCTTCATCCCCTCCCGCAACGGCATCAGCCATCACCCGGCGGAATATTCGTCGCCGGCCCAGGTGGCGCGGGGGGCGGCAGTGCTGGCTGGGGTCTTGGCGGATCTCGCCGCACGCTGAACCTGGCGGCGCGCGGAACGACGCGGATTTGTCCAACCAGCGCCACCTTCCCAATGCTAGACGATTGTTGAACAGCGCCCGCGGCGACTTGCTGCGGCGCCATGGGTTGTCGTTGCGCGGCCAGCTTCCGAGCCGCGACCGCGCCGCCTTTCGGACAGCATGCGTGTAAGGCGGACGGTCCCCCCGGCCGGCCGGAGAGACGACAGAGAGATGCCTTTCCCAGAAATCGACTGGTCTGGGACCCCACTGGGCCCGAGGAAGGACTGGCCCCCGTCGTTG
>NZ_JBHMFS010000058.1:0-2243 GCF_051433165.1 Falsiroseomonas sp. E2-1-a4 | reverse complement strand
CAAACCGCCAAGGGGCACCGCTCCTACACCACCACCAGGGATACGATCAGGGCCGCACGTGCGCTGGAACTGCGCCCGCGCAAAAAAAGCATGCTGGCGGATGGGGACGACCGCGCATGAGGTACCCTGCCAGCGAAAAGCTCGAGATCATCAGCCTGGTCGAGCAATCCCATTTGCCGGTGCGGCAGACGCTGGAGCGGCTCGGCATCCCACGCGCCACTTTCTACCGCTGGAGGAGGTGCGACTCGGTACAAGCGGTCGCTGATCCCTGCCGACCGTCTTTCCGTCGGCAACCTGGTGCTGATAAGCCTCGGCGGCCGCGTGCCCTGCGACGGCACAATTGAGGAAGGAAGCTCGGCGCTCGAAGAAAGCCCGGCGACCAGCGTGAGCATCCCCGTTACTCGTGGCCCGGCTAGCCCGTTATGGCCGGCTCGATCAACGCCGACGGCTCGCCCCGCGGCCGCGTGATGCGCGCCGCCAGCGACATCCCCGGCGGTGCAGTGGCCGGCACGGTGGAGGTTGTCACCATGACCGTCGGCAGCTCGCGTCAAGGCGGAGCTGCTGCCGGACGACAAGCTGCGCGAGATCGGCAACCTTCGTGCGGGCAGCAGCGTTGTCACATTTCGGACAGTATCAACGATACCCCGGCGCGAGCGGTGGCCAACGTTGGCGTGGCGAGTGCGGTGGTGCTGACGCAGCGCTGAAGACCGCAGGTGCGGCGGTGCCGAAGGAACGCGTGACGGGTGTGGCGGAACTGATCGGCCTGTCGCGGGGGAAAATGCCGAACGTGAAGCAAGTCGTCGCCACCGCGCTCGGCCTCGATGGCGTTGTCGATGACCATGATAATGGGCATCACCGGGCTGCCGCTCGCGATCCCCGCCGATACCGGCGCGACCATGGTGGTCACGCTGAACGCGCTACGGCTGCTCGGCTGGAGGCCTCAAGATGATGTCAAAGGAGCTGTTCGCCACCGCCGCTGCGGCGCTGCTTGCCCCCGGAGCGGCCCTGGCGCAGGTGATGGGACCGGGTGGCGGCTGGGGGGACCGCCCCTGGATGATAATGCACGGCGGCTGGGGGTGGGGCAGCGGCTTAGCTTGGCTGGTCGCGCTCGGCGTCTTGGTGGTTGTCGCGGTGTTGGTTCTGCGACGCCGCGGGGCCAGAGCCGCGCCTTGCTCGGCCGGCGGCGCCGTCAAGGCGCTCGACCTGCGCTATGCGCGCGGCGAGATCGACCACGATGAGTACCTCCGACGCAAGGCCGACATCCTCGGAGGCGGCTGAGGCACACCGCCGGCTGCGCAGCGGTTGGTCCCAGAAGAACTCGAGGAGACAGAGCGATGACCTACCACTTCACCACCTCCCTGGAGGGCCCGATGGAGCGCGCCGTAAAGGCCACGACGGAAGCGCTCCAGCGGCACGGCTTCGGCATACTCACTGCCCTGCAACGTCATCCTTCAGGAGCGCGACGGCGGCCGCGTTGAGTTCTCCGCCGTGGATCCGGCGGCCTCGATGCAGGCTATCGATCACCCGGCGCTCGCTGAGACGGCGGGACAGGTGCGCGAGAAGCTGCGCGAAGTCGTAACGGAGCTCGGCGCGGCGGGGACGGTCTGACCCGCGGTAACGTGCCCACCCCGGGCCACAGCAAATACAAGGAGGAACGCATGACGATTTCACGGAAAGCGGCGCTCGGCGCCGCTGCGGCGGCTCTCATCGGCATCGGCGCCGCCTGGGCGCAGACTGGCCAGCCCAACGGTCAGGGCGGCCAGATGGGCCCTGGCATGATGGGCCAGGGTATGGGACCCGGCATGATGGGCGGGGACCGCATGATGCCGATGATGCGCGGTGGCATGATGGGGATGATGAACCCCGGGATGATGGGCCGGCACGTCGAGGGTCGCATCGCCTTCCTCCGCGCTGAGATCGGCGTCACTCCGGCGCAGGAAGCCCAATGGAACGCCCTCGCAGAGGCGCTGCGCGCGAACGCGCGGGCGATGGGCGAGATGCAAGAGCAGATGATGCCGATGATGCAAGGAGGGCCGCAGGCGGCGCCGCTGCCCCAGCGTCTGGAGATGCACGAGCGGATGATGACTTCGCACCTCGAGGCGCTGCGCCGCGTCAGAGGCGCCGCTGGGCCGCTCTACGCGGCGCTCGACGAAGGGCAAAAGCGGATCGCCGACACTCTGATGATGGGAATGATGTAGCGGCCATGGACGACTGCGGCGGGGAACGGGCTAGGGGTACCGGTA
>NZ_JBHMFS010000057.1:0-2574 GCF_051433165.1 Falsiroseomonas sp. E2-1-a4 | reverse complement strand
TGTCAACGGCGGAGCAAAAGCAGGCCAGCGTGGCGGAGTAAAACAAGGCCACTGGCGGCATCGCGGCGGCGGACGTGACCGGCTTGCTTGGGTCGTCAGCCCGGCAGGATCTCGCCGGTATCCTGGTCGATCTGCTCGCCGGCAGCGGCTTCGCCTGGCACCGTCTTCGTCGGCGGGCGCCGGCGAGCGGTGGACTGGGCCAGGCGGTAGCTCTCGCCGTTCATGGTCAGGATGTGGACGTGGTGGGTGAGCCTGTCCAACAAGGCGCCGGTCAGACGCTCCGATCCGAAAACCGACGTCCATTCCTCAAACGGCAGGTTTGAGGTGACGATGGTGGAGCCGTGTTCGTAGCGCTGGCTGAACACTTCGAACAGCAACTCCGCCCCTGTCGGCGACAGCGGCACGTAGCCGAGCTCGTCGATGATCAGCAGCCTGGCCGCCTGCAACTCCCGCTGCATCCTGAGCAGGCGCTTCTCGTCACGCGCTTCCATCAGCTGGTGCACCAGTTGGGCCGCCGTGGTGAACACCACGCTGAACCCCCTCTGGCAGGCGGCTAGGCCGAGGCCCAGGGCGACATGGCTCTTGCCGGTGCCGCTGTTACCGAGCGCGATGATGTTCTCGCGCCGCAGGATGTACTCGCAGCGCGCCAGTTCCAGGACCAACATCTTGTTGAGGCTGGGAATGGCGTTGAACACGAAGCTGTCCAGGCTCTTGGTCGCGGGAAACCGCGCCTGGCGGATCCGCCGTTCGACCAGGCGCCGCTCGCGGTCGATCAACTCCAGCTCGAGCAGCCGCAGCAGGTAGCGGGGATGATCGACGCCGTCGCGGGCGCATTCGCGCGCCACCTTGTCGTATTCGCGCAGCACCGTCGGCAGCCGGAGCTGCTTGAGGTGATGCCCCAGCAGGACCTGCGGCGTGCCCTGGCTGGTGCCATGCGGCATCGCATCGACCGCGGTCATGCCACCTGCTCCCGCAGCAGTGCAGCGTAGTCGGCAGCGCGTGTCATGCGCACGTCGGTACCCGGCAGGTAGGGGTAGGCGGTCAGGTCGAGCCTGGCCGGGCGTCGCTCGATCCGCGCCAGAACGATCTGCCGGACCGCGTCAAAGCCGATGGCGCCGAGATGGATGGCCTCGGCCACCGCGGCAGTCACCACCTCCTTGGCGGCGATCTCCAGCAGCCGCAGCACCTGGATGAACTCCCGCTTGCCCCGGTTGCCCATGCGCGCCTCCAGCAGGTGGCGCAGGTGCTGGAACGCTGGCGGCAAGGCCCAGCCCTGCAGCGCCGCCGCCTGGTCCAGCGCGCCCGGCTTGGTCTCCAGCAGCGCCAGGTAGTGCAAGGGGTCGTAGACGAACTCGCCACGGCCATAGGAGCGGGCGTGGCGGGCGATCGGCACGCCGTCGCAGAGGATCAGCACCGCGTCGACGAAACCCTTCACCAGCACCGCCTGGAACCCATGGGCGGTCGGCACCGAGTAGTCGTTGCCGCGGTAGCGAACCAGCGCGGTCGAGGACACCCGCGCGCTGATCGTCTCGCACGGCTCCAGGACCGTGTCCGGCAGGCGCCGCAGCGCCGCCACATCCGCCACCAGGCGCACGCCGATCGTCTCGGCATGCCGGCCTGCCCGATCGGACTGCCGTAGGCGGCAACGCTCCGCCAGCATGGCGTTGAGCGCCTCATGGCTGGCCGCGATCGGGACCGGGGTCATGAAGTTGGACCGGGAGAACTTCACCAGCCCCTCGACCTTTCCCTTGTCGTTACCCTTGCCGGGCCGGCCGAACCGATCCTGGAACAGGTAGTGACTGACCAGGCCAGTGAACGCCCGCGTCCGATCGCGCCGGCCGTCGCCGCAGATCCTGGCCACCGCCAGCTTGAGGTTGTCGTAAAGGATCGACAGCGGCACACCGCCAAAGAACGCGAAAGCCGAGACGTGCCCATCAAGGAACGCCTCTGTCGTCTCCCGCGGATAAACCTTCACGAAGCAGGCGTCCGACTGCGGCAGATCCATGCAGAAGAAATGGACCTTCTGGCGAACCCCGCCGATCACCGCCACCGCCTCGCCGAAATCCACCTGCGCGTGGCCCGGCGGATGCGACAGCGGTACGAACACCTCCCGCCCGCGCGCCCGCAGCCGCCGCACTTGATCCTTCACCACCGTGTAGCCGCCGCCATAGCCGTGCTCGCCGCGCAGCCGCTCGAAGATCCGCTTGGCCGTGTGCTGCTGCTTGGCCGGCGCCACCCGATCCGCCTCCAATATCGCCTCGATCACCGGCAGCAGCGGGCCCAGCTTGGGCTTCTCCGCCGGCCGCGTCCGCACATAGCCCGGCGGCGCCGAGTACCGGCACATCTTGGCAATCGTGTCCCGGCTCAACCCAAAAACCCGGGCCGCCTCCCGCCGACTATTACCCTCCAGAAAAACAAACTTCCGAACCGCCGCGTAGACCTCCACCACGAACATCTCCCGGCGCCCCACCCTGATCCCTCAGGGTAGGCCGCCTCCCACTGGCCGGGTTTTACCCCGCCCGCAGCAGCACTACGCCGCCGCTCCAGTGGCCGACTTTCTCTCCGCCGCACACA
>NZ_JBHMFS010000056.1:0-2736 GCF_051433165.1 Falsiroseomonas sp. E2-1-a4 | reverse complement strand
GCCGGGCAACCGATGGCCCTGACGGCGCGCGAATGGGTGCTGTTCGAGGCCTTCGTGCAACGCCCCCGCGCGCTGGTCACCAAGGCGCAGATGGAGGAGCGGCTCTAATCCTTCGACGCCGAGGTCGAGGGCAACACGATCGAGGTTTATATTGGCCGGATCCGCAAGAAGCTCGGCTACGACATCATCGAGACGGTCCGCGGCATGGGCTACCGGCTCGCCAACCGAAGCGCGCGGCACCCTGATGGGATCCCGGCCGCGGAGCCTGCAACGCCGGCTCGCCTTGGCCTCGCGCTGGGAAGGATCCCGCTCTGGCTCGCGGGCAGCGTGCCGGCGGGGCTGATCCTGCGCAGCGAAATCGACGAGGTCTTTGACAGCGCGCTGCAGGAAGTCGCGCAGCGCATCCTGCCTCTGGCCTACAGCGAGAGCCTGAACAGCGAACCCCCGGCCGAAGGCGAGAGCCCTGTTCAACGACTGCCTTCGGTGCTGCCGCACGAGGAGCAGATCACCTACATCGTCCGTGACAGCCACGCCCGCGTCCTGCTGCAATCCCACGACGCCGACCCGGCGGCATTTTCGGCGCTGATGGCGCCAGGGTCCCAGGACGCGGGCGGCCTGCGCCTGTACACCGAGGCAGCGGTGCAGGGCACCTTCTTCGTCACCACCGCGGAGCCGATCAGCCATCGCCGCCAGGCGGTGATCGATGCGGTCGGCATGCTGCTGTGGCCGTTGGCTGTTCTGCTGCCACTCAGCCAGCTCGGCGTCTGGGCGCTGGTTCGCTTCGCGCTGCGGCCAGTCCAGGCCTTCCAGCGGGAGGTCGAGGCGCGCGGCCGCGGTGACCTGTCGCCCGTCAACGCGACAGCGCTTCCGCGTGAACTCGCCCCAGTCGCGGGCTCGGTCAATCGGCTGATCGCGCGGCTGCAACGCGCGCTGGAGGCGGAGCGTGGCTTTACCACCAGCAGCGCCCATGAGTTGCGGACCCCCGTGGCAGCGGCGCTTGCACAGACGCAGCGGCTGATTGCCGAGGTACCCGAGGGCCCCGCGCGGCAGCGCGCCCGGACCGTGGAGGCGGCGCTGCGCCAATTGGCACGCCTGTCGGAGAAGCTGCTGCAACTGGCCAAGGCCGAGGGTGCTGGCCTGTTGGCGGAGACGCCGCAGGATCTGGCGCAGGTCCTGGGCTTCGTCCTGGACGGGTTCAGGGACGATCCGGACGCCGCCGCGCGGCTCACCATCCCGCTGCCGATGACTGGCGTTCTGCTGTCCCGCATGGATGCCGACGCCTTCGCCATCCTGGCCCGCAACCTCATCGAGAATGCGCTGAAACACGGCGCGGCCGATCAGCCGGTCTGGGTGCTGCTGAGCGACGATGGCCTCCTGCAGGTCACCAATGGTGGCACCGTGGTCGCGCCGGAGGCAATGTCCCGCCTCAAGCGGCCCTTTGAACGAGGGGGCAGTTCCGCCACCGGGTCCGGCCTCGGTCTTACGATTGCCGAGGCGATCGCGGCTGGCGCGGGCACCAGCCTGGAACTGACCTCGCCCGTGCCGGGGCTGGCCACGGGTTTCGAGGCTCGCGTCCAGCTACCCGAGATTCTAGCACCGCGCTGAACACAGGTTCAGGCCCGCGTCAGATTGGACGTCCATTTTTCCCGCATCGCAGTTCCTGCTGGAAAGATTCGGATGAACAAGATCGTCGCCACACTTGTCCTCGCGGCCACGATCGCCTTCCCGGCCCTTGCCTTCGCGCCGCCGGCCGAGGCGCGCAGCGTCACGCTCACCACGTAGCTTCGCCCCTATGGCGGCAATGGTGCGTATCTCGCAATTTATCTGGTGGATGGGCAGGACCGCTTCCATTCCACGCTGCGCGTTGCAGGTGGCAAGGCCGAGTACCACTCGCATCTCAGCGCCTGGCCGCCCTTGCCGAGGCCGTGCAACTGCGCCATGCGGAAGTGGAGCGCATCGTGCGGACGGCCTCCGGCTCCGTCATCGCGTACTATTTCGAGGCGGACCTTCCGTCGGCCGAGCTGGTTGATCCGCTCACGGGCCAGGCGATCCGGCCGCATGAGCCATCCAACCTGACGCGCACCATCACGAACCTGCATCGCTCCTACCTGATGGGCGATGCAGGGCGCGTTGCGGCAGGGCTGGGGGCAGCGGCGATGCTGGTGCTGTGCGTCTCGGGCGCCATGCTGCTGGCCGCGCGGCTCGGCGGTTGGGCCGCGATCCTGCGGCCCAGCCGCGGCACGCCGACGCAGCGGCCGCATTGCGAGCTCGGACGCTTCGCGTTGATCGGCCTTACGCTATCGGCGCTGACCGGCTGTTGGATGTCCCTCGCGACGTTCGGCGTTTTGCCCGATGGCGCGGCGGCCGAGGTCGCGGCACTTGTACAACCGAGCGGTGCCGCTCGGCTTCCGCCGGGACAGTTGGCGGCGCTGCAAGGGGTGGATCTGTCGGCGCTGCGCGAGCTCACCTTTCCCTATAGAAACGACCTGACCGATTCCTACACGCTGACCACGGCGCTGGGCACTGCCCATGTCGATGCCGCGACCGGGCAGGTGCTGAACTTGACGCCGAACGGCGTGGCGCGGCAGGTGCACGAGACCATCGTCATGCTGCACACCGGCCGCGGCGCCTAGGTGTTCAGCCCCGGCATTTGGTGGATCGGGTCGATGATGAATCGCTCTGGCGCTGAGAGCCCATCCGGGAAGTTTGGATTCAAGCTTAGGGCTTTGCCGCCAG
>NZ_JBHMFS010000055.1:0-2781 GCF_051433165.1 Falsiroseomonas sp. E2-1-a4 | reverse complement strand
AATCACATCCGATTCAGGCGATTCAATTCCTTTCCGGATGGGCTCTCAGGGAAGGTAGCCGGCTGCGTGATGGCCCCGGCATGCAGCATCGCCGGACCGGTCGCGACGCTGTACGCGACGAGCAAGATGCGCCTGCGCCCCGGCAGCAGGGCCACGACCGCCGGCGCCGTGCTGCGGTAGGGGATGTGCCCACCTGCATGCACTCGGCCATCACCCGGTTGGCTGCGGTGCATGCGCCCGGAGATACGCCAGCAGGGCCTTCACCCGCGCGGAGGCTGCCGCCTCGCGGGAATAAACCGCGAAGAGCGAAGGCCCCTCATAGCGATGGTCGGGCAGCACCTGCACCAGGCGGCCCGCGGCCAGATCCGCGGCTACCAGGAAGCGCGGCAGACGGGTTATGCCCAGACCGGCGATGGCCCATTCGCGCTGCTGGGTGGGTGCGGTGGTGCGGATGCGGCAGGTCATCTGCAGCTCATGCGCGCGCCCGTCGGGGCCGTGCAGCCGAAGGGCCTGCCGCATGCCGCCGAAGGCCGGTGAGCCAATCCAGGAATGCTGCGCCAACTCAGCGGCGTCCCGCGGCGGCCCGCCCGCGAGGGCGATGTAATCCGGCGCCGCCACGAGGGCGCCCTCATAGGTGCCGATACGACGGGCGATGAAGCCCTGCTCCGGCCGCCGAAGCCAGCCAAAGCGAAAGGCGACGTCAACGCCCTCGCGCCGCGGATCCACGATGACATCGGTCGCCAGCACGTCGACCGACAAGCCTTCGTGCTGCTTCAGGAAGCCGGCGAGCAGCGGCACCAGGATCACGTCCGCCACGCCGACGACGCAAGTTATTCGCAGCGTCCCTGCCAACCGGTTTGCCCCGCCGCGCACCTCAGCCAGGGCCGCCTCCGCCTGGGCGATCAGGGCGCGCCCGGCCAGGATGAGTTGTTCGCCGGACTGGGTTGGCCGCACCCCGCCGCGCGAGCGCAGCAGCAGCGGCGTGCCGACCTGCTCCTCAAGCGCCGCCACCCGCGCGCTGAGGGAGGATTTCGCCATGCCGAGCTGTGCTGCGGCGGGACTGATGCCGCCGGCGCTCACGACGCGTGCAAAGATTGCCAGGTCACCAAGTAGGCCACTGCGCTCCATCGTTCGATTTTACCGAACAATGAGTTCGCCGAATAGCTCCTCCGGCATGGGACCTGCCTTGCTAGCGTCGGGACATCAGACCGGAGATGCCCGATGCCCAGATCAGCGTTAGCTCCTACGCGACGGCAACTCGCCGGCGGGCTCGCTGCTCTTGCCGCGATACGGCCCGGCCGAGCGACTGCGAATGGCTGGCCAGAGCGCGGTGTGCGCCTGGTGACGCCGGCGGCGCCCGGCAGTTCCACCGACATGGTGGCACGCCTCTACGCCGAGCGTCTTGCCGCAGTCTGGGGCCAGCCTGTGGTAGTGGAACCGCGGACCGGTGCCGATGGCATTATTGCCGCCGAGGCGATGCTTGGCGCGCGGGACGGCCATACGCTGCTGTTCAGTCCCGCAGGGGTCGTCACCGTGACGCCCCTGCTCCGGGACCGGTTGCCCTTCGATCCCGTCAAGGACATCGTTCCCCTCTCGCTCGTGGCGACCGACTTTCTCTGCGTCGCCGTTACCGCGGCACTGCCGGAGGTGATGTCCCTGCCGCATCTCGTCGATGCGGCGCGGGAGCGGCCGGGAACACTCAGCTTTGCGGCCGGCCTGGGGGGCCTCAGCCTCGCCCTGCCGGCCTTCCTGCGGGAGCGAGGCCTTGCGGTGACGGTAGCCAGCTATCGCAGCCCGCCCGACGCGATCCCGGACCTGGTCGCGGGTAGGCTGCATGTCCTTCTCGGGCCGCTGGCGCCAATGCTCCGGCTCGCGCGGGACGGGCGCGTGCGGGTGCTGGCGGTGACCAACCCGGAACGCACGCCGGCCGCGCCCCAGGTGCCGACCGTGATCGAGGAAGGCTTTCCTGAACTTGAGGTGGAGGGAACCATCGGTCTATTCGGACCGCCAGGCCTGGCAGTCGAAGCTCGCAGCCGGATCAGCGAAGCGGTCATGCGCGCCGCGGCAGACCCCTCGCTCGCGGAGCGGCTTGGAAGCGCCGGAATCGTGCCGCGATCCGAGCCCGCCGACGCCTTTAGCCGACGCCTCACGCGCCAGCGGGCCCACTATGCCGCAATGGCTGCCCGGCACGGCACGCGAGCGCCGTGAGGTTCGCGGGTCGCCGCCGCCGCCGCGACACGCGCAGCACGGCTGACCCGGCCGCTGCGTGCCGCAGCGACAGCAGAGGTCAGCCTTCACGATACAGCAATCAATGGGCGGCGGCGTCGCCTCCATTGCAGAGGCGCTGTCCACTGTTTGCGTATTCGCAAATTGGCACCTCCACGATGATCTCCCGCGAAAGTTAGCGACAGCCACCACCACCAGGAGTTCGCAGCGCACCTCGTAACTGCACACTGGCAGATTATCGCCGTGCTGCTCCGCGGTGTGCCGGCCGCCACGGTGCATAGCGAATGCTCCGATCCACCGTGTCATGGAGGTGAAGCCTCGCGTGGAAATAGGAGGCAGTAGCCGGGAGATTGCGCATCTTCGTCGCCTTGAGCTGGCCGCAGCTTTCACTCACGCCTACCCAAAGCTGGATCGCTTCACTGCTGTGGAGAAACTCGAGGATGAAGGGATGTCCAAGCACCGCCGTATAGATGCGCGGCTTCGTGTCGAGGTTCTCCGCGACGCCGATGAGGGACAGCCGCTCCGTTTCGGAGAAGCGGGACCATTGATTGCCTA
>NZ_JBHMFS010000054.1:0-2940 GCF_051433165.1 Falsiroseomonas sp. E2-1-a4 | reverse complement strand
GGTAAGCGCCGGGGCGAGGCGCGCGAGCAGACCGGGCGTATTCAGCTTGCCGTGGTCTTCATCCAGGACGTGCAAGCGCCGTGTGTCGCCGAGCAGCTAGTTGATGACCATCTCCGGCTCTCTCGCAGCTATGGCGGCAAGTCCAAGAAGTATGAGGCGTTGAACCGCCTGTAGTTCATTGGCTTGCCAGGGAGTAATGAAAGCATGAAATCTTGCCGGGTCCGCTGACGCAGCCTCTTCCGCTGCACGGTCGAAGGCGTGAAGCAGAGGGTGCATCGAGGCGTCGTTCTCGAGGCGATGGCCGTCCAGCGTGTAGCAATGCGAGCGAGTATAGGCGCGGCCGCTCGGATGGGGCTCGGTCCGAAGCCGCTCCGCTGCCTCCGCGAACAAGGGGAAGCAGGACTGGAGAAATGCAAAGGGGTCGGCTTCCGCTACCGCCGCGAGGTCGTACCAGTCGTGGCTTTCCAGAACCTGCTTCGTTTTCGCGAACCGCTTGAACTGCCGCTCCATGTGAGCCGCCAGCCCTTGCTCTGTCTCGGCACCATCGTGGTCGACATTGGGCAAGGGCTGCACTCCAGCGTCCTCGGCCGCAGCGACCGCCAACTGCCGCCGGAGTGCCGCCGCAATTATACGCGGCGCGATCGCGGGAGTAGCGGCAGAGGCGGCCGCGGCGAGGTCTCGTGCAAAGCCCGGGTGCATGTCCGTACGCTGAAGAATAATCTCGGCGAGGCGGACCTCTCTATCTGTCCAACTCGGAACGTCCGCCAGGAGCCAGGCGATGCGCGCGTCATTGGCGGGGTCAGGTAGCCAGTGAGCGTCGATGAGGTCGAGCACCGCAGGCTGAGCGAACGGGAGCGCACCGTAGAGGATCGTGGCGGAATTATTGCGGGCTTCCTGCGCGCCCTTCATGAGGCTTGGCAAGTGATCTGATCGCAGCGCCGCGAACCAGCCGGGACTTCCGCGGACTGCAGCACAAAGCCGACCGCGCAGACTGTCGTCTGAAAAGCGAGGTAGAACGAGCCGCTGCTCTGTCGACGTTGGATCGTGCTGTTGTCCAAGGAATTCCGCAAGAGGGGCGCGCAGGTGGCCTGCCAGTCCAGCGTCCTCCCACAATGCGGCTAACTCCCGATCGTAAGACGCGCTTTGCAGGCCGCGTAGGTAGGTTAGGGCGCTCCAGACTAGCGGCCGGACGAACAGCCCCTCCTGTCTCTCGCGAACGTGCTGAGCGAGGCTGCCCGTGTGCCCGACGAATGCCCGTGCGCGGGCGAAGTCAAACATCGTTTGGTGGGCGAAGCCTACTTTGCGCCTTGCTTGATCAAACCGCAGAACGCCCAGGGCGACGCAGCGCTCAAGATCTGACCAGGCTCGGTCCCACCGCGCCACGGGAGACCAAAGGTCCTCATCCTCGCCCATCGCGAGCGCCAGATCCTCGAGCAGCAGCCGGCGCGCGTCGGCACCCCCGCCCCGCAAGACGCGTGATTGCCAAAGGTGCTCCAGCATCTGCTGGTATGTCTCGAACGGGGGTAACCCTCCATCCGCGGAGAGCTCAAGGAAGATAGCGAGGTGCTGCGGGACGCGGAGCGATTCCTTGAGAGTCGATGACCAACCGACCGTGCGAATGCTGCCCTCCGCGAGCTTGGCCTCGACGTCGGCAAGCGGCGGCAGCTCGAGCAGTAGTTCCTCTGGCTGTGGGCGCAGCCGAGCCAGTCGGGAGTCGTGAGCGTACTCGAAAGCGCGACAAGAGAGCACGACCCGAACGTTCGGGTGCTCGAGGCTGCGGCGCACGGTCCGGAACACCGCCTCGAGCCGTGCTGTCTTGAGGTCTACCACGCTCGCCAGCGCGTCAAGCTGATCTATGACGAGGATGCACCGGCCTGCGGCGGCGACGGCGCGCACGCAGTCCTCCACCGGTGCTGGCAAGTCGAGATCGAGGTCGAGCCCTTCCGCCTCACTCCGCCGCTCCGCAAGCATGTCAGCCTTGATCGCGAGGAACGGCACGTCTTTGCTAGCGAGGGCATCGCACAGGGACGACAACAGGGCCGTCTTCCCGCTGCCGGGCTCGCCAAGCACCACGAGACAGCGGACATCCTGTTCGGTGCGATCGATGAACTCGAGGACCTGCGCCAGCTCCGGGCGCACGAACTCGCCGCCTCCCGGCAGGGTTCGCGGTGCCCCCACGACGTCCGCGGAAGGCTTGACGAACATGGCCCGGAGTGCCGCTGGCGTCGGCAGCGGTGCCGCCTGTGACGCCGTGGAGATCCGGTCGAGAAGCTCGGCCGCCCTCTCCGTGTTCTCGGCAATGCGGGCGGCGCTCGCAGCCGTCCCGAGGACGGCCCGCCCCCGCATGATCTCTTGAAGGTCCTCCTCGGCTTCCAGCTCCTCGCCTAGTGCCCGGAGGAAGTCGGAGCAGGCGCGCTCGATGTTGGGCGGCACCGAAGCCCGGAAGTAGCCGCGGAACGCTGCTGCCATCGCTGCTGGGTCAGGGTTGGCGCGCGACTGCCGAAGGAAATTTTCGACTTCGGGGCCGACCCGCTGCAGGACGAAGACCTCGTCGAAAAAGGCGTCGGCCAGGACGGGGTGTTGCCTGCGGAACGCATCCATGGCCCGGCCAACCGCCTTAGCGAGGGCCTTCATTTGCTTGCGTCTCGTGAAGCGCAGCACCAAGGGGTGCGACAGCAGCTTCCAGGCCCCGGCCACTGCTTTGAACAGCGCGGCCTCGGCGAGCTTCCAAAGCACGGCGCTCGTCGTGAATGTCGGCTCCGCCAAGCTCGCTCCGAATTCCTCCGCAGGGATCGGGGCTGCGGCCCAGTGCCCCCCGCAACTCTGGGCGGTTGAACTATACATCGCAGGTTGTGCGTCGCCTATGCGGCGCGCCGCGCTCCCCTGCTTTGATCCGATAAATGAATCATTGCCGACCTTGGGGGCTTAAGAGCCCATCCG
>NZ_JBHMFS010000053.1:0-3706 GCF_051433165.1 Falsiroseomonas sp. E2-1-a4 | reverse complement strand
GCCGTGCCCGCGCCGGCGCCCACCATCCCGAAGATCCCGCCGACGCAGGTGCTGTCGCGGCTCGCCGCGCTGCAGGCGGCGCCGACCGCCACGCTGAAGCAGCAGTGGCGCGAACTGTTCGGCAAGGAGCCGCCGCCCTGGAACCGGGCCTACATCCAGAGCCGGCTGGCCTATCGAATCCAGGAGCTCGCCTATGGCGGGCTGAAGCCCGAAACCGTCGACCGGCTTGTGGCGCTCGGCGAGCAACTGGATGGCGGCAACGTGGTGCTGCGCCGTATTCGGGCCGATAGCCGGCCACTGGCCGGCACGCGCCTCATCCGGGAATGGCAGGGCGTGCAGCATGTCGTCACTGTACGCATGAACGACTTCGAATTCGAGGGGCGGCCCTATCAGTCCCTGTCCGCCGTCGCTCGCCACATCACCGGCACTCGGTGGAACGGCTGGACGTTCTTCGGGCTGCGCGCGCGGGGTGACGCATGACCCGGCGCGCCCGCATTGAGCCGGCCATGCCGGCCACCACCAAGAAGCTGCGCTGTGCGGTCTACACGCGGAAGTCCACCGACGAAGGGCTGGAGAAGGAGTTCAACACCCTCGACGCGCAGCGCGATGCTTGTGAGGCCTACATCACCAGCCAGCGCGCTGAGGGGTGGGTGCTGGTGCGCGACCGCTACGATGATGGCGGGTTCTCCGGCGGCACGCTGGAGCGACCCGCGCTGCAGCGCCTGCTGCGCGACAGTCGGGCCGACCTGGTCGACGTGATCGTGGTCTACAAAATCGACAGGCGCCGGCCGCTGGACAAGGGCGACGTCTACAAGCTGCTGAACAATCGGACCTATGTCGGCGAGGCAGCGCACAAGGGGCAGGTCTATCCCGGCGAGCACCAGGGGATCGTGCCGCGGGAACTCTGGGATCGGGCGCATGCCGTCCTCCGGGTCAGCCCGCGGGTGCGCGCCAACCAGAATCGGGCGCAGACGCCGGCGCTGCTGAAGGGGCTGATCTTTGGCGTGGATGGCCGAGCGCTGTCGCCGACGCACGCCCGGAAGAATGGCCGCCTCTACCGCTACTACGTGGCGCAGCGGGTGCTGAAGGGCGATGCCGCCGGCGACGACAGCATTGTGCGCCGGGTGTCGGCGGCGGAGATCGAGGCGGCGGTGGTGGACCAGGTGCGGGCGCTGCTGCGGCAGCCGGAGATCGTGGTCGGCACCTGGCGGGCGGCGCGCAGGGAGGCGCCGGACCTGACTGAGGGCGAGGTCAACGATGCGCTGCACCGCCTCGACCCGCTGTGGGAGCAGTTGTTCCCGGCGGAGCAGGCGCGGATTGTGCGATCATTGGTGGAGCGGGTGGTGGTTGGGCCGGCCGGCGCCGACATTCGGCTGCGGCTAGATGGGCTCGGCGGCCTCGTCCGCGACCTCACTGCCATCTCACCGAGCGCCCTGATGGCGGCAGCATGACGACCGCGACCAGCATCACGGTCCGCGTGCCGCTGGCCATCAGACACCGGCCAGGGCGGAAGACCGTCGTGACGCCTATGGCGGCAGGACCGGCCGCGGTCACTACGCGCGCCGATCCAGCGCTGGTGAAGGCGCTGGCAAGGGCTTTTCGGTACCAGCGGATGCTGGATGAGGGCCGCTACGCTTCGATCACCGAGATGGCGTCCGCTGAGCGCCTCGAGCGGGGCTACCTGGGCAGGCTGCTGCGCCTGACGCTACTGGCGCCCGACTTGGTCGAGCAGGTTCTGGATGGGCGGGCGGCAGATCGTGTCGCGCTTCCGGCGCTGCTGGAGCCGATGCCCCTGGCATGGACCCATCAGCGGGAGCATCTGTTGTCGAGCGCGCTGACACGACCCACCGAACGAGAAGTTCGGATCGAGACGTGACGTCCAATCCTACCGCTTCACGAGCCAGCGCTTGGCAATGCGGCAGGCGACCGTGAAGGCGGGGTTGAAGACATTGCCGACATCGTAGCGGACGACCTGGCCCATCAGGTGACTGGCGGCCCGGGCGTCCAGACCGTAGTCCTCGCCAAGCCAGCGGGACATCTCTGTCGTCGCGTGCTGCAACGCCTGGTCCAGCGGCCGGGCATTGCCAACGGTGAAGATGTCGTCGGCCGTCTCGCCGCGCGGCCAGGTGATCGTCCGCTTCAGCACGCGGAAGGTCACCTCCATCTCAAAGGACGTTTCTATGCCCGTGCCGACGATCTCGCCGTCGCCTTGGCAGGCATGCCCGTCGCCGAGATAGAAGAGCGCACCGGGCACCGCGACGGGAAACCAGGCGGTCGTGCCGGGTGCGAAGAGCCGATAGTCCATGTTGCCGCCGTTCTGCGCGCTGGTCGCGGTGGACAGCGCCTGCCCGCCCGCTGGCGCGACCCCGAAGCAGCCGATCATCGGCTGGAGGGGGGGCGCAAAATCCTCGAGCCCCTGCACCGTGTTCTGCAGTCGAACCGTCCGGGCCTCGCGGTCGATCTCCCATACAGCACGCTGCTGCGGTGGCCGGTCGAGGATCGCGGCCGGGTCCAGCACGGTCAGGGCGAGCGGTGAATAGGTCCAGCCGGTCGCCCGGCTCGGTGTCAGCCGATCGATGCGCACGGCCAGCGTGTCCCCGGGTTCCGCGCCCTCGATGAAGAACGGACCCGTCATTGGGTTCGGCCGGCTGGCGACGGTCACCTCCCGCGCATCGAGGCCTGACGCATCAACCGTGTCCGTCACCACGGTGTCGCCATCAGCGACGCGCAGGCAGGGTTCGGCGACGCCGATCGCGTTGAAGTATCGTGTGGGATGGAAGCGGTGCGTGGCCATGGGCTCTCCGGGACATCTCGCTGGCATGGGCCGATCGGTCCGCGCCAAGGCTGCTCCAGGCAAGCTATGAACGGGGTCGCGCAGCGGTCAAGGCGCGGCGCGGGCCAGGGCTTTGGCGCCGATAGCCGTATGGAAGTCGAGGGGCTGGCTGGGCGGCTACGGGATCTCGGCGCGATGGCGGCCAACGGGCGGAGGGGCACATGAGCTCTGCCACCAGTTCCCTGTTCGGGTGCCGCTGGCGATCCGGCATCGGCTGGGCAGGAAGACCGTCTTGACGCCAATTACCGATGGCGTCCCGCCAGTCACCACGCGCGCCGATCCGGCTGTGGTGAAGGCGCTAGCACGGGCGTTCCGGTACCAGCGCATACTCGACGAAGGGCGGTACGCATCAATCACGGAGTTAGCAGCGGCTGAGAAGATCGACCGTGGGTTTGCGGGCCAGTTGCTCAGGCTGACTCTGCTCGCGCCATGTATCGTGGAAGATATCCTGGATGGATGCCGAAGAGGAGCCGTGCGTCTACCGTTGTTGATGGAGCGAATTTCATCCCGCTGGATGGAACAGAGGGCAATGCTAAACCTGTAGGCGCTCCGAGCATTACTCGTCTTCGTCTATAAGAGATGCTCCGTTCCGGTAATTTTCTTCCCACTCCACCTCGCTTCGGTCCAGATCTTCCCCGGACATAAGCTCGCCGCGGCCAGCGCATGCCTTGCAGTCCTCGACCACAACGACCGTCTCCACGAACGGATTGCTGGGGTCAGCCGGGTTATGGCCCTGCTCAAGTTTCTGGACCTGAATCTGGCCATGCCCCTGGCAGGCCGAACATCTCGCTGGCATCTCCGAGTCCTTGTCTCCCGCACCCAGTCTAATAGGATTCGCCGACCACGGCGAGCAATCGGCGGTTGTCTGTCCGA
>NZ_JBHMFS010000052.1:0-4776 GCF_051433165.1 Falsiroseomonas sp. E2-1-a4 | reverse complement strand
CGATGATGCACGGCCAAATGCCGATGGCGCCTGGCCACATGCCGGGAATGTTGCACGCGCCGACCGCGCAGCAGCTGGGCGCAGCGGGCACTCAGTCCCCCTCGACCGTCGCCTTCCTGGCTGCGAACGAGAAGATGCACCGCGACATGGCCATCACTTTCACGGGCGATGCGGACCGCGATTTCGCGGCCTCCATGATCCCGCATCATGAGGGTGCGATCGCGATGGCTCGCATTCAGTTGGCGCACGGACGGGATGCGGCGATGCGCCGACTGGCTGAAGCCGTGATCCGCGAGCAGGAGCGGGAGATCATCGAATTGCGTGCCTTCTTGGCGCGTACACCTACGCGGTGACGCGCTGGGCCGACGTCATGCAGCGCCCTGCGCGCACTCAACTGGCTCTCGTGCGTCTGACGACACGGCTGCCCAAAAACGGAAGAGGACAGGATCATGAGGAAGCTCAGCAGTTTCACAACGGCAGCCATTCTGGCGCTCGGGGTGGCTGGGACGGCGCTCGCGCAAGCGCCAGCCCCTGCTGGTCCATCGACCGATCCGCACCATCCCGGAGCGACCACCGGCGCCCCGCAGCCAGCGACGCCGCCAGCGCAGCACGGCGCGCCAGGTCCTGGCATGGCAGGCCCGGGTGCCGGGATGATGGGTGGCGACATGGGCCGCATGATGCAGCAGATGATGCAGAGCCGGATGGCGACCGCTTCGATGCAGCCCTTCCGCCGGATTGAGGGACATCTGGCCTTTTTCGCCGCTGAGCTGCGGTGATCACGCCCGGGCCGACGCCCGCGGCGTCCCATCGGCATTGATGAACGGGATGTGATGTTCCGAGGAGACGACCATGAACACCCTTTCGCGACGCGGCATTCTCGCCGCAAGTGCTGCCGCCATTGCTGCTACACAGATGCCCCGTCTTACGTTCGCGCAGACGGTGGCCCCGATCACTCTGTCCGCCGCAACCCGCACGCTCGATATTAACGGTCGCGCGGCCACCGTCTTCGGCCTCGCCGGTCCCGGCGGCCAGGGCCTTGTCTTCGATCCCGGCCAAAGGTTCAGGGTCGATCTGACCAACGACCTCGACGTTGGAACGATCATCCACTGGCACGGCCAGATCCCACCCAACGCGCAGGACGGCGTGCCAGACATACCGATGCCCGTTCTCGCGCCGGGAGAGACCCGATCCTACGATTTCGATGCCCGACCGGGCACCCACTGGATGCACAGCCATGTGCCGATCCAGGAGATGCGGTTGCTCGCGGCGCCGCTGATCGTTCGCACGCAGGAGGATCTCGCTGCCGACCGGCAGGAGGTTGTCATGTTCCTGCATGATTTCTCGTTCAAGTCGCCCGAGGAGGTTCTGGCCGAGATCAGCGGTGGCCTTGGTGGCGGCCACGGCGCAGGACATGGCGCAGGGCATGGCGCAGGTGCAGATGCACTGCCCACGCAGGGCATGCGCATGGGCGGTATGGGCGCAATGCAGGGCATGAATCATGGCGCGAGGGGCGGCATGCAGATTCGCAACATGCCGGGAATGGGCGGCATGGCCATGGACCTGAACGATTATGAGTGGGACGCCTATCTCGCCAACGACCGGACCCTATCGGACCCCGAGGTTGTGCAGGTCGAGCGCGGCGGGCGCATCCGCTTGCGGGTGATCAACGCCGCCGCGGCGACGGTGTTCTGGATCGAGACCGGGGCCGCCCGGGCCAGACTCGTTGCGGTGGATGGCCACGCCATCCAGCCTCTACCGGGCACGCGGTTTGGCTTGGCCATGGGTCAGCGGCTGGACATCGAAATCGACCTGCCGAGCGAAGTCGGTGCCTGGCCGATCCTCGCGCTGCGCGAAGGGGCGCGCGAGCAGACCGGTTTGATCCTGTCCACGCAGGGTGCCGAAGTGCGGCGCCTTGAGGCTGTTGCGGACACTGAAGCGCCTGCCTTCGACACCGATCTTGCGCAGGAAGCGCGCCTCATCGGTCTCGATTCGCTGCCAGACCGGCCCGTTGACCGCAGCCACATGCTGATGCTGGGCGGCTCGATGCAGCCCTACGTCTGGACAATCAACGGGGCCGTCTGGGGCCAGCACCAACCGATCACTGCGCGCAGCGGCGAGCGCGTCGTGCTGTCGTTCCACAACATGTCGATGATGGCCCACCCAATGCATCTGCATGGACATGTGTTCCAGGTCGTCGGGTTGAAGGGGCGACGCGTTGCCGGTGCGCTGCGCGACACGGTTCATGTGCCGCCGATGTCGATGGTCGAGGTCGCCCTCGATGCGGGCGAAGCCGCGCGCTGGATGCTGCATTGTCATCACATGCCGCACCTCGCCTCGGGGATGATGACCGAGTTCGCGGTCACAGCGTCGGTCTGAGCCGGGCGGGGCGTTTGGATCGCGCGCCGCGGCGTTCTGACACCGACCAATTGCCGTGTTGTCCTGACCCATGCTGTCGCAAGGGCCGGACAGCCGCGGGGTGAGCGGAGCACCAGCGCCGCGGCCTCGCGCGCCCAGGTGCCGTCGAGTGCATAGCGATTCAGCCGCAGGGCCGGCGCCGCGCTTAAGGCGTAGGGCGCGTCGCCGCGGCGGGGTGACTGGGCGGGATCTTGCGGCGTCGGATGGGTGGCGCCGAAGTAGATCTCCGGTTTGCCGATGCGGCTGAGGTCGGCCTCCTCGCCGGGGTGTTCCCGCGGCGGCAAGCCGAGCAGCCCGCGGATGGCGCCCTTAATCACGCGCGCGTGACCTTCGCCCTCGGGGAGCAGTATGCGCCTTCCCTCCTCGTCCAGCAGGTGGAAGGCGGCCAGGCGCGGTTGTTCCAGTCCCGCCAGCTGCGGTAGCTATTGTTCTGCCCGAGGGATAGCGGATGCGCGAGTTCGCGCACGGCCTGCTCCACATGGCCACGCAGATGCTCGACGCCGGATTCCGGTGTGGGGATGCCGAGGATTTGGAGCTCGGCAGGCCCGTAAGTGGCCTCCCACCGGCGCAAATAGGGCAGCGTGCGCCGGGCATTGATGCAGGAATAGGTCCAGAAATTCACCAGCGTTGCCGGCCGCCCAGGCGCCACCGGATCGAAGGCCGCGGGCGCGTGCAGCCAGTCCGCGATGCCGGGGAAGCTTGGCGAAATGCCGCCCCGGGCGGCGCGCGCGCCGCCGGTGACCACACGAAGTCTGCGGCAGCAAGGGCAGGCACCGCGAGCAGACCGGACAGGTGGTGACGACGCTGCATGACGCTTCTCCAAATGAGCCTTCTGCACGCGCGTTGCAGCGGACCGGTTAGCGTGTCGTCACCCGGACCAGCGCTGTGACGGGGCGGCCGTTCACCAGGATCGGCCGGTGATGGTCGTCGGCCAGGAGCACGCCGATGACGTGCTCCCCGGTCGCGGTCGGGCAGTGGCCAAAGCGGGCGGCGATCAGGGTGCCGCCGAAGTCACTGTTCATGCTGTTGTACGGCCGGCCCGGGATGTTGCAGCTGTCGCTGTCCGGATCGATCTTCATGTGGATATGGCCGCAGCGCGGCTCGGCCCCGCATTGCCCGGCGGGGCGCAGCGTAAAGTTGCTTCGCACGACCACGCCGATGGCGCGCTCGGTGTCGGCGCCGAGCGGCACCGACATGGCTTCGGTCGGCCAGACGATTTCCAGCCTGGCGGGATCCTGGGCCGCGGCGGGTAGTGCGCCGAGCCCCGCGGAAAGGCTGACGAGGGCGGCTTGTGCGAGATGTCTGAACATGGCTGGTTTCCTTGGTGAGTAATCACCGCTTACATCGTGGCCAGCGTGGACGCAAGGAAAAATGTAATCACCGCTTTCTTCGGTGAGGACGGCCGAAGAGGCGATGTGCTATGCCGATGACACGATGCCAAAATCCAGACCTCACACGCCGCCGCCGCGGGACACGTCCGAGCGCTATCACCACGGCAACCTGGTGGACGCCCTCGTCGCCGCGACCATCGCCATCATCGAGGAGCGCGGCGTCGAGCATGTCTCGGTCCGGGAAGCGGCGCGGCGGGTCGGCGTGTCGCCAGGTGCGCCGTTTCGCCACTTCGCCACCAAGACCGCGCTGATGACCGCGGTCGCCGAGCAGGCGATGAACCGCCTGAAAGCGTCGGTTGATGCCGCGCTGGATGGCAGGAAGACCGACGCGCCGCTCGTCCAGTTGGAAGCCCTGGGAGCTGCCTATCTGGGTTGGGCGCTGCAAAACCCGACCCACTTCGCGGTCATCAGTTCGCGCACCCTCATCGACATCACGGCCTCCGACAGCATCCAGCGCGCCAACAACGAGATTCGCGGCGTCATGGCGCGGTTGTTCGAGCAGGCGCGAATGGACGGAACACTCGCACCGGATCTCGGCATCGATCACCTTGTCCTGGTGACACGGGCTCTCGGATACGGCTTGGCGCGCATGGCGATCGACGGGCATTTTCCCGAATGGCACGCATCCGAGCCACCGGCGGATGTATTGCCGAAGGCGTTGACGCTGTTCATGAGCCTGCTCCGTTCGAAGACGGCTCCGCCCGGGGCGGAAGATCCCTAAACGACTGCGTCAAGCCCGATCCTGTGGACCGTAGTCCATCCGGCATGGCGCAGCGCCCTTGCCGGATCATTTCTTATATCCCCGGCGCCTGTCGCGACCCGCTTGCAGCTGACAGACATCGCTGCCTGCCTCATCTCCACCACAAGTCGGTGCATCTCCACCGGGCAGTTTAGAAGACCAGATCTGATGATCTCTATTTGCGACAAGGCCGCATTTCCTTGGCCGCGATCACGGCTGCTGCCATGCTGA
>NZ_JBHMFS010000051.1:0-5286 GCF_051433165.1 Falsiroseomonas sp. E2-1-a4 | reverse complement strand
TGCGGCGCCCCCCGGACAGATCCGAGCGTGCGCTGCTAACACACTCGGCTCCCACATCGGGTGTTTGACGATGAAACATTGCTGCGGATACTGGTGCTTGACCCTGGCGGGCGGCAGCCACCACGCGGCGATCGGCGCCATTGGTGTCCATGTAACGTAGCCCTTTTAGCTGCGGCGCCCGAGCGCCCGGGTCCAGTGCCAAGTGAAGTAGTGCACGAATGATATTATCGCCTGCGAATTGGTGGGTACCGCGTGATACGCGCGATAGCCGCGCACCACCTGACCGAGCCAGGAGCTATGGCCGAAACTGGGTGACGGCGGTTTGAGAAAGGCGGCGTATCGAGGCGGGTGACGAGCCTGCCAGAACCTCCCGAAGGAGCGATACGCCACGATGAGCCATACCACAGTTATCCCCCTCCGGCGGCCCGACGAGGTCGACGATGCGCTGACAGCGATCCTGAGGAGCGGCGCCCGGCGGCTGCTGGCCAGGCCATCGAGGCGGAAGCCGAGGCGTTCCTGGCGGCGATGAAGGGCGTGGCGCTGCCGGACGGGCGCGAGCGCCTGGTGCGGCACGGGTATGGCCCCGAGCGCCAGGTGCAGACTGGTATCGGCCCGGTCGCGGTGCGGCGGGTGAAGCTGCGCGACCGCAGTCCCGGCGAGCCGGCTGAGCGGATCCGCTTCACCTCGAGTATCCTGCCACGCTGGGCGCGGCGGACGCCGAGCCTGGATGCCCTGCTGCCGGTGCTTTACCTGCGCGGGGTGTCGATGGGTGACTTCCAGGAGGCGCTCGGGGCGCTGCTGGGCAAGGATGCCCCGAACCTGTCGCCGTCGGTGGTCACGCGGCTGCGGGGCGAATGGGTGGCGGACCACGCACGCTGGCAGCGGCGCGACCTGTCGGCTCGGCGCTACGTCTACCTCTGGGCGGATGGTGTCTATCTGCAGGCGCGGATGGAGCCGCAGGCCGAGTGCATGCTGGTGCTGATCGGCGCCACGCCGGAGGGCAGGAAGGAACTGGTCGGCTTCCAGGTCGGCCTGCGCGAGAGCATGCAGAGCTGGCGGGAGTTGCTGGTCGACCTCAAGGCGCGTGGCCTGGCGATCGCCCCGGAACTGGCCACCGGCGACGGGGCGCTCGGCTTCTGGAAGGCGCTCGAGCAGGTCTGGCCCACGACCCGGCATCAGCGCTGTACCGTGCACAAGACGGTCAACGTGCTGGACAAGTTGCCGAAGTCGGTCCAGCCAGCGGCCAAGGCCGACCTGCGCGAGGTCTGGATGGCGCCGGACCGCGCGACGGCCGAAGCGGCGATCACCACCTTCGTCGAGAAGTACGGGGCCAAATACGAGAAGGCGGCCACCTGCCTGCTGAAGGAGCGCAACGCCCTGCTGACCTTCTACGACTTCCCCGCCGAGCACTGGGATCACCTGCGCACCTCGAACCCGATCGAGAGCGTGTTCGCCACTTTGCGGCATCGGACGGTGAGGACCAAGGGGGCGCTGTCGCAGGACACCGCCCGACTGATGGTGTTCAAGCTGGTCATGGCCGCCGCCAAGACTTGGCACAAGCTGAAGGGCGAGAACCAGTTGCCCAAAGTCATCCAAGGCGTCACGTTCAAGAACGGCGTGGAGGTCAGCAACACGCCAGCACAACACGCCGCCTGATCACGGCGTCACCCAGATTCCAGCATAGCTCCCGAGCCAGCACCCCTGCTCGGACACCGGCAGGTGACGCAGATTGTGAGACGCGTCTCACGAGCGCCAGAGAAGGTTGGAATCCGGTTCCCACCGCTGCAGCGAAGGGCGCCAGCGCGCCGTCTGGCCGAGGAATTCGTCCGGCCAGAGCTTTGGAACTAGCGCGCCTCCGGGCACCACTTCGCCTCAGCGTCCAGTGGCAGCACCGGGCGTGGCAACTTCGTCCAGGCAAATCTAGAAAGGATCGGCGAGGTAAGGCCAGGCGCATCGACCTCGCAAATCTGGTCATGGCCGAAAAATTCGTCGAAGCCGCCCCGGAAATGGCCGCGCGATTTCACCACCACACAGCGCGCCGCGCCGATGTCCAGTCCGAGATGCTCCAGGAAGGCCGGGTCGGCGCATTGCGTGCGGATCGAGATGACGACGACCATGATGCCGCCGACCCGCAATGCCGCCGTGGCGCCCAGCGTCATCGCCGTGCCGCCGTAAATGCCACGCCGGCCAGTAACCCGGCCATCGGACAGCGCCACCACTTCCGCTGCAGCCGTGAAGCGATGGCTGAAGCTGTCATCTTCCGTCAACGTGCCTTGCGGGCGGTTGAAATGGGCCGTGAAACGCGCGCCCTGGCCAAGGGCATGCGCTTCCGCCGCCAGCAGAGGGTCATGGATCACGCCGATGATGCAACCCTGCACGTCGGCCTTGTGAAACGCCTCCAGTATGAACATCGTATTGCCGCGCGCGCCGCCGCCAGGATTGTCCGCGACATCGGCGAAGGCGAGCTTCTTTTCAGAATCCCTCGCAAGGCCCGTCGCATCTTCCAAGGACGTCAGTTTGGCGATGAAACGTTCGCGGCGATCCCACGCGGCGCTCGCGAGACGCGTGGCCAGCGCATCGGCGGCGTCCTGTTCCGTCGCCGTCACCACCATCGCCATGCCGTTGAACGGCGTATCGCCATAGGCGAAGCCGCCCATGACGGTAACATTGATGATCCGCGCATCCTGCGCCGCCCAGTCCTGGCCAAGATCGATCAATTCGGCATACGGCCCCTGCGCGGTCAGCATCGAGACGGTGGGCGCCACGATCGGCAGCCGCCGCAGCGCGCGGAAAGCGGGCATCCCGGCGATCAGCCGGCGCAACACCTGCGCGCTTTCCGCGCCACACTCGCGCATGTCGAGATGCGGATTGGTACGATAGCCGATGAAGGCATCGCAATCGCGCACCATGTCGTCAGATACATTGCCATGCAGGTCGTAGCTGCACACCACTGGCACGCCCGGACCTAGGATTTCGCGGACGAGCGCCTGCAACGCGCCCTCCGGATCGTCCAGTTCCGTGGTCAGGCCGGCGCCATGCAACACGCAATAGACGCCATCGAGCTGGCCGCGCAGCGCCTGCAACCCGTCCCGCCAGATCGCCATCATGGCGTCGAAGGCGGGTTGCTCCACCGGCCCGTTCGGCTCCGCCATGGCGAGCAGAATGCCATGTGGCGTCCACGGCCGGGCGGCATCCATATCGGCGACGAAGCCGGGCATCTCGGCCAGCGCCATCGGCACGGCGCTGCGGGCGTCGCGCACCACATCCTCGCCCACCAGCCAGCAGCGCGTTTCGAAATCTCGCTGCGTCGCGGCCGGTGCGAAGCGGTTGCATTCAATGGAAAAACCCAGCAGCGCGATACGCATCAGCCGAGTTCCTGCTGAACGAGATTGACCCAAAGTGCCACGCCATGCGGCAGCGCGGCATCGTTGAAATCATAATGCGAGGAATGCAGCGCATGCACCGTGCCATCCGGCGCCGCCCCGGCGCCGAGGAAGACGAAGGCGCCCGGCTTGGCCCTGAGCATGAAGGAGAAATCCTCGCCACCGGTGACAGGCGGCGTGTCCACATCCACCCCCGAATCCCCGGCCACACCGCGCGCGGCGGCGGCGAGGACATCGGTGCCTTCCGCATGATTGATCAGCGGAATCGCGTTCCACCAGAGCTTCACTTCCGCCGTGGCGCCCTGCATTGCCGCAGCATGGTCTGCCAATTCGCGGATGCGGCGTTCCAGCAGATCCTGCATCGCCGGATTGAAGGCGCGCATGGTGCCGCCGACCACCAGCTCGGAGGGCATGACGTTCAGTGATTCGCGCGACCCGGCGACGATATGACCGGCGCTGACCACCACGCTTTCCAGCGCCGGCACGTTGCGGCTGACGATACCTTGCAAGGCCTGGAGGTAGATCGCCTGCGCCAGCAGCAAATCATGCGCCAGATGCGGCGAGTTGCCGCCATGCCCGCCAGTGCCGCGAAATGTCACCAGCCAGCGGCCCGAACCCGCCATCAACGGACCCTCGCGCAGCGCAAAATGGCCGAGCGGGATCCCGGGCATGTTGTGCATGCCATAGACCGCATTGCACGGGAATCGCTCGAACAGCCCATCCTCGATCATAGCCGGCGCGCCGCCGCGGCCCTCCTCGGCGGGCTGGAAGATGAATTGGACGGTGCCGGCGAAATCCGGATCTTCCGCCAGGACCTGCGCGGCGCCGAGCAGCATGGCGGTGTGCCCGTCATGCCCGCAGGCATGCATCCGCCCCATCGAAGTGGAGGCATAGGGCAGACCGGTCTGTTCGGTCAGGGCCAGCGCGTCCATATCCGCGCGCAGCCCGATGGCGCCCTGGCCGGGCCGCCTGCCACGCAGCGTGCCGACCACGCCGGTGCGACCGACACCTTCCACCGTTTCGATCCCCATGGCGCGCAGGCGCGCGGCGACCAGGGCGGCGGTGCGGGTTTCCTCCATGCCGAGTTCCGGATGCGCGTGGATATCCTGGCGCAGCGCGACAAGTTCGGGCAGGTGGCGGTCGATCCGAGCATGTAACGCGTCCTTGTCCATGGTTTCGCTCCTTGTCCACTTCCTGTTGCAGTATCCGCCGGCGACCGCGAAGCGCCAAGCCAAGGCGCCGGCTTGACGCAGGCAGCAGGCAACACCTAGCGGATTGGCGCGGTTGAGGTGGCAAGGCAGGAGGCAGCCTGATCCAGGAAGGAAGCGGGCCATGCCGAGGATCGAGTTCGATGGCTACCCGATCGCCTATGCTGAGGCAGACCGAGGCACGCCGCTGTTGCTGGTGCAGGGTGGCCGGCAATTGGCATGAGCATGGCACTTTCACCATCGGCCGACATGTCGCCGATGTCGCAGGCTTGATCGAGACGCTGGGCGTCGGGGCGGTGCATCTGCTCGGCCATTCGCGCGGCGGCCATGTTGCCTTCCGCGTCGCCGAGCGCCATCCGGCACTGCTCGCGCGCTGGTGCTGGCGGAACCGGGGCAACCCATGGACTGAGCCACGACAATGCGGCAGATTTCACCCACGCCGTGCTTAAGTTCTCGGCTGGGCGGTGCGAATGCGCTTGATAGATGCGGCCAAGCCTTCTGAGCAGATCGTTTTATCAAAACGCAATCAGCCGACCGATTTATCCGCCGGAGTGCGCTGCCAGGCCGACCCCGCCTAGATGTACGGGCGTCTGCCCTGGGCACAGCTAAACAATCTGGGACAAGGTTGATGGGGCGCTGGCGGACAGCGAAGCCCCGCATTCCACAAGATCGGCCGGTCGCGGCCGGTCACGGCC
>NZ_JBHMFS010000050.1:0-5389 GCF_051433165.1 Falsiroseomonas sp. E2-1-a4 | reverse complement strand
GCCGGTCGCGCGTGCTGCTGGCCG
This sequence comes from Falsiroseomonas sp. E2-1-a4, assembly GCF_051433165.1. Taxonomy (NCBI): domain Bacteria; kingdom Pseudomonadati; phylum Pseudomonadota; class Alphaproteobacteria; order Acetobacterales; family Roseomonadaceae; genus Falsiroseomonas; species Falsiroseomonas sp. E2-1-a4. The sequence goes on along the minus strand of NZ_JBHMFS010000050.1, from coordinate 5,365 downwards.
AGGCTCTCCCGCGCATCTGGAGCGCCTATCGCCTGCCATCGAGGGCGGGCTCGCGCCAAAGGCGCCGTAGCGAATGAAATAGGTCGATCCGCAGTGCCGCAGGCGATGATGCGGGCCGTCGCCGCGTAGAAATCCTGGTGCCCGCCGAGGGGATCCAGGCGCAGCGCAAGCTCATCCAGCACAAGGGCGAAGCGGAGCATCGCGGCGCCATCGCAGGCCCCTCTGTCCGGTCCGATCCGGCCGCGCATTCCGTAGCAGCGCTGGGCGAGATCCTGACCGTGAAGCAGCTCAAGAAAGGCACTTGACCCTCCCAAGTTGGGAGACCTGCAGGTCCCGCTCGACACAGCCAAGGAAGCACGGACATGCCACGACTTCTTCCAATTGCGCTCGCCGCTGCGGTCGCTGCCGGCGCGGGCGCCGCGTGGTACCACAGCGGCCGCCCCGTCCAGGCCGACACGCCGACCGCTGCCACGCCGGCGATCGCGGTGCCCATCGCGCCGGTCCTCGTCCGCGAGATGGCCGAAACTGCCGAGTTCACGGGCTTCCTGCACGCGGCGCGGAGCGTGGAGCTGCGCCCGCGCGTCGGCGGCATGATCGAGGTGGTGGAGGTGCCGGAAGGCGGCCTTGTGCAGCCCGGCCAGGTGCTGTTCCGCCTGGATCAGCGGCCCTACCGCGCCGCGCTGGCGCGCGCCGAGGCGGCGCTCGCGGAAGCGCGCGAGCGCCATGCGCTTGCCGGCCGCCAACATGCGCGGACGCGAAGCCTGGCGAGCGATGGGTATGCTCCGCGTGAGCGGCTCGACCAGCAGGCAGCCGAGCGTGCGGTCTTGGGCGCGCAGGTGCAGGCCGCCGAGGCAGCTCTCGCCACAGTCCGGCTCGATCTCGACTTCACCGTGATCACGGCACCGGTTGCCGGCCGGATCGGCCGCGCGCTGGTGACCGAGGGCAACCTCGTGGCCGCCAGCGAGACGCTCCTGGCCGGCATCGTCGCCATGGACCCGATCCACCTGCTGTTCGACGTGGACGAGCCGACCTATCTGCGCCTCCTGGCGGCTGCGGCGGGGACCGGCGACACGCCGGTAGAGGTCGAGGTCGGGCTGACCGGCGAGGACGGCTTCCCGAGCCGGGGACAGCTCGACTTCCTCGCCACCCAGGCCGACCGCGCGACCGGCACGGCGCGGCTGCGCGCGGTGCTGGCGAACCCCGACGGCAGGCTCGCACCGGGGCTCTTCGCGCGCGTGCGGGTGCCGCTCTCTGCGCCGCGCCCAACGGTGCTGGTGGCGGAGGCCGCGATCGGCGCGGCGCAGGGCGGCCGCTACGTGCTGGTCGCCGCGCCGGACGGCATCGCCGCCTTCCGTCCGGTCCGCCTTGGACCTGCGGCGGGAGAGGGCCTGCGCGTGGTGCGCGAAGGACTCTCGCCCGGTGAGAGTGTGGTCGCACGCGGCATGATCCGCCCCGGCACACGCATCGCGCCGCTGCCCGCTTCCGTGGCCTCGCACGCGCAGGAACCTCGGTCATGAACGCCATCCCACGCTTTTTCGTGGAGCGGCCGATCTTCGCGGTCGTGCTCTCCGTACTGATGCTCGTCGCCGGCGGCCTCGCCCTGATCCGCCTGCCGCTGTCGGAATACCCCGCCGTCACGCCGCCCACGGTGCAGGTCGTGGCTCAGTTCCCCGGCGCCTCGCCGCGCGAGCTCGCCGAGACTGTCGCAGCGCCTATCGAGCAGGAGGTAAACGGCGTAGAGGGCATGCTCTACATGACCTCGCAGTCGGTGGACGGGCAGGTCACACTCGCCGTCACCTTCGCGCATGGCACGGACCCCGACCTCGCGCAGATCCGCGTGCAGAACCGCATCCAGCGCGCGCTGCCGCGCTTGCCGGAGGAGGTGCAGCGGCAGGGCGTCGTCGCGCGCAAGGTGTCGCCCGACATGCTGATGGTGGTGCATCTGGTCTCGCCAGATGGGCGTTTCGATGCACTGCACCTGGCGAACTTCGCCACTCTGCAGGTGCGCGACCGGCTGCAGCGCATCCCTGGCGTGGGCGAGGTGAATGTCTGGGGTGCCGGGGACTACGCCATGCGGATCTGGCTCGATCCCGATCGCATGGCCGCCCGCGGTCTGACCGCGGCCGAGGTGGTGCGCGCGGTGCGAGCGCAGAACCTGCAAGTCGCCGCCGGCGCCGTCGGCCGGCAGCCGGGCGCCGGGCTGGCGCCGCAACTCACCATTGACTTTCGCGGCCGCCTTTCGGAGCCAGAGGAATTCGCCGCGATCGTACTAAAGACCGGCGTGGAGGGGCGCCTCGTGCGGCTCGGGGACGTCGCCCGCGTGGAACTCGGCGCGGAAGGATATGCGCTGCGCTCGCTGCTGGACGGCGAGCCGGCCGCGGCGCTGCAGATCATCCAGGCACCGGACGCAAACGCGCTGGACGTCACCGCCGCGGTGCGCCGCGCCATGGCGGAGATGGGTGTGGAGTTCCCGCAGGGCATCGAGCATCGCATCGCCTACGATCCAACGGTGTTCGTCCGCGCATCTATCTCCGCAGTACTCGTCACGCTGCTGGAGGCGGTGGCGCTCGTCGTGCTGGTGGTGGTGTTGTTTCTGCAGGACTGGCGCACCTCCTTGATACCACTGGTCGCCGTGCCTGTCTCGCTGGTCGGCACGCTCGCCGTGATGCTGGCGCTCGGCTACTCGCTCAACACGCTTTCGCTGTTCGGCCTGGTGCTGGCGATCGGCATCGTTGTGGACGACGCGATCGTGGTTGTGGAGAACGTAGAGCGGCACATGGCCGCGGGCCTCGCGCCGAAGGACGCCGCGCGCAAGGCCATGGACGAGGTAACTGGGCCGATCGTTGCAATCACTTCGGTGCTGGCCGCAGTTTTCTTGCCGGCCGCTTTCCTCTCCGGCCTTCAGGGCGAGTTCTACCGGCAATTCGCGGTGACAATCGCGGTCTCCACCGTGCTCTCGGCGGTAAACTCGCTGACGCTGAGCCCGGCGCTCGCAGGCGTGCTGCTGAAGCCTCATGGTATGCCAAGGCGGGGGCCGCTCGGTTGGTTCTTCGCACGCTTCAACCGCGGTTTCGACGCGACGGCGAGGGGGTATGGCGCCTTCGTGCAGCGCGCCGCACGCGCAACCGGCCTGGCGCTGCTTGTCTATGCCGGGCTGCTCGGCCTGGGCTGGCAGGGCTTCCAGCAGGTGCCGACCGGCTTCGTGCCGCAGCAGGACAAATACTACCTCGTCGGTATCGCCATGCTGCCCGCCGGCACCTCGATCGAGCGGTCGGAGGCTGTAGCGCGGCAGATGTCGCGGATCATGCTGGACGAGCCCGGCGTGGAGAGCGTAGTGGCCTTCCCGGGTCTCTCAATCGACGGCTTCGTCACGCTGCCCAACGCTGCCGTCGTCTTTACCATGCTCGAACCCTTCGAGCAGCGGCGGACACCCGACCTTGCTGCCAACGCCATCGCGCAGCGGCTGCAGGCCAGGCTGTCCGGGATCCAGGACGGGCTTGCCCTGGTATTCCCGCCGCCGCCGGTGCCCGGGCTGGGCGCGGTCGGCGGCTTCAAGCTCCAGGTGCAGGACCGTGCGGGACTGGGGCTCGAGGCGTTGGCCGAGGCGACACAGCGGCTCGTCGCCGCGGCCGCGCAGCGACCGGAACTCTCCGGCGTGATGGCGAGCTTCCATGTATCGGCGCCACAGCTGAGGGTGGAGCTGGACCGCGACCGCGCCCTGGCGATGGGCGTCGCGCCGACCGATGTGGCGCAGGCGCTGCAACTCGCGCTCGGCTCGCTCTATGTGAACGACTTCCAGCAACACGGGCGGACCTACCGCGTGATCGCCCAGGCCGACGCTGGCTTTCGCCTGCGCGAGGAGGATCTGGCGCGGCTGCGCGTGCGCAGCGCCGCGGGCGCGATGGTGCCGCTTGCTTCGCTGGTGCGCGTTCAGGCCTCAACAGGACCGGACCGGGTGGTGCGCCACAACGGCTATCCCTCGGCCGAGGTCGGCGGTGCGCCGGCACCCGGCTTCGGCTCCGGCCAGGCCCAAGCGGTGATGGAGGCACTGGCGCGCGAGGTGCTGCCGCCGGGCATGGCGATCGAATGGACCGAATTGGCGTTGCAGGAACGTCTAGCCGGCAATGCGACGGCCTATGTCTTTCCCGTCGCTGTGCTGCTCACGTTCCTCATCCTGGCGGCGCAGTACGGCAGCTGGTCGCTGCCGCTGGCCGTGCTGCCGGTCGCGCCGCTCGCGGTGGCCAGCGCGCTGGGCGGCGTGATCGCGACCGGGGGCGACAGCAACGTCTTCACCCAGATCGCCTGGCTGGTGCTGGTCGGGCTGGCGGCGAAGAACGCGATCCTGCTCGTGGAATTTGCCCGCGAGCGGGAGCTTGCGGGTGCCGACCCATTGGCTGCGGTCATCGAGGCGGCGCGGCTGCGGCTGCGGCCGATCATGATGACCTCCATCGCCTTCGTCGCCGGCGCAATCCCACTTGCCCTTGCTACCGGCGCCGGGGCGGAGATGCGGCGGGCCATGGGCATCGCGGTCGCCTCCGGCATGGCCGGCGTGACGTTGCTTGGCCTGCTGTTCACGCCCGTCTTCTACCTGCTGGTGCGTCGCGTGGCGCAGCGGCGACCGGCGGCGCCTTCTGCTGCGACTGCACCAGCTCCGAATGCCACTACCGCTGCCCATGCTGCAAGGGCCTGACCATGAAGCCCGCCTCGCGTTCCATCGGCCTGCTGCTGACGACCGTCCCACCCGCCGTATGGAGCAGCAACTCAATCGTGGCGACGGAGAGGCTTACGCATGATCTCGCCCTCACCGTGGCCGACGCTGCTGATGACCTTGGTCAGGTGCCGCGCTGGTTTAAGGCGACCCCCGGAAGAAGAACGGAGCCGCGCGTGGCCCTTGACCCTCCCATCGCGGCAATCACCACATTATTGGGCAGACGAAACTTAGAAGGACAGCGTGATGCATCGCTTTCGAATCGCGAACATGAAATGCGGCGGCTGCGCCAAGGGCGTCACGGCGTTGCTGCGCCAGGCCGACCCGCTGGCGGAGATCGACATCAAGCTGGACACGCGGGAGGCGGCCGTGACGTCGGCCCTGGATACGGCGCGCCTAGAGCAGGCGCTGCGTGATGCGGGCTGGCAGGCCGAGCGCATCGCCGCCTGATCCCGCACAGCCATGTTTGTCATGCCGGTGTGACGCCGGAGACATGCACCGACTTGATGATGCAAATCGTTTAAAGGAAGGAATTCATCTGATGCCTCGCAAATCCCTCATTCTGTCTCTCGCTGCCGGCCTGTTTCTCGGCGCTGGCCTCGGCTACGCCGTATCGCAAGGCATTTCTCCAGGGCATCGCATGCCGGACGGCACGAT
>NZ_JBHMFS010000049.1:2500-5812 GCF_051433165.1 Falsiroseomonas sp. E2-1-a4 | reverse complement strand
TGTTCCGTGTTCCTAGCCAAATCGGTCTTCGAGGAGCAACGGATTTCCGGCCACCATGCGGACACGAAAAAGCCGCCTGCGGAGTGGTGCTCCGAGGCGGCTTCTAATGCGCTGATGTCGTTTGGTCGAATGGGATGCGGGGACAGGATTTGAACCTGTGACCTTCAGGTTATGAGCCTGACGAGCTACCGGGCTGCTCCACCCCGCGGTGGTTGTTGGTATTCAAGCGATGATGTTCCGGTGTGGTGGCCCGGCGGCGACCTACTCTCCCGAGCCTTAAGGCTCAGTACCATGGGCGCTGGGGTGTTTCACGTCCGAGTTCGGGATGGGATCGGGTGTATCATCCCCGCGATGGCCACCGGGCCACCAGACCGGAACATCATATGCTGCGGTGTGTGATTTGGTTGTGTGTGTGTGTGTTGGGTAGTGGGAGTGCGGTTTGGTGCTGCGCGCGGCGCTTGGCCAATTAAGGCCAGAGCCGATGCGGTGGAGGAGGTATGAGCTCTATCGGGCGATTAGGACCGCTCAGCTGAGTGGGTTACCCCACTTACACCTGCGGCCTATCAACGTGGTGGTCTTCCACGGCCCTCGGCGAGACCTCGTCTTGAGGCTGGTTTCCCGCTTAGATGCCTTCAGCGGTTATCCATTCCGCACTTGGCCACCCAGCCATGCCACGGGCGTGACAACTGGTTCACCAGAGGTGCGTCCATCCCGGTCCTCTCGTACTAGGGACAGATCCTCTCAAGTCTCGTACACCCACGGCAGATAGGGACCGAACTGTCTCACGACGTTCTAAACCCAGCTCACGTACCGCTTTAATCGGCGAACAGCCGAACCCTTGGGACCTGCTCCAGCCCCGGGATGCGATGAGCCGACATCGAGGTGCCAAACCTCCCCGTCGATGTGGACTCTTGGGGGAGATCAGCCTGTTATCCCTAGAGTACCTTTTATCCGTTGAGCGATGGCCCTTCCACGCGGGACCACCGGATCACTAAGGCCGACTTTCGTCTCTGTTCGCGCTGTCGCGCTCACAGTCAGGCGGGCTTGTGCCTTTGCACTCAACAGCCGATGTCCGACCGGCTTGAGCCCACCATCGCGCGCCTCCGTTACCATTTGGGAGGCGACCGCCCCAGTCAAACTGCCCACCACGCAGGGTCCCGGCTCGGGGTGACCGAGCTCGGTTAGACGCCAGAAAGGCACAGGGTGGTATTTCAAGGTTGGCTCCACACAAGCTAGCGCCCATGCTTCATAGCCTCCCACCTATCCTACACAGTCCCTTCCTGGCGCCACTGCGAAGCTGCAGTAAAGGTTCATAGGGTCTTTCCGTCTGACCGCGGGTACCCCGCATCTTCACGGGGAATTCAATTTCGCTGAGCCCATGCTGGAGACAGTGGGGAGGTCGTTACGCCATTCGTGCAGGTCGGAACTTACCCGACAAGGAATTTCGCTACCTTAGGACCGTTATAGTTACGGCCGCCGTTTACTGGGGCTTCGGTTCGATGCTTGCACATCTCCCCTTAACCTTCCAGCACCGGGCAGGCGTCAGACCCTATACGTCATCTCTCGATTTCGCAGAGCCCTGTGTTTTTACTAAACAGTCGCCACCCCCTGGTCTGTGCCACCCACCCACACTTGCGTGCAGGCAGGTCTCGCTTATCCCGAAGTTACGCGAGCAATTTGCCTAGTTCCTTCAGCATGGTTCCCTCAAGCGCCTTGGAATACTCGTCCAATCCACCTGTGTCGGTTTAGGGTACGGTCCATATGTCAGAGCTATTTCCCGAGCAAATCCAACAGCCACCCCAATCCAATAAGGGGTAACTGCACTTCATTGCTGTCACTTCTGACGGGCCCAGGAATATTCACCTGGTTTCCATCGGCTACGGCTGTCGCCCTCGCCTTAGGGGCCGGCTCACCCTGCGCGGATTAGCCTTGCGCAGGAACCCTTGGATTTTCGGCGGAAGGGTTTCTCACCCTTCTTGTCGCTACTCATGTCCGCATTCGCACTTCCCATACCTCCACGGCCCCTCACGGATACCGCTTCACAGGCCTAGGGAACGCTCCGCTACCGCACGCATTACTGCGCACCCACAGCTTCGGCTCGTGGCTTGAGCCCCGTTACATTTTCGCCGCAGAACAGCTATTAGACCAGTGAGCTATTACGCTTTCTTTAAAGGATGGCTGCTTCTAAGCCAACCTCCTGGTTGTTTTGGCCGTCCCACATGCTTTCCCACTTAGCCACGAATTAGGGGCCTTAGCTGGTGGTCTGGGCTGTTTCCCTCTCGACAATGGACCTTAGCACCCACTGTCTGTCTGCCAGGCTGCACTCATCGGCATTCGGAGTTCGGTTGGGTTTGGTAGGACTTTGGGTCCCCCTAGCCCATCCGGTGCTCTACCTCCGACGGTGATCGCCTGACGATCTACCTCAATAGATTTCGCGGAGAACCAGCTATTTCCTGGTTTGATTGGCCTTTCACCCCTAGCCACAGATCATCCCCGACTTTTTCAACAGGCGTGGGTTCGGCCCTCCAGTAGGTGTTACCCCACCTTCAGCCTGTCCATGGCTAGATCACCAGGTTTCGGGTCTCATGCCGGCAACTGAACGCCCTGTTCAGACTCGCTTTCGCTGCGCCTACACCTAACGGCTTAAGCTTGCTGCCAACACGAACTCGCGGACCCATTATACAAAAGGTACGCCGTCACCCTTGCGGGCTCCGACTGCTTGTAGGCGTTCGGTTTCAGGTCTGTTTCACTCCCCTCGTCGGGGTGCTTTTCACCTTTCCCTCACGGTACTTGTGCACTATCGGTCGCCAGAGAGTATTTAGGCTTAGAGGGTGGTCCCCCTACGTTCAGACAGGGTTTCACGTGCCCCGCCCTACTCAAGGATCCAGCAAAACACTACGGCTACGGGGCTATCACCCACTTTGGCCAACCTTTCCAGGTTGCTCGCCTTCTTCTTGCTGAACCACTGGCCTGCTCCGCTTTCGCTCGCCACTACTAGCGGAATCTCTGTTGATGTCTTTTCCTCCAGGTACTGAGATGTTTCAGTTCCCCGGGTTTGCCTCGTACACCTATGTATTCAGTGCACGATACTCCTTGCGGAGTGGGTTTCCCCATTCGGAAATTCGCGGATCAACGATCGCTCGCATCTCCCCGCGACTTATCGCAGCGTGCCACGTCCTTCATCGCCTTCTGGCGCCAAGGCATCCACCGAACGCCCTTTTCTTGCTCATACTCACCACCACCGTCCGCGCGCAGGACCAAACCGCACCAGGCTCTCACCCAGCCAGCCCGTCCCATTCAGGAACGACAACG
>NZ_JBHMFS010000048.1:0-6922 GCF_051433165.1 Falsiroseomonas sp. E2-1-a4 | reverse complement strand
GCGGCCCTTGCTCCGCGCCTCGAGCCAGCGGCCAAGCAACAACCGTCCTATAATCCACTTGTCGTTGCGGTCTAACCCCGAATTTGCCGCGCCCAATCCGAAAACCGGCCGCAGCCGCAGCCACACCGCGTTGCCGATCAGCGCCGGGATGATCCACACCCAGCCATGCAGGCTGCCACTGGCGATTCCGCCGAAATAGGCGCTGACACTGCAGCCATAGGCGAGCACCGCCCCATAGCCGAGCAACAGACCCCCGATCACCGAAGCCGCCGCCTCCCCCGGCCGCGGCCAGCGCCAGCCCGCCTTTTGGCCGGCCAGCGCCGCGGCGAAGAAGGCACCGGCCATCAGGCCGAGATTCATCACCGTGGTGCGGTCCGCCAGCAGCGGCCGCAGGATCGCCTCGGCCCGCGTCGGATCCTCCCAATAGGTCCAGAAGGCCGGGTCGTCCCAGCCCAGCGCCTCCACCGCGCGAGATCACCAGAGCGGGAAGGCGGCGGGTGATCGCCCAGGGGCGGCCCGCAATCCACAGTGTGGCGAAGTTCAACAGCGCCAGCCCCACCGCGCCCTAGACCAGCGGCCACGGGCCGCGCAGCAGGCTGCCGCCGCGCCAGGCCAGCGCCTCCACCGCCCCATGGCGCCGCCGTTCCAGCCAGGTCGAGACCCACCAGACCAGCGCCAGCACGGCCAGGCTCAACAGCAGCGCCGGCCAGGTGCCGAACAGTGCAGGCAGGGAAATCGGCGGCAGCGCCGGCCAATCGAGCCAGCGCGCCGCATCCCAGGCCGCAAGCGTGGCGCCGGCGATGAAGGCGGCCAGCTGTCAGCCACATCCGCGCCCCCTGCCCGCCCGCCGCGGTGTAGAGCGTGCCGGAGGCACAGCCGCCGCCGAGTTGCATGCCGATGCCGAACAGGAAGGCGCCCAGTAGCAGGCCAAGCCCCAACGGAAAGACGAAGCCGCGCACCGGCCGCCCGCCCAGCATGCCCGTCTCCAGCGCCGGCAGGAACAAGGCCACGGCGAGCGCCAGCATCACGACCTGCGCCCGCAGTCCAGCGGAGCGGCGTTCCGACAGCAGCCGCCGAGACGCGCCGGCGAAGCCGAATGCCGCATGAAACAGAACAAGGCCGAGCGCCAGGCTGAGGACCCAGGACGCCGCCTGCCCCGCGCCCGGTTCCACCGCCAGCCAGAATATGCCGCTCGCCAAGATCAACAGCACCAGGCCGGTTGCCAGCCAACCATCGAATTCGCATTTCCACCTTTGAACGACGTGATGTCGTCAATGACGTGCTGGAACCAGGGCGGCGATAACGGTCTTGCGTCAGATTGCGAAATCCAGGGGCTCCGATGTCGGGCGGCGCAGGCCGGCGGCGGCGGCCTGACGCAGCAGATCCTGTACCGTCGTCTCCGCCAGTTGGTCACGAAGCCCAGCATTCAGGGCGCGCCACAGCGGGACGGTGACGGCGGCGGTGAGGCGGCCGGGCGGCACCTCTTCCTCCTCCGTCTCCGTTACCGCATCCACCACGTCGATCAAGGTGATCCCATGCGGTGCCCTGGCCAGGCGATAACCGCCCTTGGGGCCACGGGTACTGTCCAGGATGCCGGCCCGCGACAGCGCCTGGAGAACCGGCTCGATGCCGCGGCGCTGGGCCGACAGGCGGTCAGCGATCTCCGATCCGCCGGTCGCATCCAGCCCCCGCCCAGCATGGAATGCCACGTCCAGGACGATGTCGATGGCAACCAGGGCACGGTCGCGTCGGAGAATCATCAAGGTGGCCTTTTCCGGTCAGCGAGGTTGGTTCGCGGTTCGCATCCAGCCCCTGGCTTTCAGATGCCTGGCGGAACGGCTGGAAACCATGATCTACGCCAGATTGGCGTGTTATACCAGCTTGGCCCCTTATCTCGAACGAATCTCGCTTGTATGGTCCACGCCATGGCAAAAATCACGTCGCGTGCACGACGCCCGACCCCGGTACCGCATGCCGCTCAGCCGACGCTGGCGATCGCGGAACCTGCCAAGCCCAGGGGGCGCCTCTTCGGCAGCGTCCTTGAGACCATCGGTGGCACGCCACTCGTTCTGCTGCCTCGGTTGGCCACCTCCGCCGGCCTCAAGGCGCGACTGGCCTTGAAGCTGGAGTATTTCAACCCGCTCGGTTCCGTGAAGGATCGCATCGGTCTCGCCATGGTCGAAGCAGCCGAGCGTGACGGGATCATTACGCCTGGCCGGTCAGTTCTGGTGGAGCCGACCTCCGGCAACACCGGGATCGCACTGGCATTCGTCGCCGCCGCAAAGGGCTACCGACTGATCGTGGTGATGCCGGATGGTGCCAGTATCGAGCGTCGCAAGATGATGTGGCTGCTGGGTGCCGAACTTGTCCTGACCCCGTCGCGGTCTGGCATGGCGGGTGCCATGGCGCGGGCTGAGCAGCTCGTCGCCGAGACGGCCGAGGCCTGGATGCCGAAGCAGTTCGACAATCCCGCGAACCCCAAGGTTCACGCGGCGACGACGGCCGAGGAAATCTGGGTCGATACGGGTGGTGATGTCGCAGTCGTCATCGCCGGTATCGGAACGGGCGGCACCGCCACAGGGATTGCTCGGCTGTTGAAGCCACGCGTGCCCGGCCTGCGAGTGCTGGGCGTGGAGCCCGCCGAGAGCGCCGTGCTGAATGGTGACGAACCAGGCCCACACCGCATCCAAGGCATCGGCGCCGGTTTCAGGCCCGCCGTGCTGGAGCTGGAACATCTCGACGGCGTGCTGCGCGTGACGGAGCGAGAGGCTATCACCGCGGCGCGGCGCTGCGCGCGCGAGGAAGGCTTGCCGATCGGGATTTCCTCCGGCGCTGCGCTCCATGCTGCCATGCAGGTGGCGAGGGACCCGTCCCTCTCCGGCAAGTTGGTTGTTGCCATCGCCGCAAGCTTCGCAGAGCGGTATCTGTCGACCGAGCTGTTTGACGGATTTTAAACTGCGTCTGGGGCAGCGCGCCATCAAGCGCCGCTCGGTATGCAGCAAGCGACAGAACCCAATGCCCACGTAGCTTCAACATTGCAGTGGCAGCGGCTTCAGCCGCGCTTTTTCGGAACCCAATTTCGTGGGCTCGTAAATGTCCGCGCCATCGCGGCGTATCTCGCCAGCGAGTTGGGGCGGCGGCCCAATTGCTCGAAAGAGACCTGCCGGCTGATCGGCGCGTCTGACGCTATTGATGCAGATCAAGGCAAAGTTACGGCGCGCTCATCTATCCCTCAACTCAGGTGTGGCGCCACGCCGGAGAGAATTCCGGCATCACGACCAGCACCGATAAGGGGCGTCGCCGGCAGCCGCGCGGCCATGGGCGGGTGCGACGTCCCGCGTCCGAACCCAGGCGGCTAGGTCTGGCACAGCAATCACACGCAACCAAAGGGAGGCCCAAATGGCTGATAGCGCATCGCACAACCCCGACCGCCGCGGCTTGCTGTCGGTAATGGGCGTCGGACTTGGCGGCATGACGGCGCTGGGCGCCGCGCAGGCCGCCACGCTGCCTGCCCCGCAGGGGCAACAGCGCGCGGATGTGATTGTGATCGGCGGCGGCATGGCTGGCTGCGCGGCCGCGCTGGAGGCGACCGAGCGCGGCGCATCCGTGATCGTGCTGGACAAGGCGGAACGCCTCGGCGGCAACTCGATCCTGGCCGCCGGCATTTTCGCGCTGCCGATGGGCGATTCCCCGGCGGCGCGGCAGGAATTCGCCCGCGAATATGAGCGCATCGGACAGGGGCGCGGCAACGCTGAGATCTTCACCCTGATGGCCAACCATGTGCGCGAGAACATCGCCTGGCTTGAGCGCAACGGCGTGGCCTTCGAGCCGGAGGGCGAGAGCGCGCCGTTCCGCGTGGCGGTGCGGACCGCCGGGCCGGGGGCCTGGCGCGGCATGCCCGTGCTGTTCCAGACCATGCGCCAGCGCATCGAGGCGCGCGGCGGGCGTTTCGTGCTCGGCGTGAAGGCGCGCGAACTCGTGATGGACAACCGGGGCCATGTCGTTGGCGTCCGCGCGGCGGGGCCGGAGGGCCTGGTGGATTACCTCGGCCGGACCGTCGTGATCGCCACCGGCGGCTACGCGGCGAACACCGCGATGCTCGAGGCCTTCGCCGACCCGAATGCCGGCGCGCTGATGGTGCGCGGCTATCGCGGCGCCACCGGCGACGGCCACCGCATGGCGGAGGCCGCGGGCGCGGGCCTGCGCGGCATGGGCGGGATGATGGCGCTGCATATCGCGGCGGTGGACCCGGAGTCGACCGCCGCCGGACAGCCGGCCTCCGCCATCCCCCATGCGATCAGCATCAACCGTACGGGGGAACGCTTCGTCGACGAGTCACGCGGCTATGTCGCGCACGGCAAGGCGGTACTGACACAGCCGGAGGGGCGGGCTACTCTGGTGTTCGACCAACGGATCGCCGAGATCGCGGCGGTGGCGGGCGTGGTCGGGAACTTCCGCCGCCTTGGCCTCGACGTGCACCAGGCCGATACGATCGAGGCCCTGGCCGCCAAGGTGGGCCTGCCCCCGGAGGCGACGGCCCGCACCGTCGCCGCCTTCAATGCCGCCGTGCAGGACGGCGCCGCGCCGGGGGCCGCGCCGCCCAAGCGGACGCTGGCCCGCAAGCTGGAGCAGGCGCCCTTCTTCGCGCTGCACCCGCTGGTGCCTGGCATCACGCTGACCTTCGGCGGCGTCATGACCGATCCCTCGGCGCGGGTGCTGGAGGCGGACGGCCGCGTTATCCCCGGCCTGTTCGCCGCCGGCGAGGGCGCGGGCGGTGCCTTCTTCGAGGACTATATCGGCGGCGGCGCGCTCGCCATGTGCCTGGTCATGGGACGGATCGCCGGACGCAACGCGGTGGCTTAGCGCCCGGCATTTCGTCACGGAGGCAAGCTGAAACGCAGTGCGCGATCGCGCGCCAACCGCCGGACGGCGTCGCCGCGCCGTGTGATCCGAAGGTCTGATGGTTCGGTCTTTCCCGGCGTGGAAGGACCCGCCATCGGCCAAGGTCGCCACGGCTGGCGCGCAGAACGCCCACACGTTGGATGCGCTTCGCCTGAAATGCGACCATCGGGAGGAAAGATGCCCCCACACGGCTCCAGACCAGCACCGCCAATTGCAGCGGGTCTGGCCCTATCGGTGACCGCGGCGTTATTGGGTTTTGTTCTGTTGGCCTCGCTGCCGCTGTTGCTGGCGCTCGGCGCGGCGGAGGAGCCCGGTGGCTGGCACGAGGAAGCGGGGATCGCGCTCGGCCTGGTCGGCCTGTCGCTCCTGCTGCTGCAATTCGCCCATTCCGGCCGCTGGCACCTCGTCTCAGGCCGCAGCGGCATCGATGTCACCATGCGCTTCCATCGCACCGCCGCGATCCTGTTGCTCGTGATGGTGCTGTTGCATCCGGTCCTGTTCGTCCTGCCGCTGCTGCTGGATGATCCGGCGCGCGGCCTCGCCCGGCTGCATGCGATGTTCACGAGCCCCCGCATGACCGCGGGCAAGATCGCCTGGATTGCCCTGGTCGCCACAGTGTTCCTGGCGCTTGGTCGACGGGTCATCCCCTATCAGCACTGGCGGTTGCTGCATGGACTGGGCGCGCTGGTCGCGGCTGGGGCTGGTGTGTGGCACGCGATGGAAGTCGGGCTCTACTCCAGCTTCGCACCGCTTGGCGCGCTCTGGTGGGCGGGGCTTCTCGGCGCCGCGCTGCTGCTGGCCTGGGCTTGGGGCTGGAAGCCCTGGCGCGCAGCGTGCGCGGGTTGGCGGATCGGCGCCGTGACGCCACTCGGTCCCAGCTACTGGAACGTCACGGTAACCGGCCCCACTCCACCCGAATTCGCCGCCGGCCAGTTCTTCTGGCTTGCCTTCGGCCGCGCGGCCCCCTGGGATGACAATCCCTTTTCGGTCGCCTCGGCGCCAGGCGCGCGCGACCTGCACTTCGTGATCCGCGAGGCCGGCGACCGTACGCGGACACTCGGCGCCCTGCCCGCGGGCCTGCCAGTGCGGATCGACGGGCCGCATGGGGTCTTCACGCTGGATCGGGCTGGCCCCGGGCCGCTCCTGTTGGTCGCTGGCGGGGCGGGCATCGCACCCATTCTGTCGGTGGTTCGCGCCTTGGACGCCACGGATGACCCTCGGTCAGTGGCACTACTGTACGCCGCGCGCACGCCCGATCGCCTGATCTGCCGCGCGGAGATGGTGGCGATCGCGGAGCGGCGCGGCTGGCGCTACCGCTTCCTCGCCGAGGAAGCCGCGCCCGAGGGTGGCGCGCAGGGCCGGCCCGACCGGGGGGTGCTGGCCGAACTGCTGCGCGTTGTCCCAGTGGCGGAGGTGACGGTGATGATCTGTGGCCCGGAGCCAATGACCATGGCCGTCATGCGCTACCTTGAGGCGCTGGGCGTGCCACCCGAGCACGTCGTCTATGAGTTGTTCGACTATGCGTAAGCCCCTGCCCCTGGCCGAGCGGCGCCTCCGCTGGCGCATCCGCGCGCTGCTGGGGCTGGTGGCGCTCGGCGTCCTGGCCTTCGCGCTGCGGGGGCTGTGACCCGCTGCTCAGCGTGGGCGGTAGGTTATCAGCCAGGCGATGATGGCGGCCCGCCGCTCGGCGTCGGGCGCAAAGTGGTCCGGCAGGAAGCGGTCGAGTGCCGCAGCGCGCTCCTGCGGCGGCATGTCCAGGTAGCGCCGCAAAACGCGCGCCGGAGTGCGGTGGCAGGAAGCGCAATCGGTCGCATAGGCCGCCTCCCCCGCCGCGACCTGTTGATCGGCGGCCAAGGCCGGCGGCGCGGCCATGCCTGTGCCAAGCGCGATGAGCAACATCGGGACCGCCTTTCGAATGGCTGCGCCCAGTGCGCGGCGGATGTGTCGCATGATGCTCCCTCTCCTGATGCTGTCTTGAGCATAGGCCGGCCGGCACGAGACGGGCCAGCACAGTTCGGCA
>NZ_JBHMFS010000047.1:0-7300 GCF_051433165.1 Falsiroseomonas sp. E2-1-a4 | reverse complement strand
GCCGCATAGCGCAACCCCATGGCCGCCTACATCTTCCGCAGGCTTCTGCTCGTGGTGCCGACCCTGCTTGGCATCATCCTCATCAATTTCGCGGTCGTGCAGTTCGCGCCGGGTGGGCCGGTGGAGCAGATGCTCGCCGAGTTGCGCGGTGAGGGGCAGACGCTCGGCCGTTTGACCGGGGAGGGGCCGGGGGAGACACGGGCGCCGGGTGGCGCTGGCATGGGTGGTGGCGGGGGTGAGGGGCCGGTTGGCACTTATCGCGGGGCGCGGGGGTTGGACCCGGCGATCGTCGCGGAGATCGAACGGATCTTTGGTTTCGACAAGCCGGCGCATGTGCGGTTTGGCGAGATGATGTGGGGCTATCTCACCTTCGATTTCGGCCGCAGCCTGTTTCAGGATCGGCCGGTGGTGGATCTGATCGTCGAAAAGATGCCGGTCTCGATCTCGCTTGGCCTGTGGTCGACGCTGATCATCTATCTGGTGTCGATCCCGCTCGGCATTCGCAAGGCGGTGAAGGACGGCACGCGGTTCGATATCTGGACCAGTGGCGTGGTGCTGGTGGGGTATGCGATTCCGGGGTTTCTGTTCGCGATCCTGCTGGTGGTGTTTTTCGCCGGCGGGTCGTTTCTGCAATGGTTTCCGTTGCGGGGCCTGGCGAGTTCGGGCAGCGAGATGTGGCCGTTCTGGCAGCGGGCGCTGGATTATGCCTGGCACATGGCCTTGCCGACGCTGGCGCTGGTGATCGGCGGGTTTGCCGGGCTGACGATGCTGACCAAGAATGCGTTCCTCGATGAGATCGGCAAGCAGTATGTCGTCACTGCCCGGGCCAAGGGCAATTCAGAAACGCGCATCCTGTATGGGCATGTGTTCCGCAATGCGATGCTGCTGATCATCGCGGGTTTTCCGGCCGCCTTCATCGGCATCCTGTTCACGGGCGCGCTGCTGGTGGAAATCGTGTTCAGCCTGGATGGGTTGGGGCTGCTGGGGTTCGAGGCGGCGATCCGGCGCGATTATCCGATCATGTTCGGCACGCTGTACATCTTCACGCTGATGGGGCTGATCCTGCAGATCATTGGCGATGTGATGTACACGGTGGTCGATCCGCGCATCGACTTCGAGGCGCGCCGATGACGCCGATTACGCTGCGGCGCATTGCGAATTTCAAGGCGAACCGGCGCGGCTACTGGTCCATGTGGATCTTCCTCGTGCTGTTCGTGCTGACGCTGTTCGCGGAGCTGCTGGCGAACGACAAGCCGCTGGTGGCACGGATCGATGATCGCTGGCTGTTTCCGGCGGTGGTAGGCGGCTACGCGGAAAGCGATGTGCTGCCGGATGGCCTGCCCATCACCATGGATTGGCACGAGCCGTCGCTGCGCGCGGAATTCGCGGAGCGTGGTGGCTGGGCGATCTGGCCGCTGGTGCCCTACCGCCACAATTCCGTGGTGCGCGATGTGGGTCAGCCTTCCCCGGCGCCGCCTTCCGCGCAGAACTGGCTGGGTACGGATGACCAGAGCCGGGACGTATTGGCGCGGGTGATCTACGGGTTCCGTCTGTCCGTGCTGTTCGGCTTTTCGCTGACCATCGTCAGTTCGCTGGTCGGCATCGCCGCGGGGGCGGTGCAGGGGTATTACGGTGGCTGGGTCGATCTCGGCTTCCAGCGATTCATCGAGATCTGGTCCGGCATGCCGCAGCTTTATCTGCTGATCATCCTGGCCAGCGTCATCGAGCCGACCTTCATCACCCTGCTGGTTTTCCTTCTGCTGTTCTCCTGGATGTCGCTGACTGGCGTGGTGCGCGCGGAATTCCTGCGTGGGCGCAACCTGGATTATGTGCGGGCGGCGCGGGCGCTCGGGGTTTCGGATACGGCGCTGATGATGCGGCACATCCTGCCGAACGCGATGGTCGCGACGCTGACCTTTCTGCCGTTCATTCTCTCGGGGTCGGTGACGGTGCTGGCGAGCCTGGACTTTCTCGGGTTTGGCCTGCCGCCTGGTTCACCCTCGCTCGGGGAGCTGGTGAACCAGGGGAAGAACAATCTGCAGGCGCCCTGGCTGGCGATGACCGGCTTCTTCGTGCTCGGCGGCATGCTGACCTTGCTGATCTTCGTGGGTGAGGCGGTGCGCGATGCCTTCGATCCGCGCAAACTGCCGGGGGGCGGGAAGTGACACAGCCCTTGCTGGATGTGCAGGACCTGTCCGTCGCCTTCGGGGCGAAGACCGTGGTCCACGGTGTCTCCTTCACCGTGCAGCGGGGGGAGACGGTGGCGCTGGTCGGCGAAAGTGGCAGCGGCAAATCCGTCATCGCTCTGTCCTGCCTGCGGCTGCTGGCGGGTGCCGGGCACAATCCGCAGGGCCGCATCACGCTGGACGGCACGGATGTGCTGACGGCGCAGGGCGAGGATCTCCGCCGGCTGCGCGGCGGCATCGCCGGCATGGTGTTCCAGGAACCGATGACGTCCCTGAACCCGCTGCACTCGGTGGGCCGCCAGGTGTCGGAGGCGGTGACGCTGCATCGCAGCCTGAACGGTGAGGCGCTGCGCCTGCGCGTCGTGGAATTGCTGACCCGCGCTGGCTTCCCGCAGGCGGAGGCGCGGCTGAACGCCTATCCGCACCAGCTTTCCGGCGGCCAGCGGCAGCGTGTGATGATCGCGGTGGCGCTGGCCAATGACCCGGCGCTGCTGATCGCGGATGAACCCACCACGGCGCTGGACGTCACCATCCAGGCGCAGATCCTGGAATTGCTGGCCGACCTCAAGCGGCGCCTGAACATGGCGGTGCTGCTGATCACCCATGACCTCGCCATCGTCCGCCGCCATGCCGACCGCGTGGTCGTGATGCGCCACGGCCAGGCGGTGGAGGCCGGCACGGTGGCGGAGGTTTTTGGTAATCCGCAGCACGACTACACTAGGATGCTGCTGGCGACCGAACCACGCGGCCGCCCCCAGCCCGTGGCACCGGACGCCCAGGAACTTCTCCACGGCAGTCAGATAAAGGTTCACTTCCCCATCAAGCGCGGCATCCTGCGCCGCACCGTGGGACTGGTGAAGGCGGTGGATGGCGTGACCGTCGCGATCCGCGAAGGCGAGACGGTCGGCCTCGTCGGCGAATCCGGCAGCGGCAAGACCACCCTCGGCCTGGCGCTGCTGCGGCTGGAGACCAGCGAGGGCCCGATCAGCTTCGAGGGCGCGCCGATCCATTCCCTGTCCCGCGCCGCCCTGCGGCCGCTGCGCCGGCGCATGCAGATTGTCTTTCAGGACCCCTATGGCAGCCTGTCCCCGCGCATGACGGTGGCGGAGATCGTCGGCGAGGGCCTGCGCGTGCATGAAAACCTCTCCACCGCCGAATCGGAGAAACGCGTCGCGGCGGCGCTGGAGGAGGTGGGGCTGGATGCCACCATGCTCGCCCGCTACCCGCATGAATTCAGCGGCGGCCAGCGCCAGCGCATCGCCATCGCCCGCGCCTTGGTGCTGAAGCCGCGGCTGGTGGTGCTGGATGAGCCGACCAGCGCGCTGGATGTCTCGGTACAGGCGCAGGTGGTCGATCTGCTGCGCGACCTGCAGACCCGGCATCGCCTGGCTTACCTGTTCATCTCCCACGACCTGCGCGTGGTGCGCGCCCTGGCGCACCGCATCATCGTCCTGAAGGACGGCCGGGTGGTGGAGGAAGGGGAGGCGCAGGCGGTTGTCGAGACGCCGCAACAACCCTACACCCGCGCCCTGATGGCGGCGGCCTTCGACCTGACCACCGCCGGCAGCGAGGGTACGGTTCGGACATGAGCGAGGCGGAGGATGCGGTGCTGCCGCCGCTGGAACGGCTGCGGAGCCTGCTGGATGCGCAGCAGGTGAAGCTCGGCGTGCATATCCGCAAGATGAACTCCCCCGGCAGCCCCGTTTACCGGCATGGCGAGAACATCTGGCCTGCGGCCGGCATCCTGGTGTTCTCCTTCGCCGCCACGGCGCTGATCCATTTCTATCTGGGCGCGGCGATCCTGGCGGCGGGTTGCTGGTGGTGGCTGGCCAAGGTGCAGCCAAAGATCCGCGATGGCGTCTTCGAGCGCGCCAGCTTCTGGGCGCTGCAATCCGAGGACCATTTCGACGGGCTCTGGGCCAAGGGCGTGCTGACGCTGCATGCCGAATTGCCGGATGGTCGGAAGTTCGCTGCCGCGCGCCGTGATGATTGGCGCGCCTTCGCCCGGCTTGTCTATCGCGAAACCAAGGGGCCCGAAACCAAGGGGAATGACGCCTGATGGCCGTACTGCTCTCGACCAAGCCGGCGACGATGGAGATGTGGCGCGCCGCCCTGCTGGCGGTGGACCCCACGCTGGAAATCCGCCTGTTCCCTGATGCTGGCGACCCGGCCGCGATCGAGGCCGCGGTGGTCTGGACCGCGCATGACATGGCGGAGCTGCGGCGCTACCCGAACCTCCGCCTCATCGTCTCCATGGGGGCCGGCGTGGACCATCTGCTGCGGCCGCCCGGCCCGCCGCCCGGCATTCCGGTGGCGCGGCTGGTGGACCGGATGCTGACCACGCAGATGGGCGAATGGGTGCTGCTGAACGTGCTGCGCTTCCACCGCCAGGATCTGGACTACCGCAGCCAGCAGCATTCCCGCATCTGGGAGGAACTGCCGGCGCCGGTGACGGCGGAAACCGGCATCGGCTTCCTCGGCCTGGGCGAGCTTGGCACCCATGCGGCCGGGCTGCTGCGCCGCCTGGGTTTTCCCGTGCTCGGCTGGTCGCGCCGGCCGAAGCAGATGGCGGGGGTGGAGACCTTCCATGGTGCGGAGGGCCTGGCGGCCATGGCCGCGCGGTCCCGCATGCTGGTCTGCCTGCTGCCGCTGACGCCGGAGACGCGCGGGATCATCGATGCCCGGCTGCTCGGCCTGTTGCCGCGCGGCGCCTTCCTCATCAACGGTGCCCGGGGCGGGCATGTGGTTGATGCGGACCTGCTGGCGGCGTTGGACAGCGGGCAGGTGGCCGCCGCGGCGCTCGATGTGTTCAGCCCGGAACCGCTGCCAGAGGCGCACCCCTATTGGGCGCATCCCCGCGTGGTGATGACGCCGCATGCCGCCAGCATCACCATCCCGGAAAGTGCCGCGCCGCAGGTGGTGGAGAATCTCCACCGTGCCCGCGCCGGCCAGTCGCTGCTGAACCTGGTCGACTTCACCGCCGGCTACTGAGCCGGCACCGGGTCAGCCCGCCTTGCGGGCTTCCTCGGGTACCACCGTGTCCTGCGCCGTCTGTTCGGCCACGGTCATGATGCTGCGCATGTCGCGCAGGAAGGCGGCGCCCTTCAGGGTGCGCTGGACCAGCACGCTGCGGCGGTCCATCGGGTCCACCTTGCGGCGGGCCAGGTCCAGCTCACCCAGCCGGTCCAGGGCGCGGGTGATGGCGGGCTTGGAGACATTCAGCTCCGCCGCCAGCCCGCGTACCGTATGCGGCCCATCCGTCAGATAGACGGTCAGGAAGACGCCGAGCTGTCGGGCCGACAGGTCCGGTCCGTCGCGGCGCACGAGTGCCACTACGGTGTCGCGGAGAATGCCGACGAGCTGATCTGAATTCGCTTGATTGGCCATATTGTCCATTCCTTCTGCGTCACGCTTGCGGCTGGCCTGTGTCGGTTTCACCGTGGCGCCGGCGCGGCTCGCGCCGCGCCTCCCTTTCGGCCCGCTTTGCGAAAGGTCTTGTTCCGACGTCCTCGTCTGAGAGCGCCGCGAGCCAGAAAGTTCCCGTTTCATCTCAAATTCGTTACCGTCCTGGGGGCTGATGAAGTGAAACCAAATTGGTGACGGCGCGTAACAGGGCACGAGCCGACTGGACCTCGCCCCCCTCGGGCCGTCCGGGCCGTGTCTGGTCGTTCCATGCGTAGACATCCAGATGTGCCCAACGGCTTCCGCTTGGTATAAAATGTTGCAGAAACAACGCGGCAACCACGGATCCCGCCATGGGCTTGGAACTGACGTTGTTGATATCAGCAACCGGACTGTCCAGCCAAGAAACGTAATTTTTTATGAGCGGCAATTGCCAGACTTCATCATCGACTGCTGTACCGGCAGCAAGAATACTATGTGCGAGCTCTGCATCATTGGAAAACAGGGCCGGCAGATCCGGCCCCAGCGCCACGCGTGCCGCGCCGGTCAGCGTCGCCGCGTCCAGCAGCAGGTCCGGCTTCTGTTCCCCCGCGAAGGCCAGCAGATCCGCCAGCACCAGGCGGCCTTCCGCATCCGTGTTGCCGATTTCCACGGTCAGCCCCTTGCGGGTGCGGATCACGTCCATCGGCCGGAAGGCGGTGCCGGAGACGCTGTTCTCCACCGCGCCGACCAGCAGCAGCAGGCGAATCGGCGTGCGGGCGCGCATCAGCATGTCCGCTAGCGCGATCATCGCCGCCGCGCCGCCCATGTCTTTTTTCATGCGCAGCATGCCGGCGGCCGGCTTCAGATCCAGCCCACCGGTGTCGAAGCACACTCCCTTGCCGCAAAGCGCCACCAGCGGCCCGTCCGCCGAGCCTTCCCAGCGCAGGATTGCGACATGCGGCGCGCGGGGGCTGCCCTGGCCGACGGCGGCAATGGCCGGGAAACCCTGTTCCAGCGCCGGGCCGGACACATCCTCGAAGCCCGCGCCATGCGCCGCGGCCAGGCGGCGCACTGCCTCGGCCAATTGTTCGGGGCCGAGGTGGTTGGCCGGCTGGTTCACCAGGTCCCGCCCGGTCCAGATCGCGGCCGCCTGCTGCTGCGCGGCCTCCGTCCCCGGGGCCGGCACCAGCCGCGCGGCGCGGCGCTGCGGCTTTGTCTTCAGCCCGGCGAAGCGGTAGGCGCCCAGGCACCAGCCGAGCGTCGCGGCCGCCGCATCCGGCGCCCCTTCGATGCGCCAGTCGGTGCCTTCAGGCAGGGCGAAGGGCAGCGCGCCGAAGGCCCAGGGGCTGGCGGCGGCTGCCGCATCTTCGCCCAGCCCGAGCACCGCACCGGCCAGCCCCGCCTCGCCCGGCAGCAACCGCCAGTCCTGTGCCTTGGCGGCGAAGCCGCTGGCGCGCAGCCAGGCGGCGCTGGCCGGCGGCAGGCTCGCCCGCAGCGCGTCCAGCCCGCCCGGATGCACGGCCCGGAGCGGCAGGGTGGAATCGCTGGCGTGGGTCAGGCAATCCATCGGGACGACTCCGGTGCGGCGGGGTGAAAGCGGGACCACGCCGCACATCCTGCAACGAGAAGGCTAGCATGGTAACGAATAACAACCAGGGGATGTAAGACCAATTGTTTCAGCACGCGTGATCTGGCCGGGCGCTGGTGCTTTCGGCGCGGCGCAGCCGGTG
>NZ_JBHMFS010000046.1:0-7626 GCF_051433165.1 Falsiroseomonas sp. E2-1-a4 | reverse complement strand
GATGCGCGCTTCGCGTCAGAGGAAACATATCAATGGCCGCCGCAGAAGGTACTACGCAGAAAGAGCGCGTCCCTGGCCGCAAGCCTGGGCCTGATCAGCGCGAAGAGCTGCTCCGAATTTGGGGGCATGTCGATGAAGACGGCCGCAAGATGATGCTGTTCTTTGCTCGCGAGTTGGCACGTGAACAGGGTCTGGTGCCGGTCGATACGCCGCTGATCATCACCGATCGCGTGTTCTGATATCACTCACGGCACCCGCCGCTTCACGACCCCCACCGACAGCGTCGCCGCCGCCAGATCGAACGTCGCCGCAGAGATGTTGCGCGCCATAACCCGCACAGTGTTGTTCGACCACACTGCGGCGTCGAGCTCGATGAAGCGCGTCGACGACACTAGCGACGCCGATGCCAGGTCTCCCGCCCGTGCACCGTTCACCGTGCCGTCGATCAGCGCCGTCGCTGCCGGCGCCAAGTTCGGAAGATCCCAGGACACCTCCGCCGCAAACTCCCGTCGCCCTGAGCCAAACTGCGCCCCCGTCAGCAGCGGCGTGCCGTTCAGCACCGCAGGTGCAGCCTCCGGCGGCTCGTAGAGCAGCTGCAGGTCGATCGGCCCATCGAACAGGCCTATGCTCGAAGCGCGGGGGCTGCTAGGGCACATGGGCGGTTTGATGTGCCCCAGTCCGGATGATGGCCTGCCGACACTCTTGTTCGGCGGCTATACCCCAGAAATGAGCATCGCCTTAAGCGCCGGCTATGAGAATGCTGAAGCGTTCAGCCGGCTCTGCGCGCGGCGCTTTTCGGCCGCCGGCTTCCTGATGACCATCCCTCTGCGCCGCATCAAGTCAGCGCTGCAACGACAGCGCATCGCTAAGCAGGTCAAAGACCACCCGCACGCGTCGGCTGGTGTGCAGTTCCCGATGTGTGACGAGCCAGATAGGGAAGACGATGGGCGCCGCCTCGGGCAGCACACGGCATACCCGTGGCTCCGCATCGCCCACAGCATCTGTGTTGAAGCCGATGCCCACGCCCTCCTTCACCAGTTCCCAGTGCACCAGGTAGCTGTCCACATGCACCGGCACTTGGCGCACCATCGCATGCAGACCAAAGGCGCGCATGCCCTCCATGAAGTCAGAGGTTTCGCCAAAGCCCACGAACTCGGCCTGCGTCAGATCATCCCAGGCCCGGGGACGGCCCAGCTTGCTGAGATAGCCCGGGGTTGCGTAGGGGCGACCCCGGTCCTCCCCCACCTTGCGGGCGATCAATTCCGGCTCACGCGGGTCGAAGTTGCGGATCGCGATGTCGGCCTCGCGCCGCAGCAGATCGACCGTGCGATTGGTCGCGCGCATTTCCACCGTGATGCCCGGGTATGCCGCGCGCAGCCGAGCAATGATGGGTGGCAGGACGTGCGCCGCACAGGCTTCGGTGGCGGTAATCCGAATCGGGCCTTCGATCCGCTGCGACTGGCCGGTGGCGGCCAGAGCCAAGCGGCCGGCGGCCTCCCCCATCGTGCGCACGTGCTCCAGCAACGCCCCGGCGGTGGGTGTGAGCACGAGGCCACGACCGGCCCGCTCGAACAGGGCGACACCAAGCTCACGCTCCAGCGCTGCGATCTGGCGGCCGAGTGTCGGCTGAGTAAGGCCGAGCGCCCGCGCCGCGGCGGAGAGTGACCCCGCCTCAGCGGTGGCGAGGAAGGCGCGGATGCGGTTCCAGTCGAGCTGCGTGACATTCCAATCCATGCATCCTTGTATGCGTAATGACCGGATTTCGCTAGTTCCACGCGCATTGCTGTATGAGTAGGTGACCAGCGTCACAACGCCGGAGATGAGCCAGTCATGCACATTCGACCCTTCGCCGCCCTCGCGGCCGGGCTTGTCCTCCTGGCCGGATGTGGGGCCACCATCAGCCAGGACGGCCTGGAGCAACGCACCGCTCAGGCCATCGGTCGAACCGTCGGCCAATTCGCCATCTCCGACCGCGGCGAGGAGACCGGGGGCCGCATCAACTACATTGTCACCACGCGGGACGGGGCGGCTTACCGCTGCTACCTGTACGGGGCCACCGGCCTCCAAAATGCCGTGACCTTCGGGCAGACACCGCATTCCGATGCCATCTGCACCGCCATGGCTGTTGGCCAGCGCGGGAGCGGCAATGAGGGGCCCGCCGCCACAGGCCAACGTGGTCGAAGCGACGGCGGCGCTTGCAATGCGTTGTCGCGGGCAGCGGGGCGGTGCTGAACTGTCATCCCAGAAGCGCGAAGGTGCCATGATCCGCGCCTTCGCCCGACCGGTTCCGCTTGTCCTGGCCCTGGCCTTCTTCACCTTCATCCCGGTGATGATGGCCGCTGTCCGCGTGGTGCAGATCCCGCTTGGTGCATTGCTTGGGGACAGCCTGCGGCTGGCCTCCGTCCCCGTCGCTTTCTTCCTTCACGCGCTCGCGGGCGTGCTGTTCGGCGTACTCGGCCCGCTGCAGTTTGTGCGCGCCCTTCGTCGCCGGTTCGGCACTCTGCACCGCCTGACCGGGCGGGTCTTTGTGCTTGCGGGAGTGGGGTTGGCGCTGTCGGGGCTGGCGCTGCTGCTGCAGGTCGAGAGCATCGCAACCGGGCTTCTGGATGCCGCACGCGGGGTCTTTGGCCTGGCGCTGATCGCAGTGCTCGTGCTGGGCGTGGCGGCGGCGCGGGCGCACGCCATGCCTCGACACCGCGCTTGGATGATCCGCGCATATGCCATCGGCATGGGATCGGGAACCGTCGCGCCGGTCATGTTCCCCGTCTACCTGATCAGTGGAGAACCGCCGACGGGGTTGACCACTGACATCGTGGTTGTCGGCATGTGGCTGCTCACCATCGCTGTGGGTGAATGGGTCGTCCGGAGACTTGCATTCCCCGGACCATCGCAGCCCGTCACGGCACCCGCCGCTTCGTCACCTCCACCGACAGCGTCGCCGCCGCCAGGTCGAAATTGGCCGCAGAGATGTTCCGCGCCATCACCCGCACCGTGTTGTTCGACCACACTGCCTCATCGAGTTCGATGAACCGCGTCGACGACACCAGCGACGCCGATGCCAGATCGCCCGCCCGTGCTCCGTTCACGGTAACGTCGAGCAGTGAGGTCGCCCCCGGCGCGAGGCTCGGCAGGTCCCAGGACACCTCGGCGGCAAACTCCCGCCGGCCTGAGCCGAACAGCGCCCCTGTCAGCAGCGGCGTGCCATTCAGCACCGCCGGCGCGGCTTCCGGCAGCCCGTAGAGCCGGAGCGATTGCAGGTCGATCGGCCCATCGAAGCCGATCACCCCGACCTGCGCATAGGCCACCGCCGTGCTGACGCGGATGGTCTGCCGCCGATTGAAGTTGGCATCATCCATCGGCGCGCCGGCATTCCATCCCTTGGCCGGTCCGTTCCACTGCATGGTGGTGATAGACGCGAGCACATCACCAGCGATGTCCTCCCACACATTCCCCGCCCCATCGAACACCCGCACGAACAACCGCCCGCTTGACGCGCCGCTCGCCAGCCAGTGCAAATTCCTTCTCCTGGGAGGTATCGAGCATCCAGCCGAGCCCACGGTTCGCCGCCAGGGTCACCGCGCGATCGGTCGGCGTGACGTCCGTCTGCCCGTTGAAGCAGAAATCCGCCATGAAGGTCGCGGTGGTGGTGGAGATGGCAATGGTGATCAGCGTCTCCACGCCAACCTCGGTCGCCGACTGCCGGAACGCCGCCGCGCGGGTGTTCGGCACACCGGCGAGAAAGCGTTGGAACCGCGACGCCGGCGCGCGATGCCGGTTGATCACCGCGTTGCCGCAGCGATTGGCCGTCGCCGGGTAGTCGGAGCGGCGCCTTACATCGCGTGGCCCGCGCCGGTCACCAATCCGAAGGCGGCAAGCGCCATCCACACCGCCATGGCGATCATCATCAGGTTTTCGGTCAGCGAGATGAAGCCGAGGGGGACGTTGCTCGACCCGCCGACGCAGGCGCATTTGAGCTCGCGCCGGTCGATGTAGACGGCCTTGAACACCGAGGCCGCGCCAATGGTGCCGATGAAGAGTGCGACCGGTACCGAAAGCCAGGTGAGTGCCCCCGCAACCATCAGCACACCTGCGAGGCCCTCCGCGAAGGGGTAGATGTAGGAGTAGGGCACCCACCGCTTGGCAAGCAGGTCGTAGTTCAGAAACATCGTGGAGAAGCTCTCGATGTTCTGGAGCTTCAGCAGCGCCAGCACGACCATAGAGAAGCCGATGAACCACTCCGCCGCGCGCATGGTGAAGGGGTTGCCCGTCACGGCATGGCTCGCCGCCATCGCCATCAGCGCGGTCATTGCGAACAGCGCGACGACCGGCCGGTAGCTGGTCGCCTTCGGATCCGCGACAGACTTCCCAAGGAACCTGCGCAGGTCGTCGTAGCCGCCGACGCGCTCGGCCCCGATAAATACCTGGGGCGTCGTCGCCACGTCATGCTGTTCCTTGAAAGCGTCGGTCTGTTCGCGCGTGGTGAGGTGGTGGTCCTCCACCTCGTAGCCGGATCGCTCGAGCAGATCCCTGACTTTGAGGCCATAGGGACAGGTGTGCCCTGGCATCACCATGCGGTGGATGGCCGCCTTCTTCGGCATTTTAGAGCGGCTCGATGCGGCGGAAGGGAGGGTTGTAGCCGACATGTTTGGTCTCCTTGAAATTCGGTCGGCCTGAATATAGATTCCGTACCATGGTACGGAGTCAAGAGGCGAAAATGCTTCCCCGCGGCATGCCCGAAATGGTTGGATCCATGACGATCGGTGAGCTTGCCACCGTCGGCAGCGTGGGCGTCGAGACAATCCGTTTCTACCAGCGCAAGAACCTGCTCCGGACACCCGTGCGAGGAGGCGGGATCCGGCACTACGACGAAGCGGATCTGCGCCGCCTACGGTTCATCAGGCAGGCGCAGGCGGCGGGCTTCACGCTGGAGGGAATCGGTGAGCTTCTGGACCTGGATGCCGGCGATGACCGCAGCCGTGCCCGCGAGCTTGCGAAAGCCCGCATCGAGGCGCTGGACAGCAAGATCGCCGACCTCCAGCGCGCCCGGGACGCCCTGCGACGACTGGCGAGGGAGTGCGCCGAGGGAAGTGCCGGGCCGTGCCCCATCTTGGCTTCCTTCGACATTTGAAGCTGGCGGGGCATCTATCTCGGCGTTTGCCCCAACGCAGACTCGCATCATCATTCACCAGACTTTCGCGTAATCGCTGGCCGCTTGCTGGTTCCGCAGTACCACCGTCAGCATCCGCCTCGCCGTGGCGCTAAACGCGGCGCGGAATCGAAGCTGCAAGTCTACTTGGCGCTGGCCAAGACGCCGATCGGAGGGCCCGCTGGGGTGGAGGCCAGCGTGGTGGATCGGGGTGCGGCTGCCTCCGCTGCTGCGGCTTGCGCGAGCTCAGCCCGGGTGACGGCCTGCGCCTCGGCCAGTAGCGAGGTGTTTTTTCAGCGCAACGATCCGCGCCGTGCAGCGGGCGATGCCGTGATGGGTAGACGCCGACTTGGCGTCCAAAAGCAACAGTGCCGCGCGCCGATAGCGTCGTTGTTGCGGGTATGGCGTACCAGGTGGCGGGCCCTCGACTGCGGATCCTGGCACCCCGGGGGCAATTTGCAGGGGCAACCCAGGGGGCGGGGGTAGGAATTCAGAGGCCCCCCCGGGGGGGGGCAGGGGTCGGTAGCCTCTGTACCTAGCGTGCAGCCACGGTGGCAGTCTGGGAGGCGGCAGCACGTTTTGCAGAAGGCGCTTGGCTTCGATCGGCTCCAGAGCGAAGCGTTGCTCACGCCCCGGCCGGGTTCCTCCCAACGGGGCGCGTGGTGGTAGGGCCCGATCCTCGGCGCCCCGCTGCCGGAGACCACCACCCATGACGCTGTCCGACACCCAGTCCCAGATCCTGCGCGAGGCTGCGCAGCATGAGGCGGGACTTGCCCCGCTGCCGAAGATTCCCGCCGCCGCACGCAACGCCGTCTTCCGCAGCATGCTCAAGGCGGGGCTGCTGGCGGAGCAGACGGCGCTGCCGGAGCATGCGGGGCGCGGCTGGCGCCAGGATGAGCACGGTGCCTGGATTGCGCTCTGCATCACCGATGTTGGCCTGACCGCCATTGGCCTGGAGCCCGTACAGGCGGATCAGATGGCCGCCGTGGCGCCCGCGGCGCCCGACGTGGCACAGGTAGGCGCCCAGGCCTGCGGCAGCGCCGACGGCCCGCCCCGGGGGGCCGAGGCGGCATGTTCGACCCAGGACACCAGCCTGAAGCGCACCACCCTGCGCGCAGCCGCCGCGGCGGTGCTTTCGGCCTGGGACGCCTTGCAGCCAATGGATGCACCCTTGGAACTGCTCCGCTCTACCCTCGCGGGTCGGCCATCCCGCTCGCCCCGGGAAGCCGGCGCTCAACGCAAGCCGCGCCAGGGCACCAAGCAGGCGGCGGTGCTGGAGCTGCTACGCCGAGCGGAGGGCGCGACGGTGGCCCAGGTGGTGGAGGCGACCGGCTGGGCGCCGCACACGGTCCGCGGCTTCTTTGCCGGCCTTCGGACCCGCCACGGCATCGAGGTGACCGTGCTGGAGCGGGTGAAGCAGGTTGGTTCGAACAGGACCGGCGCGCGCGGCAGCTACAGCGTCTACCAGATCGCCGCGGTGCCTGCCTGATGCGGACAACGCAGATACGGACTTCGCGCCTGGCGGTCGGCCTCTACCGGGTCTCGACGGCCGAGCAGGGGCAGAGCGGGCTGGGCCTGGAGGCGCAGCAGGCCAGCGTGCGGGCCTTCGTGGCGGCGCAGGGTTGGGCGCTGGTGGCGGAGTTCTCTGACATTGCCAGCGGCAAGGACGACCGCCGGCCAGGCTTCCAGGCGGCGCTGGCACGGTGCCGCCAGCTGGGGGCGGTGCTGGTGGCGGCGCGGCTGGACCGCATCACCCGGCGCGCCCACACGTTGTCGCAGCTGCTGGAGGATGGCACGGCCATCCGCGCGGCTGACATGCCCGGTGCGGACGAACTGATGCTGCGGATCTACGCCGCGATGGCGCAGAAGGAGCGGGAGCTGATCAGTGAGCGCACCAGGGTCGCGCTGGCGGCCGCGAAGGCGCGTGGGTCGGTGCTAGGCGGCGACCGTGGCTACCGGCCCGCAGCAGGCCCCGACAGCAGTGCGGCGGCCCTGGCGCGCCGTCAGACGGCCGAGCAGGCGGCGCACAGGCTGCACCTGGAGGTGGAGCGGCTCCGCGACGAGGGGGTGCTTGGCCAGGCAGCGCTGGCCCGGGCATTGAACGAGAGGGGCGTGCCGACCCCCCGCGGCCAAGGCGCCTGGACCCACACCACCGTCGCCCGCGTACTTGCGCGCAGCGGCTGAAGCTGTAGCCAGTCTCGTGATAAGCAGCTTGCCACAGCACGGACCATACTGGTGACGTCACGCTACGGCCTCGATATTCGCGCCGCCACAGCCGCCGATGCCCCCGGCGTCGCGACGCTGCTGGCGGAGGCCGGACACGTCGTCACCCCGTCGGAATTGGCGGAGCGGCTGGCCGCCTTGCGCGAGGCATCCGGCACGGTGCTGCTGGCTGTGCAATGGGGTCCGCCGAACGGTGTGCTGTGTCCGGCATCAGCACCCTTGGGACAGATGAGCGGAGTTGAGGAACGGAGGATTTT
>NZ_JBHMFS010000045.1:0-8008 GCF_051433165.1 Falsiroseomonas sp. E2-1-a4 | reverse complement strand
GTGGCGGATTTGGCCAAGGACACATAACGCCTAGAATGCGCCTTTCTCGATGCCGTGAGACCAAAGCCGCAGCGCATTCCTTCCAGAGCGCATGTATGCGGATCTTGAGGCGGCGCGAGGACTGAAGGCGCCCCCTCGCAGCCAAAGTGGCGCGGCTCTGGCCGAGCGATGGCCACTGCGTTCATCTGCAGCCGTGCTGGCAGGGGGAATGTCTTGGCCAACATCAGGTGACGCTGAGGATCGTCATGCTGAGCGTCGTCACCAAGCGCGCGAGAACGGCCCAGTGGCGCGGGCCGGAAAACCGATCGGCAGAACGCCAGACGGCGACTGTGACAAGGATATTGTAGGGCACCGAAAGCGCGTAGCCAGCGACGACCGCCGCAAGCGGCTGGCTTTGCATGACGAGGACGAGAAACAGCACGCTTGTTGAAATGTTGACTGCCAGGCCGCCGAACACGGCCCATTTCCAGAAGGCAACCTCAAGCGGCAGATGTCCAAGCCAGAGCGCGCTGAGTCGTCTCATGGAGAGAGCGTGGCCGGAGGAAGAGTCATCTTGCGCTTTCGGTTTGCGCCTGGGCGCGGGCACAGTTTGAAGCAGCGAGGAAGGGCTGCAAGCTGCAAACCATATTTCGGCCTGTCGCTAGCAGGGTTCAGCGCATCGCCCCCCCCATACAGTATTTTCGGGCCATACTGCGCGCCGATGACGATCAGCGCCTGCCGACGGCAGCGCCGGCTCGAGGCCGGGATGGTCCACCGCTCGCGAACCGACGAGGCAGCCCGGCGATGGGCGACCATCCCGCAGGCCGGGTAGCTTATTCGCAGCGGAAGTCCCGCCTGTGACCGAGGTACAGCGCCGGGCGGTAGCCGGATGCGGCGCGCCGTACTTCTGCGTGAGTCCTTCCGCCGCCGCCCTTTCCAAGCCCTGCTCGACGAAGAGCGTCCGGAGAATCGCCACCACCTGCCCTTCCGCGGCGGAAGGGGCGTCAAAGATGGCGACCCGCTCCGAGAAGCTGAGGTCGGGGCGGTCGGAGCCGACGAAGGCGCGGCCGCGGAAGGCGCCCGCCGGTTGCGCCGCCTCGCCGGGGGAGGGCGGCACCGTCTCGAAGACACGGGCGACCGGCATGTGGGCGCGGATCACGGCCTCGGCTTCCTGCATCGTCATGTCGAGCCGGAGACCCACCATGTCAGTTGCTTCCGCCGTCGGCGGGTGCGGCGGCGCCCGGTTGGCTGGTGCCGCGACGGTGGGCACCGGTGCAGTTCGGGGCGGCGCCGATGCGGCCAGTGTACGCAGCCACGCGGTCACACGCAGGTCGGTGAGCGAGTCCGTCACCTCCCATGGCGAGCCGCCCGGATACACTTGCCCGCCCATCACGGTGAGCAGCGGAAAACACTCGGCGAGGGTGTTCGGCTCACCGCCTCCAATAGGCAAGGCGGGCGGGGGTCGCCGGTCCGCGTCAGGGCAACTCGCCGCCCGTTTTCCAATCAGTCCCGCCCAGACGGCGGTATGCTGGTTGCCGGTGTCCTGGCTGGCACCGCCGCCGGCCGCCATACGGCGCTCACAGGCCAGCGGACGAGCATCCGCAGCGGAAGCTGTGGTGTCTCGGCCAGGATCCTTGGCAGCTCCCGCGCCCGAAACGCCGCCGCGCCTTCTCGTAGCGCAATGCGCGCGGAGGCCGACAGGGTTGGACCGCGCGCTGGATCCTCGCCCTCGTGCCATGTGCCACAGACGTCCTGGTAGGGTCCGTAGGCAGGGGTGCGGCCGAAGACCGTGGCCCGTGCCGGCGGGTCGAGGAGGAGGCAGGCCAGGGAACGAACCTCAAGGTCGTCCAGGCTTTCCAGCGGGCGCGGCACCGCGACCAGGCCAAGGGCGCGGATCGTGCGGGCCCACGCCGTGCGCGACGGCGCAACCACATGAGCGCCAGCCGGGCGCTGGCTGCCCCGCGCGCGCTCCTCGTTCCATAGCTCGCCGATCGAGGGCAGGAACGCATGGGCCGGCCCAGCCAGATCGACTATCGGCACATTCGTCATGCTGGGCACGGCCGCCCATTGCGGCGCCTCCGTGGCGCGCAGCGGCGCGGACGCGGCAGACTCACTGCGCGTGGGCAAGAGATTTCGCAGTGCCTCGATCCGGGCCTGCATCACCGCTTCCAGGCAGCGCGCATCTGGTCCACAGCCGTCCCGAGCGCGTAGCCAGGAGCGCTGATCCTGCTGCAGTTGGATCCGATCCTCGGGCTGAAATCCATCCCGTGCGGCGGCGTAGGTCTGGCCGAGTTCCCTGTCCTTCTCGGTGAGCGCCGGGTTCGCGCAGATGGTGCGCTCGACGGGGGTGCTGACCCGGTTGCAATCCGCGGCGGCGACCGGCGGGATGCGCCTCGCGGGCGCTGCCGCGCCCGACCGCTCCTGCCATGCCTCCCGGATCTCGGCCATGACGGAAGAAGTCAGCGCGCGAGTCTGACGCTGGCCGTAATCGCGCTGGAAGGCGCTCAGGGCCGCGATGGTACGTGGACCCGGCGCGCCATCGGCCGGGCCGGCATCGTAGCCGAGCTCATTGAGATGGCGCTGCGCCTCCGCAACCTCGCGCCGGTCAAGGGCGGAACCATCAGCCTGGCGCGGCTGGGAAGACTGCGGAGCGCGAGCGGGCGGGGGGGCCTGCAAGGCACGCTCCGGTGGCGGGCGGTACGTTGGGGGCGGTGCGTACTGAGGCGGCGCGTAGGGAGGCTGGACGGGCTGCGGGGCGGTGAGCCGGCCCATCAGGTCCCGCAGCACATGATCGAGCTGCGCTTCGGCGGGGACGGGGAATGCTGCGACAAAGCCCAGGGCAAGAATCCTTGTCCCAAGACGCGCAACGCTGCTGAGAGCGGTTTTCATGGTGACCGCGGCTCCCTCCAGCTTTTCCTACCCCCCGAGTAGCGCCTCTTGGGCAGCCGAGAGCAGTGCAGTGCAGGGGGCCGAGCAACGCTGCATCTCTTGCGCGCGCCAGACCATGAAAATGGGGTTTCCTCACCTTCAAGTGTTGTGATCGGCCTGAGTGTCTCGTGACCTATGCCGCGGCGCTTCCGCCAGTTCTGCGGACGCTGCCCGGGAGTGAGGTTCCTGCCAGTTTGGCTGCGGCTGCGCTGTCATCGGACGATGGCGGCCTGCCATTCGGCCACCGGTTCGCCGGACGCGGTCTTGCGCCGGCCATCCGGCCACGCCTACGCTTCGCGACGGCACGGTCAGGCGGACATGCCAGAACATGGTCAAGCTTCCTGGGTGCGGTGCCGGGGTTGGCCATTTGCCGGACGGCCGATCAAGCCCAGGGGGAAGCACGACTACATGGTGACCCCACCCGCCGCTTTTTCTTCGGTCATGGCGCCACCGACACCACGCCGTGGGCCACGCACCGGCCCGCGCGGCCGCAGCTTCACGGCGGAAATGCGCGAGGCTGTCGTCACCGCAATTGCGGGGTTGGAACTGCGGCGAGATCTGTTGATCGAACATCTGCACGCGCTGCAGGACCGCTACGGCTACCTGCGGGAAGGTCACCTGCTGGCGCTGGCGGCCCTGCTGCGCCTGGCGCCGGTCGAGGTCTTCGAGGTCGCCACCTTCTACGCGCATTTCAACGTGGTGGATGACGCCGCGCCGGAACCCGAGCCGGTGACGGTGCGGGTCTGCGAAAGCCTGCCCTGCGCCATGGCCGGCGCGGCGCGGCTGATGCAGGCGCTGCGCGACGCACCCATCGCGGACGTCAGGCTTGTGGCGGCCCCCTGCATGGGCGCCTGCCACCATGCGCCTGCCTGCGCCGTCGGACACCATCTGGTGGAGGCGGCGACGCCGGACCGCATCGCACGCGCCGTCGCGGGCCAGGCCCCAGAGATGCCGGCGCCGCCAACGCTGTCGGACTACCGCGCCCGTGGCGGCTACCGCGTGCTGGCCGCGGTGCTCGCGGGCGATCTGCCGCGCGAGGTGATGCTGGCGCGTATTCAGAAAGCCGGTCTGCGCGGCCTTGGCGGCGCGGGCTTCCCGGCGGCCCGGAAGTGGGCGCTGGTGCGCGCCAATCCCGGTCCGCGCCATGTCGTGGTCAACGCCGACGAAGGCGAGCCCGGCACCTTCAAGGACCGCTATTGCCTGGAGAGCGAGCCGCATCGCGTGCTGGAAGGC
The DNA here is from genome assembly GCF_051433165.1 of Falsiroseomonas sp. E2-1-a4. Taxonomy (NCBI): domain Bacteria; kingdom Pseudomonadati; phylum Pseudomonadota; class Alphaproteobacteria; order Acetobacterales; family Roseomonadaceae; genus Falsiroseomonas; species Falsiroseomonas sp. E2-1-a4. The sequence goes on along the minus strand of NZ_JBHMFS010000045.1, from coordinate 3,868 downwards.
ATGCTGCTGGCCGCACATGCCGTGCAGGCGGATGCCTGCTGGATCTACCTGCGCGACGAATACCCGCATCTGCGCCACGCCCTGGAGCGCGAAATCGCCGCACTGGCGCGTGCGGGCCTTGCCGAGGTGCCGATCCATCTGCGCCGCGGCGCCGGCGCCTATATCTGCGGCGAGGAGACGGCGCTGCTGGAAAGCCTGGAGGGCCGCCGCGGCTACCCCCGCCACAAGCCGCCCTTCCCGGGTGAAGCGGGCCTGTTCGGTCAGCCGACGCTGATCCACAACGTCGAGACCCTTTGGTTCCTGCCGCAGATCCTGGGCACGCCGGAAGGTCCGGCCGAATATGCGGCGCAGGGGCGGCGCGGGCGAACAGGCCTGCGCTTCTTCTCGGTCTCCGGCCGCGTGCGCGACCCGGGTGAGAAGCTGGCCCCCGCTGGTGTCACCGTGCGCGAGTTGATCGAGGAATTCTCCGGCGGCATGGCACCCGGCCATCGCTTCATGGCCTATCTGCCGGGTGGCGCCTCCGGCGGAATCCTGCCGGAGCGTCTGGGCGACCTGCCGCTCGATTTCGGCACGCTCGATGCGCAGGGCTGCTTCGTGGGGTCCGGCGCCGTGGTGGTGCTGTCGGACCAGGACGATCTGGCGGAGGCGGCGCGCAACCTGCTGCGCTTCTTCCGGGATGAAAGCTGCGGCCAATGCACCCCGTGCCGCGTCGGCACCGCCAAGGCCGCGCATATGTTGGACGCGCCGGTGTGGGACCGCGCGCTGCTGAAGGACCTGGCGCAGGGCATGGCGGATGGCTCGATCTGCGGGCTGGGCCAGGCGGCGATGAACCCGGTGCTGACCCTGTTGCGCCACTTCCCCGAAGACCTACTGTCATGACGACGCGCTTCACACTGGATGGCCGCGAGGTCGAGGCCGGGCCTGGCGAGACCATCTGGCAGGTGGCGACACGCCTCGGCGTGGAGGTGCCGCATCTCTGTCACCTGGAGCGTCCGGGCTACCGTCCCGACGGCAATTGCCGTGCCTGCCTGGTCGAGGTGAGCGGGGAGCGCGTGCTGGCGGCGTCCTGCATCCGCAAGCCGACCGAGGACATGGTCGTGCAGACCGCGACACCGCGCGCGCAGCATGCGCGCCGGATGGTGTTCGAGCTGCTGCTGGCGGACCAGCCCGGCGCCAATGCGCGCGATCCCTCCGGCGTCTTCGCGCGCTGGTCGCGGCATGTCGGCGTGACAGGGAGCCGCTTCGCACCGGAGCCGCATGCACCGCGCCCGGATGCGAGCCACCCCGCCATGCTGGTCCAGCTTGACGCCTGCATCCAGTGCGGGCTTTGCGAGCGTGCCTGCCGCGAGGTGCAGCACAACGATGTCATCGGCCTCGCTCATCGTGGGATGGACGTGCAGGTGGTGTTCGATACCGCGACGCTGATGGGCGAAAGCACCTGCGTCGCCTGCGGGGAATGCGTGCAGGCCTGCCCAACCGGTGCACTCCTGCCTAAATCCGTCGTGGACCAGGCCGGCCAGCGTCCGCAGGCGGCGGAGCGCGTGGTGCCCAGCGTCTGCCCGTATTGTGGCGTCGGATGCCAGGTCGATTTCAGGGTGCGGGACGATGTCATCGTCGAGGTGACGGGGCGCAACGGGCCGTCCAATCTGGGCCGGCTTTGCGTGAAGGGGCGCTTCGGCTTCGACTATGTGCGCCACCCCGAGCGGCTGACGGTGCCACTGGTCCGCATCGACGACGCCGCGAAGAAACCCGGTGACTGCGTCGATCTCGGCCAGGCCCGCGGAAAATTCCGCGAGGCAAGCTGGGAGGAGGCGATGTCGCGCGCGGCGGAAGGCCTGCGCCGCATCCGCGACACGCGCGGGCCAAACGCGCTGGCCGGCTTCGGCTCCGCCAAGGGCTCCAACGAGGAAGCCTACCTGTTCCAGAAGCTGGTCCGCACGGGCTTCGGCACCAACAACGTGGATCATTGCACGCGGCTCTGCCATGCGGCCTCGGTCGCCGCGCTGCTCGAGGGAATCGGCAGCGGTTCCGTCACCGCCCCCTTCACCGCGGCCCTGGAGGCGGAAGTGATCGTGGTGATCGGCGCGCGTCCGACCGAGAACCATCCCGTCGCCGCCACTTTCCTGAAGGAAGCCGCCGCGCGCGGCGCGAAGCTGGTGGTCATGGACCCGCGCGGAACCGGCCTCGATCGCCACGCGACGGAGGTGGTGCGCTTCGCGCCGGGCCGCGACGTGCCGCTGCTGAACGCGATGCTGCATGTCATCATCACGGAAGGGCTGCACGACCGGCAATACGTTGCGGCCCATCTGGAGGATTTCGGGCAGCTCCGCGACCACGTCGCGGCGCTGACGCCGGAGGCGATGGCGCCGATCTGCGACGTGCCGGCGTCCCAGATCCGCCGCGTCGCCCGCCTTTTCGCCCGCGCCGATCGTGCGATGATCCTGTGGGGCATGGGGATCAGCCAATCCACCCATGGCACCGACAATACGCGCTGCCTGATCGCGCTCGCGCTGCTCTGCGGCCATGTCGGACGGCCCGGCACCGGGCTGCATCCGCTGCGCGGGCAGAACAACGTCCAGGGCGCCTCGGATGCCGGACTCATCCCGATGGCCTTCCCGGACTACCACCCCACCGGCGATGACACGGCCCGCATGCGGCTGGAGGCGCTGTGGGGCGCACGGCTCGACCCCACGCCCGGCCTCACCGTGGTCGAGATCATGGGCGCCATGGAGCGCGGCGAGATCGCCGGGATGTACGTGATGGGCGAGAACCCGGCGATGTCGGACCCCGACCTCGCGCATGCCCGCGCGGCGCTGGTGCGGCTCGACCACCTCGTGGTGCAGGACCTGTTCCTGACGGAGACGGCGGCGCTGGCCGATGTGGTGCTGCCCGCCTCCGCCTGGCCGGAAAAGGACGGCACGGCGACCAACACGAACCGCCAGGTGCAGATGGGCCGCGCCGCGCTGCCGCTGCCCGGCCAGGCGCGCCAGGACCTTGCCATCATCGTGGACCTGGCCCGGCGGCTCGGGCTGGATTGGAGCTACACCCATCCGCGCGAGGTCTTCGCGGAGATGGCGCTGGCCATGCCGAGCCTCGACAACATCACCTGGGACCGGCTGCTGCGGGAGGACAGCGTCACCTATCCCTGCCTCGGCCCGGACCAGCCGGGGCAGGCGATCGTCTTCGGCGAGACCTTCCCGACCGTCACCGGCCGCGCGCGGCTGGTGCCGGCAAACCTGCTCGACCCGGCGGAGATGCCGGATGAGGAGTTTCCCTTCGTGCTGACCACGGGGCGCGAACTGGAGCATTGGCACACCGGTGCCATGACACGGCGCGCCAGCGTGCTGGATGCGCTGCAACCCTCGCCCACTGCCTCCCTCGCACCGGAAGTGCTGCGGCGGCTTGGCGTGGCGCCGGGAGGGCGCCTGCGTCTGTCCACGCGCCGCGGCGCAGTGGAGCTTTTCGCGCGCGCCGACCCGGATCTGCCGGAAGGCCTCGTCTTCATGCCCTTCGCCTATCGCGAGGCCGCGGCCAACTTGCTGACGAACCCGCAGCTTGATCCCTTCGGCAAGATACCGGAATTCAAGTACTGCGCCGTGCGCATCGAAGCGGTGTGACCGCCCCCAGGGACCCGGGATGATCGCGGCGCGCCTGCCGCCCTCCCGTGACTCCGGGAACGGGTCGCGGACGCTACCCCTCGCACCCGACGGGGCTTGCTGCTCGCAGCACGAGGCCTGTCGTCGTCTCATCCACCCGACGGCGCGCAACTGGCGCGCCGAGCCAGTCGCGATACCAGTCGAGCGTCTCCTCCAGCGCGCGATCGAGTGTCCAGTCCGGTGACCAATCCAGCAGCGAACGGGCCTTGGGA
>NZ_JBHMFS010000044.1:0-9394 GCF_051433165.1 Falsiroseomonas sp. E2-1-a4 | reverse complement strand
CAGGGCGTGATCCGCCACGGCTTGCGAATTGGCCCGACCAGCGCCACCCTTGTCGCATGGCGCATGATACGACCCGTTTCACCCGCAGAACGCCCCCAGGGGAAGACCGTGAGCGGCTGACCTGCGGCGATTGCGGCTACATCGCCTATGAAAATCCGAAGATCGTCGTCGGCTCCGTCGTGGGCGTCGGGGGCAAGGTGATGCTCTGCCGCCGCGCCATCGAACCGCGCCGCGGCTTTTGGACCATCCCCGCCGGCTACATGGAACTCGGCGAGACGGTGGAGGAAGGCGCCCGGCGGGAGGCGCTGGAGGAAGCCTGCGCGGATCTGCGGCTGGATGGCGTGCTGGCGGTCTATTCCATCGCCCGGATCGGCCAGGTGCAAATCATCTTCCGCGCCGCCCTCGCTAGCCCCGGCTTCGCCGCGGGGCCGGAGAGCCTGGAGGTGCGGCTGTTCGCCTGGGACGAAATCCCCTGGGACGACCTCGCCTTCCCCTCGGTGCACTGGGTGTTGCGGGCGTGGCGGGAGGTCGGGGATGGGCCGCTGGGCGCCCCGCGGGGCAACCCGCCGGATGATCGGCGGGGCAACCCGCCGGATGATCGGCGGGGCACCACGCCGCTGACGGAAGTCGCGTTGTGAAGCGCCGTTTCGCACTCTGCGCCGGCCTTGCGTTGCTGGCGCCCGCGTCGGCGCTGGCGCAGCGGCGCGGCGCGGCGCAGGCACTGCCCCTGCCGCACCCGCCGCCCCCGGCCCCGCCCCTGCCCGGCATGATCCGCCCGCCGGTGGTCCTGGGCGAACTGGCGCCGATGCCCAACCGGAACATCCAGCCCCCGCCCGACATCTTCGGCGACCCGGTCGGGCCGCGGCTGGAGCCGATGATCATCGACGAGCGTGAACAGCGCCGCGGCTTCACCTTCGGCCGCGAGCATCTTTCGGACCGCCAGGACGTGCTGCTGAAGGACCTCGCCCCCGGGGCGCGGTTGCGAATCCCGATCGAGTAGCGCCGGGCCTCAGCGCATCGGGATCGGGTACATCAGCCCACCGCGATTCCACAGCGCGTTCAGCCGACGATCCAGCTTCAGTGCCGAACCCTGGCCCAGATTGCGCTCGAACACCTCGCCGTAATGGCCGACCTGGCTCAGCACCTGGAACGCCCAGTCATCGGCCAGGCCGAGCGGCGCACCCAGCCCTGGCTCCGCGCCCAGGATGCGGCGCACCAGCGGGGATGGGTCGGTGCGGCGTGCGGCGGCGTTGGTCGTGCCGATATTCCGCGCCTCGCCCTCCAGCATCACATTCACCACCCAGAACACCAGGCTGCGCCAATGCGGGTCGCCATCGCGCACCAGGGGGCCAAGCGGCTCCCGGCTGATGATGTCCGGCAGCAGGCGATGCGCCGCGGGGTCCGCGGTGCCGGTCTGGCGCAGCACGATCAGGCTGGACATATCCGCGCTGACCGCATCGCAGCGCCCGGCAACGTAGTCATCCCGCAGCCCGGCGAAGGCGGGGGCCTCCACCGGCGTGGTACGGATGCCGAGGCGACGCACCAGATCGGATTGCGCCTGTGCGTTCGAAGTGCCGGCAACGACGCAGATGCGCTTGCCGTCCAGCGCCTTCGGATCGGTGATGCCGGAGGCGACCGGCACCAGGAAACCCTGGCCATCGTTGAAATTGATCCCGGCCGGCGCCAGGCCGAGATCGGTATCCCGGCCCATGGTCTGGGTGAGGTTGCGGCTGGCGACATCCACGCGGCCCTCACGCAGCGCCGCGAGGGCCTGCGGCGTGGTCAGGCCGATGAAGCGCACCTTGGTCGCATCGCCCAGCGCCGCGGCGGCGATGGCGCGGCAGGTATCCGCATCCAGGCCGCGGATGATGCCCTGGGCATCGGCCTGGGCGAAGCCGGGCAGGCCGGCATTGGTGGCGCACAGCACCTCCCCCCGCGCGCGCACCTGTTCGAGCGTGGTTTGCGCGGTGGCCGGCAGGGCCGTGAGGGCGGCAATCAGGCCGAGGATCAGCGTCTGTCGCATCGGCTTGCTCCTCAGCGCAGCGGCAGGGGGAACATCAGCCCCCCGCGCTGCCAATTGTCATTGGCGCCACGGTCCAGGCCGAAGCGGCTGCCGGCGCCTAGATTGCGGTCGAACACCTCGGCATAGGACCCGACCTGGGCCAGCACGCGCTGCGACCAATCGCCATCCAGGCCGATATTGCGGCCCAGCCCCTCATCCACCCCGATCAGCCGGCGCAGCACCGGGTCGTTCGACTGCACCATCTCGATCAGGTTGGTGCTGCTGACACCGAACTCATCGGCCTCCAGCATCGCCTGCACCACCCAGAATACCACCTGGCGCAGCGGTTCCTCCCCCTCCCGCACGAGCAGGCCGAGCGGCTCGCGGCTCAGCATTTCAGGCAGCAGGACGAAATCATCCGGGTTCGGGAGTTCCGTGACGCGGCGAATGGCGAGCTGGGAGGCGTCGGTCGAAGCCGCCTCGCAGCGCCCCGCACGCAGCGCCTGGAGCAGCGCCGGGCCACCGCCGGCTTCGATGACCGTGACGGCAATCCCCAGCCGCGCCGCCTCGCTCTCCACCACCTCCCGCCCCGCGGTGCCGGCGATGCCGGTGACGCAGATCCGCTTGCCGTCCAGGTGGCGCAGGCTGGCGATGCCCGAATCGCGGCCGACCAGAAGGCCCTGGCCATCGAAGAAGGTGAGGCCGGCGAAGGCCACCGGCTGCATCCCCTCCCGCGAGTAGGTGAAGGTGGTGTTGCGGGCCAGCAGGTCGATCTGCCGCGCGCCGAGCGCCGCCATGCCGGCCTCCGGCGTCTCGATCGGCACGAAGCGCACGCGGCCGGCCTCGCCCAGTGCGGCGGCGGCGACGGCGCGGCAGAAATCCGCATCGAAGCCACGCATGGCGCCCTGCGCATCCGGCGCGGAAAACCCGGGCAGCGCACCGTTCACGCCGCAGACCAGTTCGCCCCGGGCGCGGATGCCGGCGAGCGCGTCACCCGCCGGCTGCGCCCGGATGGCAGGCGCCACCAGGCAGACGGTGAGAAGAGCGGCGGAGAAGATGTTTCGCATGATCATGTCCGCCTAGCAGCCGGAGGCCGCAACGCGGCAGGTGACGCCCGGAAGGGCGCGGCAGGCTTCCATCGCCTCCGCCTCCGCCGCCTGCACCGTGGCGCCGAGGCCGGGAAAGTTGCGGGCCAGCACCATGGTGCTGAGGTCGCTGGTCATCACCACCGCATTCGGGTGCCGTGTGACCCCCTGCACCAGGGCGCCGCAGCGATTGACGATCTCACCCTGGAATTTGCAGGGAACAGGCCCGGCCTGGGCCTGGCAGGCGCGCACCGCGGCGGTGTTCACGGCCAGCCGGTCGGCGGACCCATTGCCGAAGCCGAAGGCGGCCATGGGCGCATCCGTGGTATAGACGGCGCCGAAGCGGCTATTGGCCGGCGCGGCCTGCTGCCCGCCGGCCAACTGCACCCCCATGCCCGTCCCGCCCGAGGCCGCCGGCGCCCGTCCTACCGGCTGGAAGCACGGGCCGGAGGCGACGCCACCGCCGAGCGCGCCGCAGACGGCCACGCTGAGCCGGGCAAAGCGCTGAGGCGGCAGCGACATGCGGTACTGCGCGCCGTCGCTGCAGCGGAAATCCCAATAGGCGGCGCGGCCCCGGTCGAAACCGGCGAAGTAGCTTGCGGTCACCGCCTGGCATCCCAGGCCGCCGCCCGAGAAAATGCGGAAGACGTCCGCCTGCCGGGCCTGTTCGGTCAGGTCCGTGAGCTGGTCATGCAGCGGGTTGCCCGACTGGGCCTGCACGACGGTCGGCAGAAGGAGGAGGAAGGCGAAAGCGAACCACGTTCGGCGCATATTGCGTCGTCTCCTGCGTCACGCCCACGAAATTATTACGTGCACGTCGCCATAACTAGGCGCAGCCGGAGATTACCCAAAGAGTTAATTAAATAACAAATAGTTGATAAGACTACCTCCCTGTGATCGCCCGGCGCATCTTAAAAGCCTTGCCGCAACCCAAGGTGGACGCCTTCAGCCCAACCCTACCAACCCTCGCGCGTAGTCCGTCGCGGTGAAGGGCCGCAGATCGGCCGCCTTTTCGCCGACGCCCACGAAATGCACCGGCAGCCCGATTTCCTGCGCCAGGGCCACCACCACGCCGCCCTTGGCGCTGCCATCCAGCTTGGTCACGGCAAGGCCGGAGACGGCGACCATATCCTTGAAGGTCCGTACCTGTTGCAGCGCGTTCTGGCCGGTGGTGGCATCCAGCGTCAGCAGCACGGAATGGGGCGCGGAGAGGTCCAGCTTTCGGATCACGCGGATGATCTTGGCCAGTTCCTCCATCAGGGCGGATTTGTTGTGCAGGCGGCCGGCGGTGTCGATCAGCAGAAGGTCCATCCCCTCCGCCCGCGCCCGGGCCAGCGCGTCATGTGCCAGCCCCGCGGCATCGGCGCCCATCTTGGCCGGTGCCACCACCGGGCAGCCGGTGCGATCGCCCCAGATCTGCAGTTGCTCGACCGCGGCGGCGCGAAAGGTGTCGCCGGCGGCGAACATCACCTTGAGGCCCTGGGCGCGATATTGCTGGCCGAGCTTGGCGATGGTGGTGGTCTTGCCAGTGCCGTTCACGCCGACCACCAGCACCACATGCGGCGCCCGCTCCCGCCCGATCTCCAGGGGCTTGGCGACCGGGGCCAGGATTTCCGCGATCGCTTCGGCCAGTGCCGCCTTTACCTCCTCATCCGAGACTTCCTTGCCGAAGCGGGTCTTGCGGAACCCCTCGACGATGCGGCGCGCGGCGGCGACGCCGAGGTCGGCGGCGATCAGCGTATCCTCCAGCTCCTCCAGCGCCGCGTCATCCAGACGGCGCTTGCGGAAGACGGTGGTCAGCGCATCGGTCAGCCGGGCCGTGGAGCGGGACAGGCCGGTCTTGAGGCGGGAGAACCAGCCGCCGCCGGCTGCCGGCTCCGCGGCTTCCGGCACCGCGGCTTCCGGCAACGGCTCGCTGCTGGCCAGCGCCTCATGCAGCGCGCCCAGGTCGTCGGCGGGGGGCGGGGCTGCCGGGGGGGCTGTCGGCGGGGCTGGCGGCGGCGCGGATACCGGCTGCGGGACGGGCGGGGCGGTGAACGGGGGCGGCACGGCCGGCACCGGCGGTAGCGGCGCGACCGGGGGCAGCATCTGCGCCGGCGGCGTCCCCGGCCCTGGAACGGCGGGTGTCGGCGGCTGGGCGGGCGGCGGGGTGACGGGTGCCGGCTCCGGGGTTGGCTCGCGGCCGCGCAGGCGGTCCCAGAATCCCTTGAGTGCCATGGTCAGGCCGCCTCCGCGATCAGGCCCTGGTCGTCGGCGGCCAGCACCCGCATCGGGCGCAGGCTGCCGGGAGCCGGCGCGTGGCCAGCCACCCGGACCGGGGCGAATTGTTCCGTATGGCCGCGGCCACCCTGTTCGAGCAGCACCGATTCCACCCGGCCGAGCCGGCTGGCGAACAGCGCCTGGCGCGCCACGGCACCTGCCTGGCGCAGCCGTGCCGCGCGTTCGCGGCGCAAAGCCACCGGCAGTTGCGGCATCCGCGCGGCCGGGGTGCCGGGGCGGGCGGAGAAGGGGAAGACGTGCAGGAAGCTCAGCCCAGCCTCCGCCACCAAATCCAGCATCTCGGCGAAATGCGCCTCATCCTCCGTCGGGAAGCCGGCGATCAGGTCGGCGCCGAGCGCGATGTCGGGCCGCAGCGCGCGGGCGCGGGTGGCGAGCGCCAGGGCCTGCGCCCGGGAATGGCGGCGCTTCATGCGCTTCAGGATCAGGTCCGCGCCGTGCTGCAGGGATAAATGCAGATGCGGCATGAAGCGCGGCTCCTCCGCCAGCAGCCGCCAGAGGTCGTCATCCATGCCTGCCGGATCGAGCGAAGATAGCCGCAGCCGCGGCAGGTCCGGCACCAGCGCCAGCAGCCGCCGCACCATCTGGCCGAGGTGCGGCTGGCCGGGCAGGTCTGGGCCGTAGCTCGCGATATCGACGCCGGTCAGCACCACCTCCCGGTACCCCTGCGCCACCAGCGCCCGCACCTGGTCCACCACCACGCCGAGCGGGACGGAGCGGGAGGGGCCGCGGCCATAGGGGATGACGCAGAAGGTGCAGCGATGGTCGCACCCCTGCTGCACCTGCACCAGCGCGCGGGCCCGGCCGGCGAATTCCGTCACCGGCCCCGGGGTTGAAAAGGGGGGCGGTGCGGCCTCGGCCTGCATGATGTCGGAGACCGGGCCGGACGCATCCGGTGCCCAGGCCTCCGGTCGCAGCTTGTCCGCATTGCCCACCACCCGCGCCACGCCCGGCAGCGCGGCCCAGGCATCGGGGGCAATCTGCGCGGCGCAGCCGGTGACGATGATGCGGGCGTTCGGGGTCTCGCGCGCCGCGCGGCGGATCGCCTGGCGCGCCTGCGCCTCCGCCTCGCCGGTCACGGCGCAGGTGTTGACGATCAGGGTCGTGGAATCGTGGCCGGCGGCATCGGCAAGGCCGCGCATCGCCTCGGTCTCATAGGCATTCAGGCGGCAGCCGAAATTCAGCGTCCGCACGCTCATGCCAGGGCCGAGGCGGGCAGCGTGCCGGTGAAGGCCGTGGCGACCGGGCCGGTCATCAGCACATGGCCGTCCATGCGCCATTCCATCTCCAAATCGCCGCCCGGCATGGTGATGGTGGCGCGGCGCCCCGTCAGCCCGCGGCGATGCGCGTTGACCATGGCGGCGCAGGCGCCGGAGCCGCAGGCGAGCGTGATGCCGGCGCCGCGTTCCCAGATCACCAGCCGCAGATGCTTTGACGAGAGAATCTGGGCGAAGCCGATATTGGCGCGGTCCGGGAAGATCGGGTCCGTCTCCAACCCCGGCCCAATCGCGGCCACCGGCACTTGGTCCAGATCCGCCACGAAGAAGGTGGCGTGCGGGTTGCCCATGGAGCACGCGGCCGGGTCCGCGACCTCGCCACGGGTCAGCGGCAGGTGCAGCGTATCCACATCCCGCGCCAGCGGCACATCCTTCCAGCCGAGCCTAGCCAGCCCCATATCCGCGCGCCAAAGCCCGCCGGGCAGGCGTTCCACCGGCAAGTCGCCGGCGATGGTCCGCACCACCACGCGGTCCAGCCCTGCCTCATCCGCCACGAGGGAGGCGATGCAGCGCGTGGCATTGCCGCAGGCGCCGGCCTCGGAGCCATCGGGGTTGCGGATGCGCATGAAGACATCGGCACCGTCCGTGCAGGGCTCCATGACGATGAATTGGTCGCAGCCGATGCCAAAATGCCGGTCGGCGATGGCCGCCGCGCCGGCGGGGGTGATGGGCAGGGCGTGGGCACGGGCGTCCAGCACGACAAAGTCGTTGCCCAGGCCGTGCATCTTGCGGAAGGGAATGGTCACGCCTCGGATATAGAACGCGCGCCAGCCCGGTGTAACCCGCAGCCTCGGCGTCACATCCTCCGTGGACTCGTCCCAGTCAGCCCTGCGCCGGATGACCCGGAGATGGAGCAGGCCGTGCTCGGCGACGCAGCGGAGCAGGGCGCGAATTTCGCCAAAAAGCACCGCCAAATAGAGAAAAAATCTTTCTTACCCGACGCTATTGCCTTCTTGTGAAAGAATCCTCTTCTCTCAGCGGCAAATCAGCCTGCCGAGAGGGGCCGCTGCCATGACCAAGGTCCATGTGATCCACGAGAACGACGCCTGGGTGGCGCCGCTGCGCACCGCCTTCGAAAGCCTCGGCACGCCCTTCGAGGAATGGTTCCTCGATCGCGGCGTACTGGACCTGAACCGGCCGCCGCCCTCCGGCGTGTTCTACAACCGGATGAGTGCCTCCTCCCACACCCGCGGGCATGTCTATGCCCCCGAATACGCCGGCGCCGTGATCGAGGTGCTGGAGCGGCACAATCGCCCGCTGGTGAATGGCCGCCGCGCCCTGCAACTCGAACTCTCCAAGGTCGCGCAGTACCAGGCGCTGGCCATCCACGGCATCCCGGTGCCTTCGACGCTGGCGGTGGTGGGGCGGGAAAACATCCCCGAAGCCGCGGCGAAGCTCGGCTATCCGCTGATCCTGAAGCACAACCGCGCCGGCAAGGGCCTCGGCGTTCGCCTGGTCCGCAGCGAGGCCGGGCTGCGGGAGGCACTGGCCCTGCTCGATGTGACCTCCGACTCCGAGGCGCATCCGCGCGACGGCATCTGGCTGGTGCAGCGCTACATCGAGGCCGCCGAACCCTTCATCACCCGCGCCGAATTCGTCGGCGGGCGCTTCCTGTATGCCGTGAAGGTGGACACCTCCGAAGGCTTCGAGCTGTGCCCGGCGGATGCCTGCAACATCGGCGAGGGTGCCGCCTGCCCCGCCGTGGCCCCGACCCACAAATTCAGCATCCAGGACGGCTTCCAGCACCCGCTGATCCACCGCATGGAAGCCTTCCTGCTGGCCAACCAGATCGGCGTCGGCGCCATCGAATTCATCACCGACCCGCACGGCAACACCTTCGCCTACGACGTCAACACCAACACCAACTACAACGCTGACGCCGAAACCCGCGCCGGCCGTACCGGCAACCAAACCGGCATGGGCGCCATCGCCGCCCACCTGACCGCCCTGCTGCGACGTGAGGCACTGGCGGCGGCAGCCTGAAAGGTCGGCGCTGGTGGTTTGCAGGGAGCGTGGTGACCCTTCACCGAACTCGCATTCGATAGGGTTCTCACCCTTGCCAAGGTTGGGGTCGAGGGTTCGAATCCCTTCGCCCGCTCCAATTTTTCCCAACCGAATCATGCATTTATGACCTACTCGATGGGGCCGCCTACCCGGAACGTTTGTTCCTGGGGGCCGGATAGGGTGCCTTTTTTCAGTGGCTGTAGGCGGTTTTGTGCGAACTTCGGCGAACATAGCGTTACAGGTCGTGGGCTGCCTGCGCCGCTAAGGCGGCGGGGTGTGCCGGCAGGCCCCAGACGGGGCTTCAAGTTCCCGATTGCCGGTGTCGTTCCCGAGCCCCCGCAGCAGTCCGGCAACCACTAGCCCCAACCAATCTCTAGTTGCGCCGGAATCCGTCTCCAAATACCTGGGCCAAGCCGAACACAGTTCTCGGCGACGTTGGAGTAGGTCAGTATGCGACATGGCCTCCGAGAGCCCAACGATGCCCGACAGCCCTACGCGAAGCGTGTTCATTAGCCACACACATAGCGACCACGGAATTGCGCATGCGATCCGCAATGCGGTGCAGGCGCTGTTTGGCGATGCAGTCACCGTTCGCTATTCGACCAACAAGGAACTGGAGGGCGGTATTAAGCCTGGTGAAGACTTGTTTCGCTGGATCGGCCAGCAGGTCCGCGAGGCCAAGGTCGCATTCATTCTACTGACTCCGGCCTCAGTGCAGAATTTGCCGGTTGAGGTCAGTGTTCCCAACC
>NZ_JBHMFS010000043.1:0-9923 GCF_051433165.1 Falsiroseomonas sp. E2-1-a4 | reverse complement strand
TAGAGCCGCAGCGATTGCAAATCGATCGGCCCATCGAAGTCGATCACCCCAGCCTGGGCGTAGGCGACGGCAGCGCCGACGCGGATGGTCTGCCGCCGATTGAAGTACGCGTCGTCCATGGGCGCGCCGGCGTTCCACCCCTTCGCCGGCCCGTTCCACTGCATGGTGGTGATCGAGGCCAGGACATCCACCGCGACGTTCTCGCGGACGTTCCCCGCGCCATCAAACACCCTCACGAAGAGCCGACCGCCCGAGGCGCCGCCCGGCAGCCAATGCGCCAGCGCGAACTCCTTCGCCTGGGAGGTATCCAGCATACACCCCAGCCCGCCCTCATCCTCATCGGGCAGTAGTGGATCGCGGCTACTTGCCTACGTCGATGAGCCAGGCGCGGCCCTCGGCCGAGCAAGGAGTACGTCAACTGGGTTTGTTCCACTGCGCCCAACCTGACTGATGACGCCCGGCATCGCTGACCCTTGTCGGCGGATCGCAGCCAGCAACATCAGCGCCGGCCGGGACAGCGTGCCACGACCCGGCACCAGCGCCTGCGCCGTCACCGTGGCACGCGGTTCCAGCCGCAACTGCACCACGCCATGGTCGCGCGTATCCAGCAGCAGAAAGGGATCGATCACCGCGACCCCAGCCCCGGCGCGGACCAACGCCAATGCGGTGGAGGACTGGTTGACCTCCAGCGCGATCCGGCGCGCGATGCCGGCCTCGCGGAAATTCTGCTCCACCTGGCGGCCGAGTGGCAGGCTGCGGCTGAAGGAGATCAGGGGAAAAGGGGCAAGGTCCCGCGGCGTCACCGTGCCGGCACCGGCCAGCGGATGGTCCGCGGCTACGACGCACACCAGATCCCCGGCGCAAAGCGGCACCAGCCGTGCATCGGTCTCCGCGATCGGGGTCAGGACCAGGCCGAAATCAACACCGCCCTGGGTCACTGCCTCCACAGCCGAGAGGTTGTCCATGGTCTGCACCGTGATCTGGATGCGCGGTCGGGCGCGGCGGAAGGCGGCGACGGCGGACGGCAGCAGATTGTCGGCCAGCGTCGGCGTCGCCGCCACCAGCACCGAACCCGTGCTGGCTTCCCGGATTTCACCGACCAGCCGATCGATGCGTTCCAGCCCTTTGAACAGCCGGTCCACCTCATCCAGGAAGATGCGCAATTCCTGCGTCGGTTGCAGCCGGCCGATGCTGCGCTGGAACAGCGCGAAGCCGGCGGTGCTGGCGCAGTCGCGCAGCATCATGCTGACCGCGGGCTGCGACACGCCGAGGTCACCGGCAGCCGCCGTGACGGAGCCGTGCAGCGCGACAGCGCGGATAACCTCCAATTGCCGAAAGCTCAGCTTCATCAGATTAACTTATATCAATGGACAAAATGTGGGTTGATCTTATTTAGGCGCGACTGCACCGTCCCGCCATCCCGCCCGGCTCAGAAGGTCGGTCCGAGGACGTCCATGCAAAGCAGAATCCCATGCTGATCAAGGCGATCGAAAGCTCCGTTGTCTCCCTGCCCTTCACCATGGGCGGGCCATACCAGTATTTCGCCGGACAGCTCTGGGATCGGATGGAAATTCTGCTGGTGCGGGTGGAGACCGAGGACGGCCTGATCGGCTGGGGCGAAGCCTTCGGCCATGCCGCGATCCCGGCCACCAAGGCGGCGCTCGATTCCATCGTTGCGCCGATGGTGGTCGGCCGCGATGCTGGCGAGATCAATGCGCTGACGCGGCAGGTGCTGCATGGCACGCATCTGCTCGGTCGCAACGGGCCCTTCGTCTATGCTTGGTCAGGCATCGAGATCGCGCTATGGGATCTGCTCGGCAAGCGCAGCGGCCTGCCGATCTGGCGGCTGCTCGGCGGCGCCACGCCGAACCCGCTGCCGGCCTATTCCAGCCTGTTGTCCTACGGCAATGACCTTGAACTGATCGCGCGCAATTGCGCCGAGGCGCAGGCGCAGGGCTTTCGCCACCTGAAGCTGCATGAGCTGACGCGGGAGGCGGTGCTGGCGGCGCAGGATGCGGCGCCGGATTGCGCCATCATGCTGGATGTGAACTGTGCCTGGACGCCGCCTGTGGCGCGCGACAAGGCGGCAAGCCTGGCGGATGACGGACTGCTTTGGTTGGAGGAGCCGGTCTGGCCGCCGGAGGATGCAGATGGGCTGGCCAGTCTGCGCCAATACGGCATTCCGCTGACCGCGGGCGAGAATACCGCCGGCCTGTTTGGCTTCCGCACCCTGATGCATGCCGGCGCCATCGACATCGCGCAGCCCAGCGTCACCAAGATTGGCGGTATTGGCGAGATGGTGCAGGTGTTCGCGCTGGCCCGCTCGCATGGCGTCGAAGTGATTCCGCACTGCCCCTATTTCGGCCCGGGCTTCGTCGCATCGCTGCACATCATTGCCGCGCTGGCGGAACGCCCGCTGGTCGAGGTTCTGTGGCTGGAGATGGAAGCGAACCCCTTCGCCCCCTGGGTCCACCCAAAGGATGGCAAGCTTGCCGCGCCGACCGGGCCGGGCCTGGGCTGCGATCCGGATCTGGCGGTACTGGCGCGCTACACCAAGGCGCCGCCGACCCGTACCGAGACGGGGCGCCACCGATGAAGGTAACCACGGTCGAGACGAAGCAAATCGTTGTTACCCTGCCGCAGCCGATCGGCAGCGCGCTGGGCCAGATCGGCAGTTTTGGCTGCGTGCTGGTCAGCCTGCACACAGATGCCGGGATCACCGGAGAAAACCTAGTCTTTACGCTGAACGATCGACGCACCAAGGTGCTGCGGCAGATGGTCGATGAGATGGCAGATCTCATCATCGGTCGCGATGCCGGCCACATCGCCGGCTTCTGGGCGCGCGCCTGGAAGGACATCAACTTCCTTGGCCACAAGGGTGTGCCGGTAGTGGGTATTTCCGCCATTGATGGCGCCTTGTGGGATGCGGCTGGGAAGGCGGCTAACCTGCCGCTGTATCGCATGCTCGGGGGCGCGCAGGATCGCGTGCCTGCCTATCACAGCGGCGGACTCTGGCTGTCGCGGTCTGTCGATGATCTGGTGGAGGAAGCACAATCCTTCCTCGACCAGGGGTTTCGCGCCATGAAGATGCGGCTCGGCAAGCCCGACCCGGCGGAGGATGCGGCGCGGGTGCGCGCGGTGCGCGATGCGATCGGTCCGCATGTCGCGCTGATGGCCGATGCCAATCAAGGGCAGACGGAATCGCAGGCCATCCGCCTCGGCCGCATGCTCGAAGAGCACCGCCTCACCTGGTTCGAGGAACCGTTGCCGGCCTGGGACCTGGATGGCCTGGCACGTGTCGCCGCGGCTTTGGATACACCGATCGCCAGTGGCGAAACCGAATACACACGCTACGGCTTCCGCCGCATGCTGGAACTGCGCTCCGCCGATATCCTGATGCCGGATCTGCAACGTGTCGGCGGCGTCTCCGAATTCCTGCGCGTCGGGCACATGGCGGAAAGCCACGACGTGCCGGTCTCCAGCCATCTGTTCCCGGAGACCAGCATCCAGGTCCTCGGTGCACTGTCGAATGCCATCTACCTCGAATACATGCCGTGGTTTTCGCCGCTGTATCGCGAAACGCTGGAATTCGATGACGGTGCGGCGTTGGTTCCGGAACGTCCCGGCTGGGGTTTTACCTTCGACTGGGATCGCATCCGTCATCTGCAAAACCAATAAGACGAACAGGAGGAAACATTATGAAGATCACCCGTCGCGGACTGACCCTGGGTGGCGCCGGCTTCGCCACCGCATCCGGCCTCGGCCTTGCTGCACCGGCGCTGGCGCAAAGCGAGCCGATCCGCATCGGTTGGTTGGCCGCGCTGACCGGGCCGAGCTCCGCCCCCGCCATCGGCTTCGATCGTGGCGTGCATCATGCGGTGGATGCGCTGAACGCCGCGGGTGGCGTTAATGGTCGGCGGCTGGAACTGGTGGTGCGCGACACCCAGGGCGACCCGACCAAGGCGGTGAACGCAGCCCAGGAAATGATCAGCCGGGCGCGCGTGCATGCCATCTGGGGACCGACCAATTCCGGTGAATCGCTGGCTGTCACGCCGATCATGGCGCGCGCCCGGATGCCGAACGTACATCCCTGCTTCGTCGATACGCTGATCGACCCGGCGCGCTACCCGAACGCTTTCCGTATGGCGCCGTCCAACAGCCAAATCGATGATGCGGTCAGCGGCTATGGTGTCGACATCATGAAGCTGAAGAAGTTCGCCGTGGTCGGCGACACCACCGGCTACGGTACCACCACTGTTACCAGCTCCTCCGCCGCCTTCCGCCGGCGCAATGTCGAGGTGATCTACAGCGGCACCATCGATGCGACCCAGCCGGACCTGACGCCCGACATGCTGCGCATGCGCAATGCCGGCGCGGAATGCATCACGGTATGGACCGTCTCGCCGGGCCTGATCTCCCGCATTATGAATGTGCGCGCCAATATGGGCTGGGACGTGCCGCTGATCGGCCACCCGGCGATGGGCTCCGGCGAGGTCGGGCAATTGATCGCCAAGCCGCAGAACTGGGAGAAGACCTATATCCTCGGCTTCCGCAATTGCAGCTACGGATCGGATGGCAAGCTACCGGATCGCGTTCAGGCCTTTGTCGACAGCGTCAAGGACAAGATAAACTTCCACGACACCACGCTGTGGTGGGTCGCGGCCGGCGTCGATGCCATCAACGTCATCGCCGATGCGGTGAAGGCGGCGGGCGGCACCGATCCGCAGAAGATGATCGCGCATTGGAACACGGTGCGGAATTATCCCGGCCTTTATGCCAACTACACCTGGTCGGCGGACAACCATAATGGCCTGCCGGAGAGCGATTTGGTGATGTCGGAGGCGAATTCGCTTCGCAACGGCGCCTACAAGCTCGCCCCCGGCTACACCTGATCCAGCGCGGCGAGGCCAGGACATGCTGTCTGCCATCCTGCTATCCGGTCTCGCGGTCGGCGCCGTCTATGCGCTGATCGGCGTAACCTACAACGTCATGTTTTCGGCCTCTCGCGTCATGAGCTTCACAGCCGGCCAGCTTGGCATGATGGGCGGCGTGATCGGTGCCGCCTCGATCGGCGTACTCGGGCTGCCGCCGATCCTGGGCTTCGTGCTGACCCTGGCCTGCTGTGCCGCAATGGGCGTGGTGACGGAAATCGTCGCCGTGCGCCCTGTGCTAAAAAGCCTGGAGCAGCATCTTTACGTACTCTCGACCCTGGCGCTGGCGCTGATGATCCAGCAATTCACCGCAATCACCTGGAGCACGGAGCCGCAACCCTTCCCCAATTTGTTCGGCTTCCAGGGCGGCGGCGCGGGGGACGAGAAGTTCTGGCTGCCGATCCTTGCCTGCGTTGCCGTCGTGGTGGGGCTGGAATTCCTCTATCGCCGCACCCTGATCGGCCGCGCCTTCCTCGCCATCGCCGAGGACAATTTCGCCGCCCGTGCGCTGGGCCTGCCGGAACGCAATCTGCGCATGGCGAGCTACGCTTTGGCGGGCGTGATTGGCGGCCTCGCCGGCTTCTCCTCCGGCCAGCTTTTTCTAGCCTTCTTCGCCAATGGGGCGATGCTGAATTTTTATGGGTTCGTTCCGGTGGCGCTGGGCGGCCTCGGCAACAACCGGGGCGCCATCATCGGTGGGCTGGCGCTGGGGGTCTTCCAGCAATCGGCGAACTTCCTGGTGGGCGGCGTCTTCGCTTCCGTCGCGGTGTTCAGCGTTTTCATTGTCGTGCTGCTGCTGGCGCCGCAAGGCCTGTTCGGCGCACCGGCGCAGCGGCGGGTCTGATCATGCTGCTCAAACTCGCACCCTTTCTCGGCATCTTCGCCGCCGCGCTGATCCTCCCGATGGTCAGCAATGATTATTGGACGCTGATCGCGACGCGTGCCGCGATCTACTGGGTGCTGGTCTCAGCCCTCAACCTCGTCGTCGGCTTCGCCGGGCAGCTCGCCATCGGCTGGGTGGCGATGCTGACGCTGGGTGCCTATACGACCAGCGTGCTGGTGGCCGGCAATGTCATGCCGCCGGTGAACGTATTCCTGGCGCTCGCCGCGGCGGCGTTGGTTGGTGGCGTCTTCGGCTTCATCGTCGGCCTGCCGGCGCTGCGCCTGCGCACCTTTTATTTCGCCATGACCACACTCGGCTTCGCCACCATCGTGACGCAGGTGGCGTTGGCCTGGCAGGGTGTGACGGGCGGTGGGATCGGCATTGTCGGCCCAGTGCTGCCGGCACCCTTCGATACCATCCTGGGCTTCTACCTGTTCTGCCTGGCGCTGGCCGGCTTCTGCACCTGGATCACGGCCAATGTCGCGCATAGCCGTTTCGGCCGGTCACTGGTGGCGATTCGCGATGCTGATGTGGCAGCCGAGTCGGCGGGTATCTCGAAGCCCGCGATGCTCGGCATGGTGTTCCTGTTCGCTGGCGCCATGGCCGGCATCGCCGGTGGGCTGTTCGCCACGCTACAATCCTATATCAGCCCGGAAGCCTTCACCTTCGACCTCTCGGTGCTGTTCTTCATCGCCATCCTGATCGGCGGCCGAGGCTCCATCCTCGGCCCGCTGATCGCCACCATCGTGCTGACCTGGCTGCCTGAATTTGCCGCACCGCTGGTCGCCTGGTCCACCTTCCTTTATGCGGCGCTGCTGCTACTCATCGTCCTGGTGGCGCCGGGCGGCATCGCCGCGCTGCTCGATTTCAGCAGCCGCCGCAAGATCGAGGCCGATCGTGTCATCGTGCCTCGGCCGGACTTGTTGCCGGAGATTCTTGGCGGACGCACCACGACCGATAGGATTTCACTGCGCGGCGTCGTGCTCAGCTTTGGCGGGGTGCGCGCCATCGACGGGCTGGATCTGGAAATCGAACCCGGTGCCGTTCACGGGCTGATCGGCCCGAATGGGTCGGGCAAGACCACGACGCTGAACGTCATCTGCGGCTTCTACCGGCCCGAATCCGGCAGTGTCACGCTGGGCGGTTTGCCGCTGCCGCCGGGTGAGCCGCAGATCCGCGCCAATCTCGGTCTCGCCCGCACCTTCCAGACCCCGCGGCTGATCGGTGAATCCACCGTGCTGCAGAACGTCATGGTCGGTGGCGCCATTCGCGGCCAGGGCAGCTTCGTCGAATCACTGCTGTCCCTGCCACGGCATCGCAAGGATGAGGCAATGCTGCGGGAGGATGGCCTGCGCGCGTTGCGCTGCGTCGGTTTGGCGGCGCTGGCCGATATTCGCGCTGATCGTTTGCAGCATAGCGAACTCCGCTTCCTGGAGATCGCCCGTGCACTGATGCTGCGGCCACGCTTTCTACTGCTGGATGAGCCTGCCGCGGGCTTGTCGGCTGAGGAGATCCACAGTCTCGGCAATCTGATCCGCGCGATCAGCCGCCAGGGCACCGGCGTGCTGCTGGTGGAACACCATGCCGACCTGATCTTCGAGATCTGCGACCAGGTCACCGTGCTCAACCTAGGCCGCGAATTGGCGGCCGGGACACCGGCGGAAATCCGCGTGCATTCGGAGGTAGTCAGTGCCTATCTTGGCTCCTGAACCCCTTCTTGCGGTACGCGGCCTGAAGGCCGGCTACGGCAAGATCGCCGTGCTGCACGGCATCGACCTGAACATCGCGCCCGGCGAGGTGGTGTGCCTGCTCGGCCCCAATGGCGCCGGCAAGACCACGCTGCTCGGTGCCGTGACCGGGCTGCTGAACTGGACCGCCGGCAGCGTGCATTTTGCGGGCACCGATATGCGCGGCGCCGGGCCGCGCGGATCGGTTCGTGCCGGGCTGGTGCATGTGGTGGAGGGGCACAGAATCTTCACGCAACTCAGCGTCTTCGACAATCTGCTGCTCGCCGCCTATGACCTGCCGCGCCGAAAGCGCGCCGACCGGGTCGAGGAAGCGCTTTCGGTGTTTCCGGAGATTGCCGCGAAGCGCGCGGATCGTGGCGGCGCGCTGAGCGGCGGGCAGCAGCAGATGCTTGCGGTGGCACAGGGCCTGGTGCGCCGGCCGCGCTTGCTGTTGCTGGATGAACCTTCGGCCGGGCTTTCACCGGTGCTGGTGGACCGCGTGCTTGGCGTGGTCTCCGAGTTGCGCGCGAGCGGCACCGCGGTGCTGCTGGTGGAACAGCTCATCGACAAGGCGCTCGCGGTGTCCGACCGCGTCTATGCCATGGCGCAGGGCCAGATCGTCCTGGAAGCCCGGGCCGATGAACTGGGGCTGCATCAGCGGCTGGAACGCGCCTATTTTGGCCAATCCGCCGCCGCCTGATCCCTTGCCAAGGCTGGCGGCGCTTCCGATAGTCGATCCCAGCGAAAAAAATCACGCATGGGAGAGGCATATGAAACGGTCCGATTTTCTGAAGGCTGCTGCGCTCACGGGCTTCGCAGGTTTCGTGCGTCTGGGATCGCCGGCGAACGCGCAGGGCGCCACATCGACGCGGCTGCGCGCCGGGCTGAAGCTGAGCCCGACGTCGATGGACCCGCATTTCCGTCTATCCGGCGAGCAGAACTTGCTCCGCGCCATCCATGCGCGCCTGGTCGGCATGACGTCGGCGGGTAAGCCGGAACCGGGCATCGCCCAAAGTTGGCGTACCATCCGCGATGGCCGGATCTGGGAATTCAAGCTGAGCATTGATGCGAAATTCAGCGATGGCAGTCCGATCACCGCGGAGGATGTGGCGTTCAGCCTGTGGCGCATTCCGCGCATCGAAGGCTCGCCCGGCGGCTACCAGATCTTCGTCCGCGCCATAAAGCACGTCGAGGTGAAGGATGCGCACACCATCCTCCTGCACACCGAGCAACCCTATCCCTTCATGGTCGAGGACATGACGGAAGTTGCCGTCGTCTCCAAGACCCTGGGTGAGGCGATCCGGACAGCCGATTTCAATTCGGGTGCGGTGAAGCTGTTTTCTGGCCCCTATATGCTCAGTGACTACCGCTTCGGTGATTTTGTCGCCATGCAGCGCAACCCGCACTGGGTCGGCGCCGTGCCGATGATCACGGATGCGCATTTCAAGATCATGTCTACTGATGCCAGCCGTGTCGCTGCCTTGCTGGCCGGCGATGTGCAGGCCATCGACGAAGTCTCCGTGCAGGACATACCGCGTCTGCGTCGTGATGCGGCGCTGACGGTCAGCCAGACCGCAGGCATGCGCGTGATGTATGTCGGCATGGACAGTGACCGCGAGATCACCCCCTTCATCCGCGACAACAATGGTCAGCCGATGACCAAGAACCCGCTGAAGGATCGGCGGGTGCGGCTGGCCATGTCCTATGCCATCAATCGCCAGGCGATCGTTGATCACGTGATGGAAGGTGCGGCGACAGTTGCTTCAAACCTGCTGCCGGATGGCACGCCCGGCGTTTCACCGCGCCTGAAGGTCACGCCGTATCAGCCTGACCGGGCGCGCCGGTTGCTGGCGGAGGCCGGTTATCCGGCCGGCTTCCAGGCAACGCTGCACGCCACCAACGACCGCTATCCGAATGACGAGAAGGTGGCCCAGGCCATCGCGCAGTTCTGGTCGCGCATCGGAATCCGGACAGAGGTCGTGACGCTGCCTAATGCGAGCTATTTCCCGCAAGCCTCGCGCCAGGCTTTCAGCCTCATGGCAGCCCAGTATGGCGCTGACAATGTCAGCTATGCCTATCGCGCGCTGGTCCACACCTATGACCGCGACAGCCGCCTCGGCACGGCCAACCGCACTCGCCATTCGAGTCCGCGCGCCGATGTGTTGGTGGCGGAGGCGCTGACTTCGATGGAGGAAGAAAAGCGCAACGACCTACTGGCCCGCGCCGCCGACATCGCCATCGGTGAGGATGCGATCATACACATGATCTACCATCCGGCTTATGTCTACGGCTCACGCAAACCGCTGACGGTTGCGCCCTACTACAATGGTGCCTTCCTGCCACAGGCCGTGCGCTGACGCAGGATTGCCGCAAATGCGGCCG
>NZ_JBHMFS010000042.1:0-11605 GCF_051433165.1 Falsiroseomonas sp. E2-1-a4 | reverse complement strand
GAGGCGGGTCTGCGGCACGCAACAGCCAATTTGACGATTGCTGCCTCCCACGGCGTCAGGCGGCGTCGTCGATCATCATGTGGTCCACGCTGCCGAATCATAGAAATTCCGCGCCGCTGCATCTTGCTTGGCTCGCGCGCGGCACAGCGCGAGTGGTCCGTCACACGCATGGGATGCCCTGCACCACGACGGAAATCACAATGACCGACCGCGAAGCCCGCGCCGCTCGCAACAAGGAACGCAGGCTGATGACCAAGGTTTCCGACACCCAGCGCCTGATCCTGAGCGCCGCCGCACAGCACGAGATGGGACTGGGCCCGCGCGCCGAAGACCCTGCCGGCCGCGGCGCGCAACGCGGTGTTCCGCAGCCTGATCAAGAACAACCTGCTCACCGAGACCAGCGCCCCGCGGGAGCATGTCGGCTTGGGCTGGCGCCAGGATGACGACGGCACCTGAATCGCGGCGCGCATCACCGACGACGGGCTGCGCGCCATCGGCATCGACCCGAATGAGGGGGACGCGGTGGCCGGCGAGCCCGACTGCTCGGGCATCGAGGGTAGCGTGCCGACACGGCGCGCACGGTGGCGCCCGCCACGAAGCCTGCCACACAGGAAGCCACGGTCGCCGAAGCCGCTCAGGCTCGGCCCCTCACGGAAAAGATCGCCATGCTCGACCAGACCCTGGCGGCACACG
Organism: Falsiroseomonas sp. E2-1-a4; assembly: GCF_051433165.1. NCBI lineage: Bacteria > Pseudomonadati > Pseudomonadota > Alphaproteobacteria > Acetobacterales > Roseomonadaceae > Falsiroseomonas > Falsiroseomonas sp. E2-1-a4. Next base: position 10,912 of record NZ_JBHMFS010000042.1, on the reverse strand, counting down.
CCGCCACGCCGCAGACCAGCCTGCGCGATGCCGTCGGGGCGGTGCTCGCCGCGTGGGATCACGAAGCAAATCGCGCGGGCGACATGATCGAGGCTCTTGACGCGCCGATGGAAGCGCTCCGCACCCTTTTCACCGGCGAGCCCCCTGTACCTGTTTGGCTGCGGTTTATGATGCATCATGGCCGCGTCGGGCCGGCTGGTTGAGAGCAGCCTTTCGCCCCCTGTGCCATCGAGCACCTGGGGGGGACGTGCGCCTCAATCGGTCGCCCGCGTTGCAGGCCCAGTGGGGAGTTGCGCCTCGGCTGTCTGCAGCCCCGAGCGCCAGTACAGGGAACGGCAAGGCAACGCGGCGGCTCGGCGACATCGCAAGGAGGTGGCCATGGACAGTGAGCCGCTCGTCTTTGTCGGCATCGACTGGGCGAGCACTGAGCATCAAGTCTGCCTGACCAGCACCGACGACCCCGTGCAGCGCGCCTTTGCACACGATGCCGCCGGGATCGGTGCCATGGTCGACTGGCTGTGCGCACAGGCCAGGCAACCCGGCCAGATCGCGGTCGGCATCGAGACGCCGCACGGACCGGTGGTCGAGGCGCTGATGGACCGCGGCGTCGCCGTGTTCGCCATCAACCCCAAGCAACTCGACCGCTTCCGCGACCGCTTTTCGCCCGCGGGAGCGAAGGACGACCGGCGCGATGCCCTCGTCCTGGCCTCGTCGTTGCGCACCGACCGCCACTGCTTTCGACGCGTCGAGGCGATGGACCCGCTGGTCGTCGAGCTGCGCGAGTGGTCGTGCATGGCGGCCGAACTCAAGGACGAACGCATCCGCCTCGCCAACCGCGTGCGTCAGCAGCTTTGGCGGTATTACCCGCAAGTCCCTGATCTCGCAGACGACGTTGGCACCGCCTGGGTACTGACACTATGGTCCAAGGCGCCGACCCCGGCTGACGCCAGCCGCATGACGGAGAAGCGGGTCGCCCGCATCCTGGCTGCTCATCGCATCCGGCGTATCACCGCGGCCGACGCACTCGCAATCCTGCAACGGCCAGCGCTGACGGTCGCGCCCGGCACAGCTGAGGCCGCCCGCGCCCATATCGCCGCAACGGCCGAGCGCCTGCACCTGGTCAACCGACAGATCAAGAACGTCACCCACCGCCTCGATGCCCTGGTCGAGCAGTTGGCCGGCCCGGAGCCCGAGCCGGGGCAGCCAGCCGAGCAGCGTGACGCGACGATCCTGCGCTCCTTGCCGGGGGTGGGAAGGATCGTCCTCGCCACGCTGCTCGCGGAGGCCCACCAGGCCATCCAGGCCCGAGACTATCACGCCTTGCGCACGCTCACCGGGGTGGCGCCTGTCACCAAGCGCAGCGGCAAGTCCCGGCGGGTCGAAATGCGCCAAGCCTGTTCCAACAGGCTGCGAACCGCCGTCTACCATTGGGCACGGGTCGCCACGCAGCACGACGCCCGCAGCAAAAGCCGATACGCAGCCCTGCGCGCCCGAGGTCACTCGCATGGCCGCGCCCTACGAACCGTCGCCGACAGGTTGCTCAGCATCGCATGCGTCATGCTCGAAAAGCGCTCCTCCTATGACCCGCAGCACGAGCCTACTCATGCCCCAAAAACAGCTTGATCATTGGTGGGGAGTCCCCCGCGTCGCCCGTAAGCCGGGCGCGCGCCGGAAGCCTCGCGAGGGCACAAAGCAGGAGCAGGTCCTGGCCATGCTGCGCAGGCCAGAAGGCGCAACAATCACACAGATCGCCGAGGCCGCGGGCTGGGCGCCACACACGGGCCGCGGGTTCTTCACTGCCCTGAGGAAGCGGCAGGGGTTCGAGGTCCAGGTGCTGGAGCGCATCCGCCAGGTCGGCCCGAACAAGGAGTGCGCGCGCGGATCCTAATCGGTGCCTCATCTACCGGCCTGAGAATCAGACCGGACACATCGAGGACTCGCCGCCGAACGGTAACGGGACTTTTGCTGTGACGACCAACGCACGGAGGGAGGTCGCCGCCAAAGCAGAGCAGAGCCCCTCAACTTCGGAGGCCCGCATCGAGCCAATTGGGTCCGCCGCGGAGCGGGGCGATGGGCGCCCCACTCCGCCTAACTCCGTTGTCAGAACAGCCAGTCGCCGTCATCCGGTCCGCGGCCGTCGAAGGCGTTCCGCAGATGCGCGAGCGCCGACACGCCACGGACATCTTCAAGCCGCTCGATCTCGCCCGATGCGACGGGCAGGACAAGCTTGTAGCCGGCGGTGCCATCGACCTCACCCGGCGTGCCTCCCCCAACCGCGCCGACCGTCATGCCATGCAGCACAATCTCGTATTCGTCGAGGTCGGCGAAGTTGTTGATCACGTCGCCGCTGGCGTGTCCGCCATGGTCGGTATCGGACGCGTCAGGATGCAGATGGTAGGTCGACGAGAAGAAGATCGAGCCTCCAGGCGCTGTCGGGAAGCCATCCAGGCCGCTACCTTGGGGCGAGGTTAGGTTGAGCAGGATGCCCTTGTAGAAGGGCAACCCCTCCGCAAGCTCGATGAAGCCGTCGCCATCCACATCCGCAGATGGCGGAGGAGTGACCGCGTCTGTGCCATCCTCGCCGTGGATGTGCTGAATGTGGATCTGGTCAGGCTCCAGCCCGTTCGCCGCGATTACCACCGTCAGGGTATCGTCGAGCAAGTTATCTGGCGTGTCACTGTTATTCACAATCAACAGCGCTCCGCCGCTCACGCCCGACCCATTCAGCTCGTTGATCTGCACCGCGTAGAACTCGTCACCGGCCTGGAAGCTCTGCACCAGATCGCTGAACCCGACATTTCCCATCTTGCCGCCGCCATGCGCGGAACCGTCGCCCTTGGCGTCGTGCGTCTTTGTCTTCGCCATCTGAATACTCCGTGTGGGGCAAGCGGGCGCAACGAGCGCCCGACCGGCGACATGCCGATGGAGCGATACGGGCGGCAGTGCTTGCCGGATGCAGGTTCGCGATGACGAGTTCGTGACTGTTCCGTCCGGCGCCGGTCCGGGATGAGCCCATCAAACCGAAGACCGGCTGCGGCGGGAGGTTGCCGCCATGCCCGAAGTGACCGCCGATCCCGCCCGCTCGCCGATGGCGGCCGGTGCGGAGGGCACGCCCTTCGCCCGGTTCAAGGTCGCGCAGCTCGCGCTGAAGGTGGAGGGCAGCGCCTCTCGCTCGACGAGACCAAGCGCCGCCTGCTTGATGTCACGGAGGCCAATGCCGCGCTCGATGAGATCGGCAGCACGATGCGCGACGCGCTCCTGAACTGGCCCGCCCGCGTCTCGGGCCTGATCGTCGCCGAGATCAGTGTCGACCCGCATCTGCTGCAGACCATCCTGCAGAGGCACATCAAAGACCTGCTGACGGAGGCGGCCGATCGCTTCGATCCATCAGGCCTCGGAGGGGACCGGTCTCCGCAGCCGTGAGCATGTGCGCCGCCGCGTCGGCGCAATGCTCAGGCCCCCGCCGCAGCTCACCGTCTCGGAATGGGCCGAGCGCCATCGCATGCTCGGCAGCCGCGCCTCCGCCGAGCCCGGTCCCTGGCGCACCAGCCGGACGCCCTACCTCAAGGACGTGATGGATGCGCTGTCGGCGGTGCATCCCGCCCGGCGCGTGGTGTTCATGAAGGGGGCGCAGGTCGGCGCGACGGAGGGCGGCAACAACTGGCTCGGCTACATCATGCACCACGTGCCGGCACCGGCGCTGGCGGTGCAGCCGACCGTGGAACTGGCCAAGCGCTTCTCCCGCCAGCGCATCGACCCGCTGCTGGAGGAAACGCCGGCGCTGCGGGAGCGCGTGGCGCCGGCCCGCGCGCGCGACAGCGGCAACACCATGCTGTCGAAGGAGTTTCCCGGCGGCATTCTGGTGCTAACCCGCATAATTCATGAGGCCTGCTGGTACGCATGGACGGCGGATGATCGGCGTTGGCGCAGAGATGCGGTCGCGTGTGATGCTCGCCGGCGCTGCGGTCGGCTTCGCGCGCCTCAACCTTGCGCAGCGCCAGCAGGCCGCCATCGGATGAGAGGGATCCGCCGTTGAAGCGGGCGATGATGGGCTTGCCGGCGACTGGTGACAGGCCTGGCAGGGGCAGCGTAACGTCGATGGCGGCGGGCATGGTGTCCGGAAACGGCAGGGTTCTGGGTTCGCAGCCGAATCCTATGGCTGTTCAACGGGTTGCGCCATGCCCGCCAGCCCTCATGAATTTTCCAGGCTAGGCTTTCTCGTGTTCCCCGTTGCGCGCCACAATTGGGAACACGGGGAACAGCCGGTCAGCGGACAGCAAGAATACGCTATGTGGATGATCCCGGTCCGCCCAGCCGGACGAGCCAGGCAGCACGACACACATCGGTTCCCAATTTTGAAGGAGGCTATCAACGCCCGGTTGCTGTGCAGGCAACAGCGACACGCGGTGCCTGCCGCGCAGTCGAGCGTCCGGGCCCGCTGGGCCCGCTGGCGGTTGCGCGTGAAGAGGGACCTGCCGGGGCAGCGCGGTGGCGTGATCCCGCCACCTCCCTCGCGCAGTCTGGCAGTGACAAGGCCGCTGGCCTGCGGGTAGCTTGGCTGCAAGATTCAGCGTCGGACGCGCGCGTGAAGGGTGGGAGACCGTCGGCATGGCCAAATTCAACGTCAACGGAGCGGTGGTGGAACTGGACGTCGCCCCGGATACGCCCCTGCTCTGGGCGCTGCGGGACCACGCTGGTCTCACCGGCACGAAATATGGCTGCGGCATCGCGGCCTGCGGCGCCTGCACCGTCCACATCGACGGCCAGGCGATCCGCTCCTGCATCACGCCGGTCTCGGCGCTCGATGAAGCCCAGAAAATCGTGACGATCGAAGGGTTGTCGCCGGATGGCAACCACCCCGTCCAGGTGGCGTGGCGCGAGTTGGACGTGCCGCAGTGTGGCTTCTGCCAATCCGGCATGATCATGGCCGCCGCCGCGTTGCTGGCGCAGACGCCGCGCCCGACCGACGAGGACATCAACGTGGCCATGAGCAACATCTGCCGCTGCGGCACCTACAACCGGGTGCGCGCCGGCATCCACAAGGCCGCCGCTGGCGGCATCACCGGCTGAAGGAGGCGCGCATCATGGCTCCGCTCGACAACGTCGCGCCGTCCCGCCGCCTCCTGCTGAAGGGGGCAGCCGCAGGCGCTGTCCTGTTCGGCTTCCACCTGCCGTACAAGCAGGCGCTCGGCCAGGCCGCGCCCGCGGCACAGGTGCCGGAAATCAACGCCTGGGTGGTGATCCACCCGGATGACCGCGTGGTGCTGCGCATGGCGCGGTCCGAGATGGGCCAGGGCACGCGCACCGGCCTCGCGCAAATGATCGCCGAGGAACTGCACTGCGACTGGTCGAAGATCAGCACCGAATATGTCACGCCCGGCCAGAGCCTGCGGCGCAACCGCGCCTGGGGCGCCTTCCTCACCGCCGGCAGCCAGGGCATCCGCAACAGCCAGGATTACGTCCGCAAGGGCGGCGCCGCGGCGCGGATCATGCTCGTGGAGGCAGCGGCGGCCCGCTGGGGTGTTCCGGCGGCGGAATGCAGTGCCAAGGACAGCGTGATCACGCACGGCCCCACGGGCCGCACGCTGCGCTACGGCGAGGTTGCGGCCGATGCCGCGAAGCTGACGCCGCCGGCCGAGGTTCCATTGAAGGACCCGAGCGCCTGGATCGTCATCAACACCTCCAAGCCGCGCCTGGATACGGCGGCGAAGACGACCGGCAGCCTGATCTACGGCGCCGATCTGAAGATGCCGGGGATGCTGGTGGCCGTGCCGCGGCGCTGCCCGGTGTTCGGCGGCACGGTGCGCGCCATCGACCGCGCGAGTGCCTCCTCCATGCCCGGCGTCCGGCACGTGCTGCAGGTGGGTGATGGGGCGGTGGCGGTGGTGGCCGACACCTTCTGGCAGGCCAAGATGGCGCTCGATGCGCTGAAGGTGGAGTGGGAGGTCGGCGAGAACGGCCAGGTCTCCTCCGCCACCATCGATGCGAGGCTGTCCGAGGGGCTGGACGCGGCGGAAGCCTTTATCGGCAACCAGAATGGTGACGCGCGCGCCGCCATCGGCGCCGCGCCGCGCAAGCTGGAGGCGGTGTATTCCTATCCGTTCCAGAACCACGCGCCGATGGAGCCGATGAACGCCACGGTGGTGTGGACGGCGGAGCGGTGCGATGTCTGGTGCCCGACCCAGAACGGCGAGGCGGCGCTGGCCGCCACTGCCCAGGCGGCCGGCCTGCCGCAGCAGCAATGCGACATCCACCGCGTGGACCTCGGTGGCGGCTTCGGCCGGCGCACCACGCATGACTGGCTGATCGACGCGGTGCTGATCGCCAAGCAGATCCCGGGCGTACCCATCAAGACGATGTGGACGCGCGAGGAAGACATGGTGCAGGGGCGCTACCACCCCGTCACCAAGGCCAAGCTTACCGCGGGCATCGACGCCAACGGCGAGATCACCGGGCTGCACATGCGCATCTCCGGCCAGTCGATCCTGTCCTTCGTGTTCCCAAATGCTTTGCAGGCCGGGCGGGACCCTGTGGTGTTCCAGGGGCTGAACCCGACCGGCAATGACAGCCGCATCGGCTACAACTTCCCGAACCTGCTGATCGACCATGCGATGCGGAACACGCATGTGCCGCCGCATTTCTGGCGCGGGGTGAACCACAACCAGAACGCCGTCTACATCGAATGCTTCCTGGATGAGGTGGCGCACGCCACGGGGCAGGACCCGTTGGCGCTGCGCCGCAAGCTGATGGCGAACCACCCGAAGCACCTCGGCGTGCTGAACGCGGTGGCGGAGCGCATCGGCTGGGGCGGGCCGCTGCCGGAAGGCGTGCAGGGCCGCGGCATCGCGCAGCAGATGGGCTTCGGCAGCTATGTCGCCGCCGCAGCGGATGTCTCGGTGAACGACCAGGGCGTGCTGCGGATTCACCGCATCGTGGCCGCCACGGATTGTGGCTATGCCGTCAACCCGCGGCAGATCGAGATGCAGGTGGAAGGCTCCTTCGTCTATGGTCTCTCGGCGCTGCTCTATGGCGAATGCACTGTGAAGGACGGGGCGATCGAGCAGACCAACTTCGACACCTACAACATGCTGCGCATGGACGAGATGCCGCAGGTGGAGACCATCGTCATGCCCTCCGGCGGGTTCTGGGGCGGCGTGGGCGAGCCGACCATCATGGTGGCGGCGCCAGCGGTGCTGAACGCCATCTTCGCCGCCACCGGCAAGCGCATCCGCACCGTGCCGCTGAAGGACCAGGACCTGCGCCGCGCGTGACGGCGCGCCCCGATCCCTCCCCCACAGGCGGGGGAGGGGCTGGCTGGGCCTGCTGGCTGGGGCTCATGCTGTTGCTGCCCGGTGCCCCTGGCGTGGCGCAGGTGACGCCCTACAGCGTCACCGGCGATGCGATCGAGGCGCCGCTGGATGACCTTGCGGGCGATGCCGCGCGCGGTGCCGCGGTGACGCGGAACCGGGAGACGGCGAATTGCCTGATTTGCCATGCCATCCCCGACACGCGGGAGCAGTTCATGGGCGATATCGGCCCGCCACTCGCGGGGGTTGGATCACGGCTCACCGAGGGCCAGATCCGGCTGCGGCTGGTGGACCCGACGCGGCTGAACCCGGAAGCGGTGATGCCGCCCTATCACCGCATCGCCGGCCTGACGCGGGTCGATGAACGCTATCGTGGCCAGCCCGTGCTGACCGCCCAGGACATCGAGGATGTGGTCGCCTTCCTCGCCACGCTGAAGGACCGAGAGGAATGAGCCTGCACCGCCGCACCCTGCTTGCCCTGCCCCTCGCCGCCGCCACGGCGGGCGGGACGGCGGCGCAATCCGTCACCGGCGAGAGCTTCGCGGCCGCGGAACGCGCCATCCTGGCCGGCCGGACCCCGGTTGCGGAAGGCGTCACCATCGCCATGCCGCCGCTGTCGGAGAACGGCAACGCCGTGGATCTCTCGGTGAAGGTCGAGAGCCCGATGACGGCGGAAGACCATGTCTCGGCCATCCATATCCTGTCGGAGCTGAACCCCTTCCCGCGAGTCGCGCACTTCGCTCTCTCGCCCCGCGCGGGCCGGGCGGAGGTCACGACACGGATCAGGCTCGCCACGACGCAGAGCATTGTCGTGCTGGCGGAAACCAGCACCGGACAGGTGCATCGCGGCACGCGGGAGGTCATCGTCATCCTCGGCGCCTGCGTGGACGGGGGCTGAGCCGATGGCGGAAAGCATCCTCGCCCGCATCACCCTGCCGGAGAAGGCGCGGAAGGGCGAGGTCGTGACCGTGCGCGTCATCGTCCGCCATCCGATGGAACGCGCGGTGGACGCGCCCGGCCTGCGGCCGGTACCGCGGAAAATCCTGCACACGCTGCGCGTCACCTATGCCGGCGCCGAGGTGTTCCGCATGGAAATGTCGCCCGGCATCGCCGCCAACCCCTATGTCGAGTTCACCACCATCGCGGTGGAAAGCGGCGCCATGGTCTTCGAATGGCAGGAGGATGGCGGCACGGTCTATCGGCGCGAGGCGCGGCTGGAGGTGGAGTGAAGCGCGCCGCGGCGCTCGCGCTGCTCGCCGGGCTCGGCCTCGCTGCCCTCGCCGTAGCGGCGGAGGTGCGACCCCCGCAGGACTACCTCTCGCCCGCCTTGCGGGCGCAGCAGGACGACCCCTCGCGCCATCCCGGCTGGCTTTGGGTGGATGAGGGCGAGGCGCTGTGGCGGCGGGGTGATCCAAGCTGCCAGTCCTGCCACGGCGATATCGCCAGCATGGCGGGGGTAGCCGCGCGCTACCCGGCGGTGGCGCAGGATGGCGCGCTGCTGAACCTGGAAGGCCGTATCGAGCGCTGTCGCACGCGCCACCAGGGCCAGACCGAATTCGGCTATGAGAGCGAGGCGCTGCTGTCGCTCACCACCGCCGTCGCGCTGCGCTCGCGCGGCCTGCCCATGTCGGTGGCGGTGGACGGGCCGGCCGCGGCGTTCTTCGAGCAGGGCTGGAATCTCTATGAGACGCGGCAGGGCCAGCTCAACCTGGCCTGCGGGCAGTGCCATGACGACAATGCCGGGCGCAGGCTGCGCGGTGACGTGATCTCGAACGGGCTCGGCACCGGCTTTCCCGCCTATCGGCTGGAATGGAACGCGGTCGGCTCCCTGCACCGCCGGCTGCGCGCCTGCCAGCTGGGCGTCCGCGCCACGCAGTTCGACCTCGGCGCGCCGGAATACACGGCGCTGGAACTGTTCCTCGCCCACCGCGCCCGCGGCCTGCCGGTGGAGGCACCGGGCCTGCGGCGTTGAGACTCAGGAAAACATGTCCGCCGTGATGCTCTCATACCAGCCATCGGCGTAGAGCGCCTCCAGCCGGCGCTGTTCCGGCAGGTCGCCACGGGGCGAGGTGCCGCCGGAATCGGGGACCTCCTCCACCGCGCTTCCATCCGCATTCGGGCGGAAGATGTTGACCACGGAAATCCCGTAGCCCTCCCCCGCATGGGAGTAGCAGGTGTTGAAGTACACCGGCTCCGGCGGCGGCGCGCCACGCAGCGCGGCCAGGGCGCTGGCCACCGCCTGCTTCGCCGTGCTGTTGGCGAGGAAGCCGGATTTCGGCATCACCCCCGCCTGGTTGGCATCGCCGATCACATGGATGCCCGGCGCCGCCTTCGCCTCGAAGCTGCGGTAATCCACAGGCACCCAGCCGGTGCTATCGGCAAGGCCCGCCTCGATGGCGATGGCGGCGGCCGATTGCGGCGGAATCACATTGGCCACGTCGGCACGGTGCCGCGTGCCCAACTCCGTCTCCAGCACGCCGGTGCGCGGCTCCACGCGCATCACACGGCCATCCACATTGGCCGGCACCCATTCGACCATGCTGCCGTAGAGCGCGCGCCACGCGTCCTGGAACAGCGGCTGCTTGCTGAACCGTTCCTTCGCATCCAGCGCCAGGATCTTCGCCCGCGGCTTATGACGCTTGAGGTAGTGCGCGATCATGCTGATGCGCTCATAGGGCCCGGGCGGGCAGCGATAGGGGTTGGGCGGGATGGCCAGCGCCACCACGCCGCCATCCGGCATCGCCTGGATCTTGCGCCGCAGCAGGCGCAACTGCGCGCCATCACCGGCGATCCAGGCATGCGGCATCGCCTCCGCCGCCGCCTCGTCATAGCCCTCGATCGCATTCCAGCGCAGCGCGATGCCCGGCGAGAGAATCAGCCGGTCATAGGCCAGCGTCTCTCCCCCGCCGAGGCGAACGCGGCGCGCCACCGGGTCGATGCCCACTACGCGATCCTGCACCACCCGCACGCCACGCGCGGCGAGACCCTCATAGCCATGGGTGATGGCGGGCATCTCCCGCAGCCCGCCAAGAACCAAATTGCCATAGGGGCAGGTGATGAAGCGCGACTGCGGCTCCACCAGCGTGACGGCGACCTCGGGGGCGAGTGTGCGGGCGAAGCGCGCGGCGGAGGCGCCGCCGAAGCCGCCCCCCACCACCAGGAGGCGGGCCTGGCCCTGCGCCCGCCCCAAGGCTGGGGCGGCAAGCAATAGGGCGGGGAGGCGGAGCGCCGTCCGGCGCGGCATGGGGCGCATGGCTCAGCGTGCCCCGGCGAAATGCTCGGCCATGGTGGCGAGTTCCGCCTCGCCGTAGCCGCGCATGATGCGATCCATGATGGTGGCGGAGCGTTCACCGCTGCGGAAGGCGTGGAGCAGCGCGCGCAGTTCACCCGCATCCCGTCCGGCGATGGCCGGCACCGCGCCGGCGCCGCGGCCAGCCGGACCGTGACAGCCGAGGCAGCCCTGCGCCACGGCTGGTGCGGTGGTGCCGGCGGCGAAGGCGGCCGGGGCCGGGGCCGGGGCAAGCACCAGCAGCAGGATGGTGTGTGACAGGTGCCGTTGCATGACCGTTCTCCCTCCCATTGCGGGGGAGCCTAGGCCGGCCGTG
>NZ_JBHMFS010000041.1:0-15260 GCF_051433165.1 Falsiroseomonas sp. E2-1-a4 | reverse complement strand
GGCTCACGCTGCAACGCAGCAGCCGGAGTCGTTCCGCATGGATCGCTTCTTTGAACTCACCGCGCGCGGCACCACGCCCCGCACCGAGATCCTCGCGGGCCTCGCGACCTACCTCACCATGGTCTACATCGTGGTAGTCAATCCCTCGATCCTGGCAGCAGCGGGCATCGACCAGGGGGCGGCTTTCGTCGCCACCTGCCTGGCCGCGGCCATCGGCAGCCTGTTGATGGGGCTGCTGGCCAACTACCCCATCGCAATGGCGCCGGGGATGGGGCTGAACGCCTATTTCGCCTTTGTCGTGGTGGGTGCCATGGGAATTCCCTGGCAGGTCGCGCTCGGCGCGGTCTTCGTCTCCGGCCTGATGTTCTTCGTCGTGTCCGTCCTGCCCGTCCGCAAATGGCTGATCAACGGCATCCCGATGTCCCTCAAGCTCGGCATCGGCGCCGGCATCGGCTTCCTGCTGGCGCTGATCGGCCTGCAGGGCATGGGGATCGTGGTGGCAAGTCCGGCGACCATGGTGGGACTCGGCCGGCTGACCGCACCGGCCACACTGCTGGCCTGCGCCGGCTTCCTGCTGATCGCGGGCCTCGCGGCGCGGCGGGTGCCCGGTGCGATCGTGCTGGGCATCCTGGCCACCGCCGCGATCGGGCTGCCCTTCGGGCTGACCGAGTTCAACGGCATCATGGCCATGCCACCCTCCCTGGCGCCGACATTCCTGCAGATGGACATCGCCGGCGCGCTCAGCCTGGGGCTGGTCGTGATCGTCTTCACCTTCTTCCTGCTCGATCTGCTCGACAATACCGGCACGCTGATCGCCACCGCCTATCGCGCCGGGCTGATAAATGCGGATGGCACGGTGCCGCGCCTCGGGCGGGTGCTGATCGCTGATAGTGGCGGGGCCATGATCGGCGCCGCGCTCGGCACCTCCACCACGGTCAGCTACATCGAAAGCGTGGCAGGCATCCAGGCCGGCGGACGCACCGGGCTGACGGCGGTGACGGTGGCGGGGCTGTTCCTGCTGACGCTGTTCCTGGCGCCGCTCGCCACATCCATCCCGGCCTTCGCCACGGCGCCGGCGCTGCTGTTCGTTGCCTGCCTGATGGCCAAGGGATTGCAGGATTTGGCGTGGGAGGACACCACGGAATACCTGCCCCCGATCCTGACGGCGCTGGCCATGCCCTTCACCTTTTCCATCGCCACCGGCATCGGCCTTGGCTTCCTCAGCTATGCGCTGGTGAAGACCATGGCCGGCCGCGCCGAGGAGGTGCATGGCGCCGTCTGGCTGCTGGCCGCGCTGTCGGCGTTCAAGTTCGCGGTGAGTTAGGGCACACGACGCCCGGCCGGCGCCACGCCGGCCTTTTCCAGCTCCGCCCGAAGGCCGCCGGTCAGCAGCAACCACGCCATGCGGAAATCGCTGCCGAGCGACCAGAAGGGGTGGCCGACGGTGGCCGGGCGGTTGCCCTCGATGAAGAAGTGGGAGGTCCAGGCCGCGCCATAGCCGACCAGGATCGCCACCAGCACCAGCCAGACCGGGCCTGCGATCAGCCCCCAGGCCAGCAGTGCCAGCGCCGCCACGGTCCCGGCCGCATGGATCGTCCGGGTGCGCCGGTCGGCGTGCTGGCGCAAATAGTGCGGCCAGAATTCGGCGTAGCTTTGCGGGCGCGGCGCGTTCATGCCGCGAATCCTACCAGATCGTAACGTGGGCGCACCTCACATCTCCTTTGGGCTTCCCCTTCCGCCCGGCCACGGCCACCCTGGCCGCGATGAACCTCCCCACCGCCCTGACGCCGCTGCGTCACCCCGCCTTCCGACTGCTGTGGCTTGCGAACCTCTGCAGCAACACCGGCATGTGGATGCAGAACACCGGGGCGGGCTGGTTGATGACCTCGCTCGCCCCCTCCCCGCTCATGGTTAGCCTGGTGCAGGTGGCGAGCCTGCTGCCGGTGTTTCTGCTGGCGCTGCCGGCGGGCGCATTGGCGGATATCGTGGACCGGCGGCGCTACCTGATCCTTGCGCAGGCCTGGATCGCCGCCTCCGGCGCCCTGCTGGCCGTGCTCGCATGGACCGACAATCTCGGCGCCTGGGGGCTGGTGGGGCTGACCTTCTGCATCGGCATCGGCACCGCCATGAACTCCCCCGCCTGGGCCGCGACGACGCCGGAGACGGTGCCGCGTCAGGATCTGACCGGCGCCATCGTGCTGAACGGCATCGGCTTCAACCTGTCCCGCACCGTCGGCCCGGCGATCGGCGGCTTCACCGTGGCGGCGGCCGGCGCGGAGGCGACCTTTGCGCTGAATGCCCTCTCCTTCGTGGCCGTCATCATCGCCCTGCTGTTCTGGAAGCGGGAGGCCCCGCGCGCGACGCTGCCGAAGGAGCATTTCATCTCCGCGATCCGCGCCGGGATGGGCTACGCCCGCGCCAGCCCGGTGCTGCGCGGCGTGATGCTGCGGGGCTTCGTCTTCTTCCTGTTCGCCGCGGCGCTGTGGGGCCTGTTGCCGCTGCTGGTGCGCCAGCAGCTTGGCCTCGGCCCCGAATGGTTCGGCATCATGCTGGCGGCGATGGGCGTGGGCGCGGTGGGTGCGGGCCTGCTGCTGCCCTCGCTGCGCGGGCGGCTGGATCGCAGCGGCACGGTGACGCTCGCGGCGGTGATCACCGGCGTGGCGCTGGTGCTGCTGGGCCAGGCACAGCATTGGGCGGTGGCATTGCTGGCCATGCTGCTCTACGGCGTCGGCTGGCTGGCCGGCGCATCGACGTTGCAGGCCTGCGCGCAGCTTTCCGTGCCGGGCTGGGTGCGCGCGCGGGCCATCGGCATCTACCAGCTGGTTACCTTCGGCGGCCTGACGCTCGGCGCGGGCTTCGGCGGCTATGGCGGGGAGGCGCTGGGCATCGGCGCGGCGCTCGGCCTGTCCGGCGTGCTGTGCGCGGGCGGCGGGTTGCTGGTGCGGCGTTACGCCATCGAGCCACCGGCCGCGGAGACCGCAACGCCGGCACCGGACGCGCCCGCGCCCAGCGTGCCAACGCCGGAACCCGCCGCCCCCTCCCTCGCCCGGTTGCTGACCGATGAGAGCGGCCAGGTGCTGGAGGTGGTGCGCTACCAGATCGCACCCGAGAACCGCGTCGCTTTCCTCAACGCCATGGCGGCCTGCCGCCAGGTGCGGCTGCGAAGCGGCGCGCAGGGCTGGCGGTTGTATGAGGATGTCGCCCACCCCGAACGCTGGGTGGAGCTTTGGCTGATGGATAGCTGGACCGAACATCTGCGGGAGGAAGGCCGGATGACGGAATGGGACCGCAGCGTCCTCGCCCGCGCCGCCGCGCTGCATGCCGGCCCCGGCGGACCGGAGGCCTCGCGCTACCTGAACGTCATGCCGGGATTGGTGTCCTGAGGGATGAAACGCGCCCCCACCTCGCTACGTTACGGTGCGACGCAACAGCAATGGAGACACCCCATGGCCAAATCCGCCACGAAGAACCGCAATGACCTTCAGGACAATGCGAAGGCCACCTCGATCGAGGTGCTCCAGGCCTGCCTGACCGACAGCATCGACCTCTACAACACCACCCGCCAGGCGCATTGGAATGTGAAGGGCCCGAACTTCCACGGCCTGCACACGATGTTCGAGACCTTCTACGACACGCTGGCGATCGATATCGATGAGTTGGCGGAGCGCCTGGTGCAGCTCGGCGGCACGGCAATCGGTGCCAGCCAGGATGTCGCCGCCAAGACCCGCCTCGCGCCCTATCCGGCTGAGATCAAGCAGGGTTCCGAGCATGTCGCGGCGCTGGCCGACCGCTATGCGGCGCTGGCCAAATCCGTGCGCGAAGGCATCGATGAGACCGACGAGGCCGGCGACGCCGATACCGCCGACATCCTGACGGGCGTTTCGAAGAACCTGGACAAGGCGCTGTGGATGCTGGAGGCCTCCGCCACCGGCGACCGCTGAGCGCCTTTGCACCGCACAACCGGGCGCCCTTCGCGCTTCGGTTGTGTGGGGCGCTTCCGGCCGCTATCGTCCGGCCGGAACGCGAGAACACAGCATGAACGACCTCTTCAAGGCCAGCCGCGCCCTCAAGCCGGTGGCGAAGGCGGCCCCGGCCGCGGCGCCCGCGCCGGTCCCGTCCGACTATTCGGCCAAGGATATCGAGGTCCTGGAGGGGCTGGAGCCGGTGCGCCGGCGGCCCGGCATGTATATCGGCGGCACGGACGAGAACGCGCTGCACCATCTGGCCGCCGAGACCCTGGACAATGCGATGGACGAGGCGGTGGCCGGCCATGCCGACCGCATCGAGGTGACGTTGGAGGCCGGCAACTGGCTGACGGTGCGCGACAATGGGCGGGGGATCCCGGTGGACCCGCATCCGCGCTTCCCCAAGCTTTCGGCGCTGGAAGTGATTTTCACGACGCTGCATTCCGGCGGCAAGTTTTCCGGCAAGGCGTATGAGACCTCGGGCGGCCTGCACGGCGTCGGCTCCTCCGTCGTCAACGCGCTGGCGGAGCGGCTGGAGGTGGAGGTGGCGCGCGACCGCACGCTGTTCGCCCACGCCTTCGAGCGCGGCAATCCGGTGCAGAAACTGAAGACCGTGGGCCCGGTGCACAACCGCCGCGGCACCCAGATCCGCTTCAAGCCGGACCCCCAGATCTTCGCGACGCAGACCTTCATCCCGGCCCGGCTACACCGTCTGTGTCGGTCCAAGGCCTATCTGTTCCGCGGCGTGGAAATTCGCTGGGCCTGCGACCCGTCCCTCGTCGCGGGGACGGAAACCCCAGCCCAGGCCGTGCTGCACTTCCCGGGCGGCCTGTCCGATTTCCTCGCCACATCCATCGAAGGGCGCAGCCCGGTCGTCTCCAGCCCCTGGGCCGGCGAAGCGAGCTTCCCCGAGGGCGCAGGCCGGGTCGAATGGGCGGTGACCTGGCTGGAACAGGGGGATGGCTTCCTCTCCACCTACGCCAACACCATCCCGACCCCGCAGGGCGGCACGCACGAGGCCGGGCTGCGCGCGGCGCTGGTAAAGGGGCTGCGCGCCTATGGCGATCTGAAGAAGGAACGCCGCGCGGCCAGCGTTACGGCGGAGGATCTGCTCGGCGGCCTGGCTGGCATGCTTTCGGTCTTCGTGCGGGAGCCGCAATTCCAGGGCCAGACCAAGGACCGCCTGACCAGCCCGGACGCGGCCCGCCTGGTGGAGGCGGCGCTGCGCGACAATTTCGACCATTGGCTGGCCGGCGACCCCGGCCGCGCGGACAACCTTCTGGCCTGGTGCATCGAACGTGCCGAGGATCGCATCCGCCGGCGCGAGCAGAAGGAAACGCCGCGCAAATCCGCCACCCGCAAGCTGCGCCTGCCCGGCAAGCTCGCCGACTGCTCACGCGAAGGCGTGGATGGGACAGAGCTGTTCCTGGTGGAAGGCGATTCGGCCGGCGGCTCCGCCAAGCAGGCACGGGACCGGGAGACCCAGGCGGTGCTGCCGCTGCGCGGCAAGATCCTCAACGTCGCCAGCGCCAGCGCCGACAAACTGCGGCAAAACCAGGAATTGCGTGACCTGATAGAGGCGCTGGGCTGCGGCGCCGGGGACCGCTTCGACCTCGGCCGGCTGCGCTATGGCCGCATCGTCATCATGACGGATGCTGATGTGGATGGCGCGCATATCGCCGCGCTGCTGATGACCTTCTTCTACCGCGAATTGCCGGAGCTGGTCCGCCAGGGCCGACTGTTCCTGGCGCAGCCGCCGCTGTTCCGTCTGCAGGCGCAGGGCAAGACCATCTATGCCCGCGACGATGCGGACCGGGAGCGGTTGCTGAAAAAAGAGTTCAAGGCCAACCAGAAAGTCGATGTCAGCCGCTTCAAGGGGCTCGGCGAGATGCCGCCGGCGTCGCTGAAGGAGACGACGATGGACCCGAAGCGCCGCACGCTGCTCCGAGTCGTGCTGGCCGCTGATGAACGTAAGTTCACGGAAGACCGGATCGAGGAGCTGATGGGGCGCCGGCCGGAACTTCGGTTCCGCTTCATCCAGGAGAATGCGGCGAAGCTGGATCAGGAGTCGGTGGATGCCTGAAATCTGACCAATCCGCGCCTCAAGCGTCGGCGCTTTGCTTGGCGGGTCGCATTCGCGGCCTTGGCTGGCTCCGCTGCCGCAGGTTCCGGTCAACGGGATCTGGTATTGACCGATCCGCCCACCGGCAGGGCCATTCGGCCCTTGGCTTCGCGGCATAAGCCGCGCCGCGCCCGTTGCCGGCGATCAGCCCCGCGCAGCCTGCGCGATGCCAACAACAAAGGGACGCAGATCAACCGGGCGCACCTGCCGCACCGGGGTGGTGAGCTGCACCTTCAGGTACCGCCCCGCCGCCTCGCCCACGCAAAGCAGGGTTCGCACCTCCGCGCGGCCATAGGTGCCGCGCATCTCGATGCATTGCAGTGGCGCCTGGCCCGGTATGGGCAGCACGGAGCGCTCACCATCCGTGATCGCCTGGCTGGTGCGGCGATCGGCCAGCGCCAGCACGTCCTGCACCGCCAGGGCAAACTCCCGCTGGATGGCGACGGAGGCGATGTCGGATGGCACCCGGGGCTCGCCCCGATCGTACAGGCTGACCGTGGAGACGGCGCTGCGGGCGGGGCCGGCGTAATCCACCGCCACCCCGTAGCCCGGCCGTTCGCGCTCATGCCAGAGCGTGTCGCCGCGGGTGAAGTCCGCGACGCTTTGCGGCAGCCGGCTGGCCGCCTGTTCCAGGCTCGGCCGGTCGCCTGAGCGCCCCCCAAACGAGGAGCCCGCGCCATCCGGCCCTCCGGCGCAACCCACGACCAGTGAGGCCAGCAGGGCGCCCAGAACCGGATATGCGCGTCGCCTCATCCGCGGCTCCGCCGTGCCACGTGACGGGTGAGATCCACCATGAGGGTGGCAACCACAGCGATTACGGCCACGTGCAGCATGGTTGCCAATACCCAGAGGCCGATGGGGAAGACACCGGGAAGCGCCATCCAGCCCAGCGGCAGGAAAAGGTAGCCATAGGCCTGCGGCACATTCTCGGCAACCTGGGAGGTCCCCTCGACGATCATGTTGAGGGCAACGTACAGAATCACCAGCAGGCCGACCCAGGCGATCCAGCGATGCTTGTCCAGCACGCGGGCGATCAGCGTCGCGGCCACGCCCATCAGCACGACCGAGAAGGCCAGGCCGATGATCATGATGTAGGGATGGTCCTTGGCCGCGCCGGCCACCGCCAGCACGTTGTCCAGGCTCATGGAAATGTCGGCGACCAGGATCTGGATGATCGCCTGCTTCAAGGTCTTGCGCGGCGGACCGGAGGTGCCGTCGGCCGCCAGCGCATCGGCGCCTTCGGCATCATGCGCGCCGCCATGGCGCAACTCGCGATACATCTTCCAGCAGACCCAGAGCAGCAACACGCCGCCGGCCAGTACGATGCCGACAATGGAAAGCAACTGCACGGTGATGGAAGCAAAGGCGATGCGCATGACAGTCGCCGCGATGATCCCCCAAAAGATCGCCTTGCGGCGCTGGTCCGCGGGAAGTCCCGCAGCCGCCATGCCGACGACAATAGCGTTGTCGCCCGCGAGGACGATGTCGATGAATAGAACCTGTCCAAGAGCGACGAGCTCTGGCCCGTATGAAGAAAAATCCATGTCTTGGTGCGTCCATCTCGCATGCAGCGGCGCTAATGCCATGCCGATCGGGAGACTTGTCAACTGCCTGCTTGGCGCGCCATGAACCGGGCCAACAAACACGCACGGAACTTGGCCGATGGTCCCCCGCTACAGCCGGCCCGAGATGGTTGACATCTGGTCGCCGGAGACCCGCTTCCGCATCTGGTTCGAGATCGAGGCGCTGGCCGCGGAGGCCATGGCCGCCCTTGGCACCATCCCCACCGAAGCCGCGGTGGCCATCCGCCGCGGCGGCGCGGCGAAGGTCGCCGATATCACCGCCGCCGATCTGGAACGGATCGACGCCATCGAGCGGGAGACGCGGCACGACGTGATCGCCTTCCTCACCTGGCTGGGTGAAGGCATTGGGCCGGAGGCGCGCTTCGTCCACCAGGGCATGACCAGCAGCGACGTGCTGGATACCTGCCTCGCCGTGCAGATGACGCGGGCGGCGGATCTGCTGATCGCGGATGTGGATGCGCTGCTGGAGGCGCTGCGCGCGCGGGCGGAGGAATTCCGCCACACGCCCACCATCGGCCGGTCGCACGGCATCCATGCCGAACCCACAACCTTCGGCCTGAAGCTGCTCGGCCACCTGGCCGAATTCCAGCGCCACCGCGCCCGGCTGGTCACGGCCCGGGCGGAGGTCGCCACCTGCGCCATCAGCGGCCCGGTCGGCACCTTCGCCAGCGTCGATCCGCGCGTGGAGGCGCATGTGGCGGCGAAGCTGGGCCTGGCGGTGGAACCGGTCTCGACGCAGGTGATCCCGCGCGACCGTCACGCCGCCTTTTTCTGCACCCTGGCCGTGGTGGCCAGCGGCGTGGAACGGCTGGCCACCGAGGTGCGCCACCTGCAGCGCAGCGAAGTGCGGGAGGCGGAGGAGTTCTTCCACGCCGGCCAGAAGGGCAGCAGCGCCATGCCGCACAAGCGCAACCCGGTGCTGAGCGAGAACCTGACCGGCCTGGCACGGCTGGTGCGCGGCTATGCGATGCCGGCGCTGGAGAATGTGACGCTCTGGCATGAACGCGACATCAGCCACAGCAGCGTAGAACGCGTCATCGGCCCGGATGCCACCATCACCCTGGACTTCGCGCTGATGCGCCTGACCGGCATGATGGCGAAACTCACCGTGTACCCGGAGCGGATGGCGGAAAACCTGGCCAGCCTTGGCGGCGTGGTGCACAGCCAGAAGGTGCTGCTGGCGCTGACCCAGGCAGGGCTGAGCCGGGAGGCCGCCTATGCTGCCGTGCAGCGCGCGGCCATGGCGACCTGGCGGGCGCTGGGCCAGCCGGGCGCCAAGGATTTCCGCAGCAACCTTCTGGCAGACCCCGAGGTCGCCGGCTGCATGGATGCGGCGGCGCTGGAGGCCGCCATGGACCCGCAGCGGGACTTCCTCCACGTCGACACGACCTTCGCGCGCGTGCTGGGGTAGGCGCTTGTCACGCGGCTGTCATCGCGCCGGCCGCACTTTGCCCAGGTGCCGCCACAAGCCCTGCCTACATAGGAAGCACGAAAGGGAGGTCGGCATCATGTTTTTCCGCGCCTTGCTGTTTCCGCTCGCGGTCGGCGCAGCCTGTCTGCTGGCCGCCGGGACTTCACCCGCCACGGCGCAGACTGTCGTGCTGGCCGAACCGGACGCCCTGGTTCTTGTCGATGGGCGCCATCGGGGCCGCGGCTATGACCGTCGCCATTGGCGCGGCCCGCCGCCCCGCTACTACGGGCCGCCCCCGCGCCGGTACCGGCCGCCGCCTGTCTACTACGCCCCGCCACCGGTCTATTACGCCCCGCCACCGCGCTACTACCGGCCGCCACCGCCGCGCTACTACAGCGCGCCACCACCGGGGGTGGGGCTGTATTTCCGCTTCTGAGGACCCCGCCCGCCATTGTGCACGGTGATCATCCTGCGGCGGCCGGGCCACGCTTGGCCGCTGCTTCTGGCCGCAAACCGCGACGAGAAGCTGGACCGACCCTGGCTGCCGCCGGCGCCGCATTGGGTTGAACAGCCTGGGGTCATCGGCGGGTTGGATACGCTGGCCGGCGGCACCTGGCTGGCGCTCGGCCGGGGCGTCGTGGCCGCCATTCTCAACCGACCCGGAAGCCTGGGGCCTGCCGCGGGCAAGGCCTCGCGCGGCGCACTGCCGATCCAAGCCGCAACGGCGCGTACGGCATCCGAGGCCGCACAGGCGCTGGCCGCGCGGGATGCCGGGGCGTGGCGACCCTTCAACCTGGTCATCGCCGATGCCCGCTCGGCCTTCTTCCTGCGCGGCAACGGGGCCGGACGGCCGGATCTGATCGAGATCGGCCCCGGCCTGACCATGGTGACGGCGCATGATCCCAACGACCTGGCCAGCCCCCGCATCCGCCGCCACCTGCCCCGCTTCAGCGCCGCGCCGCCGCCCAATCCCGCACAGGGCGATTGGGCGGCGTGGGAGGCCCTGCTGGCGGATTCGGAGCATGGCGAGGCCGGCGTTGCGGAGGCGCTGCGGATCCCACCGCTGCAGGGCTTTGGCACGGTCAGTGCCAGCCTGATGGCGCTCGGTTCCGCCGGCGAGCGGCGCTGGCGTTTTTGCCCGGCCGCCCCCGGCACGACGCCTTTCCGGGACCTCGACCTGCCCGGCGCCTGACCCAGGCGCAATACGGACCTTCCGCCCCGGCGTGGCGGTTCCCCGCCCGCCCTGCTATAGCACGCTCAGATACCGGGCCGCCGCGGCCTGTCGTCCCGCGCGCCCGCTTCCTGGGTGCGCGGCAGTCGGGGAGTTCAGCACCATGGCGCGCCGCCGTCAGCTCTACGAGGGCAAGG
This sequence comes from Falsiroseomonas sp. E2-1-a4, assembly GCF_051433165.1. Lineage (NCBI taxonomy): Bacteria > Pseudomonadati > Pseudomonadota > Alphaproteobacteria > Acetobacterales > Roseomonadaceae > Falsiroseomonas > Falsiroseomonas sp. E2-1-a4. The sequence goes on along the minus strand of NZ_JBHMFS010000041.1, from coordinate 4,811 downwards.
CCAAGATCCTGTTCGAGGGCCCGGAACCGGGCACCCTGGTGCAGTATTTCAAGGACGACGCCACCGCCTTCAACGCGCAGAAGAAGGGCACGATCACCGGCAAGGGCGTGCTCAACAACCGCATCAGCGAATACCTGATGATGAAGCTGGCCGAGATCGGAATCCCGACCCACTTCATCCGGCGGCTGAACATGCGCGAACAACTGATCCGGGAGGTGGAGATTATCCCCCTCGAGATCGTCATCCGCAATGTCGCCGCCGGCAGCCTGGCGACGCGCCTCGGCATCGCGGAAGGCACGCGGCTCCCGCGTTCCATTCTTGAGTATTACTACAAGAACGATGCGCTCGGCGACCCGATGGTGTCGGAGGAGCACATCACCTGCTTCGGCTGGGCCGCGACCCAGGACCTGGACGACATGGTCGCCCTGGCGCTGCGGGTGAATGACTTCCTGACCGGCCTGTTTCTCGGCGTCGGCATCACCCTTGTCGACTTCAAGCTGGAATTCGGCCGTCTGTATGAGAATGACGAGATGCGGATCGTCCTGGCCGATGAGATCAGCCCGGATAATTGCCGCCTCTGGGACGTCCATACCGGTGAGAAGATGGACAAGGACCGCTTCCGCCGCGACCTCGGCAAGGTCGAGGAAGGCTATCAGGAAGTCGCCAAGCGCCTCGGCATCCTGCCCGAAGCCGGCGTGCGGGACATGAAGGGCCCGGAGACGGTGCAATGAAGGCGCGCGTGACCATCATGCCGAAGGCCGGCGTGCTCGATCCGCAGGGCAAGGCGATCGGCCATGCCCTGGGTTCGCTCGGCTTTGCCGAGGTGGGCGAGGTTCGCGCCGGCAAGGTGATCGAACTGGAATTGAATGAGGCCGATCCCGCCAAGGCGCAGGCCATGGCGGAAGACATGGCGCGGCGCCTGCTGGCCAATACCGTGATCGAATCCTTCAAGGTCGAGCTGGCCTAGCCTGCCATGGTGAAGGTCTCGCTTCTCGCCATGCTGGTGCTGACGGTCCTCATCGCGATGGGCTTGCGCTGGCGCGAGCAGCGGATGCCGGCGGTGGCGCAGCAGAAGCGGCTGGGCCTCATGGCGCGCGGCAAGAAGGGTTTCGATCGCTGGGTAACGGCGGCGGCACTGGCAACCGTGGTGACGCTCGGCATCGCCGGTGGCCTGCACTGGCTGCGGGTCTGGCTGGAATAGCCCCGCGGCATCTGGTCCTGGCCATTCCGGCCGGGCTGCTTCAAGTCTGGTGACACCATGAGATCCGCGATCATCGTCTTCCCGGGCACCAACCGCGAGCGTGACATGGCGATCGCCCTGGAACGCGCCAGCGGCCGCAAGCCGGCCATGGTGTTCCATTTGCAGGATGAGCTGCCGGCCGGAACTGATCTGGTGGTACTGCCGGGTGGCTTCAGCCATGGCGACTACCTGCGTTGCGGCGCCATGGCGGCACAGTCGCCCATCATGCGCGCGGTGCGCGACTTCGCCGCGGCCGGCGGCCTGGTGCTGGGTGTCTGCAACGGCTTCCAGATCCTGACCGAGGCCGGGCTGCTGCCGGGCGCCCTGCTGCGCAATGCCACGCTGCGCTTCCTGTCCATGGATTGCCATATGCGGGTCGAGCGCGCCGACACGCCCTTCACAAGCCACTGGCAGAAGGGCGCCGTGTTCCGGTCCCCCATGGCGCATGGCGATGGCAACTACTTTTGCGATGACGAGACCCTCGCCCGGTTGAATGGCGAGGGCCTGATCGCCTTCCGCTACTGCACGCCCGAAGGCGAGGTGACGCCGGCCGCCAACCGCAACGGCGCCCGCGACAACATCGCCGGCATCCTCTCCCCCACCCTTCGCATCTGCGGCCTGATGCCGCATCCGGAGGATCTGGTGGACCCGCTGATGGGCGGCGAGGACGGGCTGCCCCTGTTCACCAGCCTGCTCGACCAGCTCACCACCGCCTGATCTGGGCCTCGCCCAACCCGGAGCCTCCGCCCCAATGCAGCTTCTGCCCGCCGAACGCGCCGCCCAGCTTTCCGCCGAATTTGGCCTGAAGCCGGATGAGTATGCGCGCGTCCTGACCATTCTGGGCCGCAGCCCCTCGCTCACCGAGCTCGGCATCTTCTCGGTCATGTGGTCGGAGCATTGCTCCTACAAATCCTCGCGCCACTGGCTGAAGATGCTGCCGACTAAGGCGCCCTGGGTGATCCACGGGCCGGGCGAGAATGCGGGCGTCATCGATATCGGCGACGGGCTGGCCGCCATCTTCAAGATGGAAAGCCACAACCACCCGAGCTTCATCGAACCATACCAGGGCGCCGCCACCGGCGTCGGCGGCATCCTGCGGGATGTCTTCACCATGGGGGCACGGCCGATCGCGAACCTGAACGCGCTGCGCTTCGGCATGCCGGATGCGCCGAAGATGAAGCGGGTCATCGATGGCGTGGTGCGCGGCATCGGCGGCTACGGCAATTGCGTCGGCGTGCCGACCGTGGGCGGGGAGGTGAATTTTCACCCGGCCTACAACGGGAATCCGCTGGTCAATGCGATGACGGTGGGCATCGCGCCGCGGGACCGGATTTTCCTCTCGGCCGCGGCGGGCATCGGCAATCCGGTGGTCTATGTCGGCTCCAAGACCGGGCGGGACGGCATCCATGGCGCCACCATGGCCTCCACCGAATTCTCCGCGGATTCCGAGGAAAAGCGCCCGACCGTCCAAATCGGCGACCCCTTCACCGAGAAGCTGCTGATCGAGGCCTGCCTGGAACTGATGGCGACCGACATGATCGTCGCCATCCAGGACATGGGCGCCGCCGGCCTGACCAGCTCCTCCGTCGAGATGGCGGGCAAGGGCGATGTCGGCATCGAGCTGGTGATGGACAATGTGCCGCAGCGCGAAGTGGGCATGACCGCCTATGAGATGATGCTCTCCGAATCCCAGGAGCGCATGCTGATGATCCTGAAGCCCGGCCGCGAAGCTGAGGCGCAGGCCATCTTCCACAAATGGGAGCTGGATTTCGCGGTGATCGGCCATCTGACCGACACCGGCCGCATCGTCATCCGCCACAAGGGCGAGATCGAGGCCGACATCCCGCTCGCGCCCCTCGAATCCGAGGCGCCGCTGTACCAGCGCCCGACCACCGAGACGCCGAAGCAGAAGGTGCTGGAGGCCGCCGCCATCGCCGACCCGATGGGGCCGCTGCCGGCGCTGGAGAAGCTGGTCGGCAGCCTGGACCTGTGCTCCCGCCGCTGGATCTGGGACCAGTATGACAGCACCGTGGGCGGCCAGACGGTGAAGCGCCCGGGTGGTGCGGACGCGGCGGTGGTGAAGCTGGAGGGCCTGAACCGCGCGCTGGCCATGACCACGGATTGCACCCCCCGCTACTGCCAGGCAGACCCCGAGGCGGGCGGCGCGCAGGCGGTGGCGGAGGCCTGGCGCAACCTGACCGCCGTGGGCGCGCTTCCGCTGGCCATCACGGATAACATGAATTTCGGCAACCCGGAAAAGCCCGAGATCATGGGCCAGTTTGCCGCCGCCGTGCGGGGCATGGCGGCCGCCTGCCTGGCGCTGGATTTCCCGGTCGTGAGCGGCAATGTCTCGCTCTACAACGAGACCCAGGGCCGCGGCATCCTGCCCACCCCCGCCATCGGCGGCGTCGGCGTGCTGGAGGATGCGCGCCAGGCCATCGGTTTGGCCCTGAAGCCCGGCCTGGACCTGGTGCTGGTGGGCGCGACCGAGGGCTGGCTGGGCCAGTCGCTGTGGCTGCGCGAGGTTGCGGGGCGGGAAGAAGGCGCGCCGCCGCCGGTCGATCTGGCGGCCGAACGGCGCAACGGCGACTTCGTCCGCGCCCGCATCTTGGCCGGCGAGGTCGCATCCTGCCACGACCTCGCCGATGGCGGGCTGCTGGTGGCGGTGGCGGAGATGGCAATGGGCGGCGGTACCGGCGTGACGCTGGCGGCCCCGCCCGTTGGCACCGCCGCGCATGGCTGGTGGTTCGGCGAGGACCAGGCACGCTACCTTGTGGCGGTGCAGGACGGCGCGCCGATGGTGGATGCGGCGCAGGCGGCAGGCGTGCCGGCGATGAAGATCGGCCGAAGCGGTGGCGGGGACTTGGTGTTGGCCGATGGTTCCTCCATATCCGTGGCGAGGCTGGCGGCCGTGCATGAGGCAACGCTGCCGGCGCTGATGAATGGGGAAGCGGCCTGATGGCGATGGATTCGGCGGAAATCGAGGCCCTCATCAAGGCGGCCCTGCCCGATGCCGTGGTGACGATCGAGGATCTGGCGGGCGATGGTGACCATTACGCCGCGACCGTGGTGTCCTCCGCCTTCAAGGGCATCAGCCGCGTGAAGCAGCACCAGATTGTCTATGCCGCCTTGCAGGGCCGGATGGGCGGTGCGCTGCATGCCCTGGCGCTTCAGACCTCCGCCCCCGAGTGACGAAACTTCTCGACCAGGGACCGAATGCCATGAGCAACCCCGTCTTCGACCAGATCAAATCCGACATCACCGCCAACCCGGTTGTGCTCTACATGAAGGGAACGCCGGTCTTCCCGCAATGCGGCTTCTCCGCCCGGGTGGTGCAGATCCTTTCCCACGTCGGCGTGCCCTTCAAGGGCGTCAACATCCTGGAGGACCAGGAGCTGCGCGAGGGCATCAAGGCCTTTGCCAACTGGCCGACCATTCCGCAGCTTTACGTGAAGGGCGAATTCGTCGGCGGCTGCGACATCGTGACGGAAATGTTCCAGTCGGGCGAATTGCAGACGCTGATGGAAGAGAACGGCGTGATGCCGAAGGCGACGGCCTGACCCAGCGGGCC
>NZ_JBHMFS010000040.1:0-17827 GCF_051433165.1 Falsiroseomonas sp. E2-1-a4 | reverse complement strand
GACGCTGCTGGACGGTGTCGAGGAACAACTCGACGGCCTCCACAAGTTGGCCCGGGCCGCAGGTGATGTTGAGCTCGCCATCCTGCTCGGACCGATAGAGCCAGTCCTCGGCCCCGCCATCCCGGGCCACCGGTTCGACTGCGAGGCCCTCCAGCTTTGTTCCGCCAAGCCGCAGCGTGAGCGACCAGCCGGGGTTGTCGAGCGTCTCAACCCGGAGACCGCATTGATGCTCCCAGTCGCCGTCGCATTCTGACCGGAACCACTCCTGCAGCCGATTCAGGGCCGTCACGCTGCTCCCTTTCAATGCGCTGAACCGGCCCGGGTAATCCTGAGAGACGGGCTGGATGGCCGGGGCGCGTCGTGATTCGACCGGGTTGCAACACCTTGGACGAACGACACGATGTGGGATCCGGCCACCCGGCGGCAGCATAGCCGCGCGGGCCTACGTTATGCGAGCGACCTGACCGACGGCGAGTGGCGGGTGCTGGAGCGTCTGCTTCCGCCGCCCCGATCCCGCGGACGACGGCGCGCGTGGCCCGAGCGGGAGATCGTGAATGCGATCTTCTACGTGCTGCGGGCGGGCTGCGCGTGGCGGCTGCTGCCCGACAGCTTCCCGCCGTGGCGGACCGTGTATCGCTGGTTCGCACAGTTCCGGGACGGCGGCGTGCTGGAGGCGCTGAACCACGCCCTCGTCATGGCGGATCGGGAGCGCGCCGGGCGCGAGGCGAGCCCGACGGCCTCGGTAATCGACAGCCAGAGCACGAAGACGACGGAGGCCGGCGGGCCGCGCGGCTACGACGCGGGCAAGAAGGTGATGGGCAGAAAGCGGCACGCCATGGTGGACACGGACGGTCGCGCGCTCATCCTGCACGCTCATCCCGCCTCTGTGCAGGACCGTGATGGCGCGCCGCTTCTGCTTCGCGCCTCACGCCCCCGCTGGGCCTTCGTCGAACTCGCCTACGCCGATGCGGGCTACGCGGGCGAGCGCGTCGCCCATGCCTCTCCCATCCGCATCGAGATCGTCAGGAAGCCCAAGGGACAGATCGGATTCTCCGTCCACGCCCGTCGCTGGGTGGTCGAGCGCTTCTTCGGCTGGATCGGCCGCAACCGGCGGCTGGCGAAGGACTTCGAGGCGACCATCGCCTCCGCACAGGCCTTCCTCTACGCCGCCTCGGCCGTTCCACATAAGATTCGAGACGGGCTCTGAGGGTCACCTCATAACCGACTGTTCGCCGAAGTTCGCCCAAAACCGCCTACAGCCACGCGAAAACGGCACCCTATCCGGCCCCCAGGAACAAATGCTCCACAAGGCGGCCCCGCGCTATCAGCTTCAAGGTATTGAATTTGCGGGGGAAATTGGAGCAGCGGTGGGAACCGGGTTCCAACCTTCTCTGTGCGCCGGGAGACCGGCAGGAGGTAGCGGATGAAAGAGCCGCACGTTGGAGGAGTATACGCCCGACAGCCGCTGGCGGAACCGGGTCGAGTTCTTCTCGGGCCGCCCGGCGATCGAGGCCGTTGGCCTGCCAGATGCGTTGCTCGCTGACGGCGCCGATGCCGGCTGCCTTAGCCATCGCGCGCACGCTCCAGTGCGTGGTCTCATCGGGCGGCTCGGTCAGCGTCAGGTCGAACAAGCGCTGGACGGTCGCAGCAGGCAGCGGCGGCTTGCCGGGCTTGGGCGTTTTGTCGCGATGCAGGCCATCGACACCCGCCAGCATGAAGCGTTCCTGCCACCGCAAGACCAGTGGCTTGGACAGGCCGGAGCGGCGCAAGACCTCGGTCGTCCCGCGTCCGTCGGCGGTGGCGACGATCACTCGCGCGCGGGCAGCGTGTTTCTGCCGGGTTTTGCAGTGCGCGACGATCGCTTCGAGGCGAAAGCGATCTCGAGGCATGACCGAGACGACGATGCCTGCTCTCATTCCAGGAACTTGAACCAGCCTACCGGCTCAGGGGCGCCTCTGAATGGGGCACTCCACTTGGCCCTCGCGGTTACGCCGACTGTCCGGTCGAAATGGGGAGCGCTCCACCCTCGTTTCACCTTGCGTTGACATCTAGATGCCGTAGAGTTCGCCATCAGCAACGTAATTGTACATCGAAAAAGCTTCATGACGGCCAGCACACAACAAAGAGCCGATCTCTTGCCGCTTCACAGCGCTTGCTGCGCAACCCGCTCCGCTGGCCGTTGGCATTGTAGCATGCGGGTCCAGCCCAGAACTGCCTCGCGATAGTGAAACGGACATGACGAAGTTCGTAGGCCGGGGTGAACCGCTGGACTCGCAAGGCGTTGCCGAGGCTGCGGAGCTGCTTGGCATACCCGCCACCGTGCTCTGGGCGGTCGTAACGGTCGAGACCGCGGGATGCGGCTTCATGCAGGACCGACGGCCTGTCGTGCTATTTGAGCGGCACGAATTTCGCCGCCGCACCGCCGGACGCTTCGATGTCTCCCACCCCGATATCAGTGGGTCACCGGGAGGCTATGGCCCGGCTGGCAAGCACCAGCATGATCGCCTCGGGATTGCCATCCAGCAGAACCGCAAGGCCGCGATCGAAAGCGCTTCCTGGGGGCTGGGCCAAGTCATGGGCTACAACGCCGCGCTTGCGGGCTGCATCGAGGCGGAAGCGATGGTGAGCCAGTTCTGCCGAAGTGAGAATTCGCAACTCATCGGGATGGCGCGCTTCATTCGTGCCCGGGGCCTCGACAAACATTTGAAACAGTGTGCCTGGGCCGATTTCGCCCGCGGATACAACGGCCCGGCCTACGCAGTGAACCGCTATGACGCGAAGCTGGAGCAACAGGCGTTGCGGTTCGCGTCACAGCCGATGCCCGATCTCGCGGTGCGGTCCATTCAGTTGCTGCTCTCCTATGAAGGGTTCATGCCCGGTCCGGTGGATGGATATTCCGGCGCGCAAACCAAACGCGCCATTGCTCGTTTTCGCGCCGCGAATCGCTTCGGCGAAGGCGAAGACCCCGACGAGAAGCTGTTGGGCGAATTGTTGGCGCGGCTTCCCTCGGATACGGCGAAGGATCTCTCCTTCCATGGGTAGCGCGCGGGGCGCGCCCACTCGCGTGACGGGAGACTATTGCGTGAGCAGGGCACGCTCGGATCTCTCCAGCGGGACAAGAGGCGCGCTGCGTTTCTGCCGGGGTGACGGTGCAAACTGTGATCTGGGCCGTGAGACGCGCATCGGGGCCGCTCCAGACCGCGCTAGTGCAATGCCGTGATCGTTGCGGGGCATAGCTCTCGCGGAGTGGTAAGATGACCGCGCCCAGCCTCCTTGTCCCCGTCCACCTCGACGCGCTTGTGCTGACCGAGCCGGATCTGCTGGTCGGCCCCGCGGCGCATTTTTCTCGCCTGCCGCATGTGTGGAAGGGCGCCGACGTCAATCCCGACGTCCCGAACCTGGGCAAGTCGATCGTCGCCCCGCCCTTCCAGGACCGAAGCTTCCTCATGGACAGCGGCGTGCACCTGCACTGGGCGCTGCCAGATGGCCTGACCCGCGCGCAGCACCCGTCGCGCGAAGAGGCCGCCATGCGGACGGGTCCGGGGCGGGGGTCTTCGGCCCCGGGCGACGGCCTGTCGGGCGGTTTCCCGGCTGTGCCGAACCGCTGGCTTGTGGTGCGCCGGCACGAAAAAGCGGGCGATTGGCCGGTCGAGGCGGCCTGGGTGGTGGAAAGCGACTTCCTCTGGCCCGACGACCATGCGCCCGACGACAAGGTGAGTGTCCCGAGCGCCTGGACCGAGCCGGACCCCGCGAATCCGGCGCCGCGGCCGTTCCGCCGGATGGGCCGGCCGATCGACCTCGGCGCCTATCCCGCCGACCTCGCGGGCGGCGCCCATCTCGCGCGGCCGCTCACGGCCATGGGCTACGGCGATCCGACCTTCGCGACCGTCTATCAGAACTGCCACAGCGTCTTCGGCCTGCACGACCCCTGCGTGCCGGTCGTCGATACGCGCTATGACGTCTTTGGCTGGTACAGCGATCCAGATCGCGATCCGCTGCGCGGCGCGCTTGCGGGCGAGCCGGACGACCGCGCCCGCGCGCGCGCGATCGAACTGCTGTTCGGCTGGAAACGCGCCGACACGGGGGCGATCCCCGCGGGGACCGAGGCGATCTGCTTCGTCAGCATGACGATCCCCGGAAAGCGCGCGACGAAGCCGCGCACCGGGACCGTCGAACTCGCTATCGGCAATACCGCGACCGAGGCGCTTTCGGCCCATCTCGCCCGCGGCATCAGCGACCCGGCGGACCCGGCGGGGCGCGACAGGCTGGAGGATCAGCTCGAATCCATGCTGCTCGCCCCGCGGATGTCGGCCAAGCAACTCGACCGAACGGCCCGGCTCGCCGATGCGCGGCACGAGAAGGGGTTCGTGGCGACCTTCGGCGGCTGGATCTGGACGGTGACGCTGCAGGATTCTCCCAAGAACAGCCTGGCGGAGGCCGGGACGCAGGATGAGGAACCAGCACCCCTCGATGCCGAACTGGCGTCACTACTCTCGCACCTCAACGACCTCCAGCGCAGTCATGACCGCGAGGCACAGGACCTCGAGGCCGCGCGCGGCCAGCTCTTTGCCGATTGGTGCAAGTACATGCACGTCGTCTACCCGTCGGACGTCACCTGGCAGGACCACGCGACCTTCGACGGCGACGAGCTCGGCGTCTTCGTCGCACAGCAGGCCGATGCCGTGGAGCGCCTGGCCAGCGACCTGCGCGTCACGGTCCTGCCCGGGATCGAGACGGCGACGCAGGAGGTCGCGAAGCGCGTCGCCGAACTCAACAAGGAGCGCGAGGCGCGCAAGGCACAGCAATTCGTCCTGCGGCGGGGTCCGGGGCCGCGCTTCTATCGCCCGACGGAGCCGGTGTTGCTGATCCACGGCGAGGCGGTGCGTCCCACCGAACGCCACGGCCAGGACGGGCGCGAAAACCCGGACGACACGCTGCTCTGCCACCTCTCGACGGCGGCGCTGTTCTCGCCGGGCCGGGTGCCGGACCCGGCGGTGCTTTGCGCCGCGGTAGACAGGCTGCGCAAGCTTGGCCCGGACGGCGCCCCGCCCGCCGACAGGATCGGCTTCTGCACCTGGGAACAGCCCTGGCACCCCATCCTCTTGGAATGGGAGGTCGAGCTGACGCCGTTCGCGCGCGATGAGCACGGCGCCTACCCGCCGGACCACATCAAGAGTCGCTACAGCCTGCCGGTCAACGCGGTCGCCTTCACCCCCGGGGAAGCCGCGCCGGTCCATGCGACGTCAAGGCGCCTCACCGGCTGCTCCATCCTGACGCCGCATGCCAGGGAGCAGCATGAGGCGGCGCTGACCGCCTGCGTGGTCGAGCACTGCGCCTGCTCCCACGAGCATCTCAAGGACCATCGCGCGACGATGGAGACGGCGCGGCGCGCGGCCCAGGCCCAGCCGGGCGAGGATTTCGTCTGCACGGCGCTCTGTGCCCTCGGCGAGATGGAGGGGAAGCAGTTTCTCTCGCAGGCGCTGACGGGCTTCAACGACGCGCTGCTGGGGCTGCACCAAAGCTACCAGCTTCCCGTCGCCGACCCGATCGGCTTCGCCTCCGAGCGGGCGCTGGCGCGGCGGGTGCGCGACCTCGTGCTCTCCTTCAACCGAAGCGCCCCGGATGATGCGGGCCATTTCGAGCCGATCCGCACGGGCCGGCTGGAGGTGAAGAGGCTCCGGCTGGTGGATACCTTCGGCCAGATCCAGGATCTGCGGGTGGAGGGCGCGGCGGCGGCCATCGCGCGCCCGCTGCGGGGGCCGGGCGGCGACGGCGCGGTGGTCCTGCCGCCGCGTTTCGTGCAGCTCGCGCGGGTGAACCTGCGCTGGTTCCCGGCGGCGGGCCCGGCGCCGGCCGCGGGCCCGATCTGCGGCTGGCTGATCCTGGATAATCTCGACCGGAGCCTGCTGGTTCACGACGCCGCCGGTCGCGCCTTGGGCGTGATCTCGGGCGGCAGCAGCGCTGGCCAGAGTCAGGGCGGATGGGAAGCCGGATGGCAGGCCGCCCCCGGCAACGACCCGGGCATGAAGGTCTGGAACATCGAAGACCCGCATCTGCGGCGGCTGGCGACCTGGTTCGTCCAACACGCCGGCTCGCCGGACGGGTGGGCGCGCATCCTGAAGAAGATCGAGAAGGCGCTGGACAACATCGATCCCGAAGCCGCCACGCACCACGAGGACCTGGCCGTGCTGATGGGGCGACCGCTGGCCGTGGTGCGGGCCGGGCTCAGCCTGGGGCTGGCGGGACCGCCGGCGATCCACCAGGGGGAGGGCGCGCTCTTCATGGATATCCAAAGTGGCGCCCGACAAACGGACCGCTTCGAGGACGTGACGATCCCGGTCCGCCTCGGCGCGCACGAACGCGCCAACGACGGGCTGGTCGCCTATTGGCGCGAGACGCCCAAGGGCCTGCGGGACGAGGCCCAATGGCCGCAGTCGGACGACATCGACCCGATCTTTGTGGCGCCCTCCTCAGCCCTCGACCCTGTGACCCTGACGATGCTGGTCGATCCGCTGGCCGAGGTGCATGCCACCTCGGGCATCCTGCCGACCAAGGCGATCACCATCCCGCCAGGCATGTATGCGGCCCAATTGAAGCGCCTCGAGGTCTCGTTCCGTTCGCTCGGTCCGATCCTGACCAGGGTCGGGCGGCTCGACCTCCCGCTCCCGATCGAGCCCGGCTACGCTTGGTCCTGGATCGAGCGCGACGATCGCGGCTGGTCCGCTGTCGCGGGCGACGTCGGCGCGGCCGAGGATGACGGCGCCTTCTCCGGCCCCATCGTCGCGCGGGAAGGCTGGATGCGGCTCACGAAGGTGGAGCCTCCGGAGCCCGTTTCCAGCGATGTCGCCGACACAGGATCCACCGACGTGACCCCGAGGCCATCATGAAGCATCACGCCCTGCCGCTGGATTTCAGTCTCCTCAACAGCAATGACGAGGCTGTGCTGTTCCTCGACGGGCCGCAGGACATGGTGCTGCGGCTGTACAACAACGCGCCGGTTCCGCTGGTGCTGAACCATCTGACGGCGGAGCATCACTTCACGCTGCGCTTCAGGTCCGGCGCGCTGCGCGATCACAAGGGCATCCGCCTGGACGACGCCGGGCACAAGCACTGGCACCTCGATACGCGCGACGAAAAAAACGGGGACGTCGTCCTCGAACTGCGCAGGAAGGCCGAGGCCGACATGACCTGGGCGGCCGGCGACACAGTGCACCTCATGCTCGACGGGCTGCGCGGCAAAATGGCCGACGGCACGCGGGCGACCCGGATCGAACTGACCTACGACCACATCCGGCTGCAGGGCGAGGACACCAACCTGTTCGCCGCCAAGCCGCGGCACCACCAGCTGGTGCTGATGCCGGCGATGTTGCGGGGGGCGCTGGGGGCGCAGGACGTCCCGCTGCTCGAGGCGCATTTCGTGGGCGATACCGGCAACGTGGTGCTCAACGACGGCGGCAGCTATGTCGGCGCGATCGTCCTGAGGCTCACGAACACCACGGTGGAAGCGCTCCTGATCGGCCATGAAGCCGCTCTCTACCTGACCCTTCCCGACGGGCTGGAGAACCTGCCCGGGGCGCTGGCGAGCAAGGCATCGCTTCAGGCCTGCAGCGTGACTGCGCATCTGCGGGAGGATGTTGCGGATGAGTCCACGATCCCCCTGGAATGCCAGCCCGCGCTCGACGACCGTGTGGCGTGGAAGATCCACCTGCCGGAGCACACCGCCCGCGACCTCTGGCTCCACCCCGCGGGCGGTCTAGAGATCATGATCGAGGGTCTGGCGACCAGGCACCGGAACGGTCCGTCACGCCTGCATGTCCGCTGGGTCAACTTGGGCTCCCCCGGCAAGCAGTCGGTCGGAGAACTGGTCGCGACGCTGCAGAAGTCGCCGATGGTCGTCAAAGGCCAGCGGGTGGGCATCGGGACAGTCCGGCCGCGGGCGGCGCTGGATGTGCGAGGGGACCTGCACATCGACGGGCGCGTCACCGCGCCCGGTCCGCTGGACGTCGACGCGACACTGAAGGCCAATAAAGGGATCGTTCTGGGCGGCGTGACGCTTACGGCTTCCACGCTTCGGGACACCAAAACCGTAGCGACCGTTGCCAAGCGCTATACAGCCGACGAGTTCGAGGCATTCGACGGTTGGCCGACCTCACTCGCATCGCTCGATTCTCTGACGTTCACTTTCCCTTTTCCTGCCCAAACAAAATCTTATTTGGCAAGCGGATCCGTTTCCGTCCGCGTTACAGCCGCGAGCGAGGCCCCACAGGCCTCACATTGCCCCGTCGCATTCACCTCCTTGCCCATACCGGTGACCGTCACCGTCAGCGGCGACACACTCACGGCGGCAGCCGACACGGGGAGCGCTGTCCCGGTGACCGATATTCCGGTGCAGGAGGGGATGAAGAGTCTGGAGATATCCACCTCAATCTTTCCGGGGGCGACCGAGGACCTGACCCAAGTACGCAGCAGGCTCGCCCAGATGAGCGTCGAAGCCGGCGATTGGGCGCACTCATTTGGCCGCGATGGCCCGAATGTCCGCTGGATGATTGAGGCGACTTGTTCGGTATCAGTTCTTTTTCTTGGCGATAGCGGTGACCTTTCTTGATCAACGAGGAAGGGCTGGAGAAGGATATCGTACAAATGTCATCCCAATCGCTGATCAATATCTATGAATATCGGCTCGAAAATTCGCCTGATGGCTTATGGCGATACGCCTATGATCAGTATTCTCGCGGCAAGCCTGTTGAAGAGGCATCGGAGGACCAGGGCAGGGCAGTATTCTCCGCAAGCCGGACCAGCGCGCCAGGAACCATTCCCATTTACCAGCGTAGATATGCTGGCGGTGAAATTCCAAGCGAACTTCAAAGAGCCTGGCCATGGCTCATGCAAGGCCTTCAAACCACGCCCGTTTTTTACGAATTGAGCGACCAGGCGCTGGCACCAGATCGCTCTTCATACGTCGTGAATTATGATGGGCTGAACGCCTGGCTGGGGGGCGTTGCGGACTTTACATCTACTGACGCCAACCGTGCGTTCTGGGCCTTCCCTGCTTCATTGGCCGCCACGATTGAAGGCGCTGTCCCGATTTACGAACATCGACTAGAGGTCGATATTGGTCCCCCAAGTGGATCGGTGCCGGCTCACATCACAGCAGCAAGATTTTCGACGTACATCAAATACAGTACCAATGAAAATGGTGGGCGCGTATTTGAGGGTGCCAGAGACTCAGCAGATCTGCCAACATCCTCCACCTCATGGTGGCGATCAGGTCGCCAATTAGGCCGCACCGACGAACTTAATGTCTTGGCACGTTACACCAGGAAGATCGCGTTTCACGCGTTTCCGCCAAAGTGAGGCTCAGTTTCTGCTCATGTAACGAAGTGATATCACAACCATATCCCGCGATGACTCGAAAGTAAGGTCGGCTGACGATGACGGGCATAGTCGATGCGCTGGGCGACCTCACGTCGGGCACGCTGCTCCTGACGAAGGAGACGACGCAGGCCTGGCCCTTCGTCCAGCCGCTCTTCGCCGCCGGCGGCTACTTCCCCGACGGCCTGACCATCACCGCGACAAAACTCCGCGCCTCCTCCGCCACCGAAGCCACGGTCAGCGGCACGACCCTCATCGACTCCGCCAGCCTCGCGGTCGAGGCGAAGTTCTCCGGCAGCGGCGACGCCGTGAACCTGGACCTGAGCCTGTCCGTCAGCCTCGCGAAGCTGACCGGCGACGGCTCCAGTCTGCGGATAGAGGCCGAATGGAAGCCACAGTTGACGTTCAGGTCGAACGGCGGCCACCGAACAGTCGAACTTCATGCGACGCGCGGCGTCATGCACATCGGCAGCCTCGAGCTGACGGCCTCCTTCGAGATGTCCGACCCCGAGATCATGCCGCGGCTGCGGCCCGGCAGCCGGGAGTTTCTGGACGGCGCCTGGCTGTCCGCGACGATGCCCGGCCCGCAGTTCGTGGCGACGCTCCGGCGCGAACGCCAGCAGCCTTCGGCCGTCACGCGACCGAAGCTTTCGGCGGTGACGCGACCGCACGCGCTGGGGGAGGTGGGGGAGGGCCTCAGCCTCGAGGAGGTCCGCCTCACCGCCGACCCCTGGCGCGGCCACTATTCCATCGCGCTTGATGCCGGTGGGGACTGGGAGATCCTTCGGGGGTTCCACCTGACGGGTATCTCGGCCTTCCTTTTCTATGCGAGCGAGGGCGGCATCACTTCGGCCAGGCTTCACGCTGACGTCAGGCTGGGCAGCGACCCTCTGCAGGTCGAGCTGCAGGTCGAGGCAACGTACGACCCGGCCGTCTCCGGATGGCAGTTCGAGGGTGGCCTCGCGCCCGATGAAATGCTCGATGTCGCGAAATTCGTCCCCGCGGTCCTGAAGCAGCTCGGCATCGAAGGCGAATGCCCCGCGTCCTTGCGCGGCGCGCTGATCAAAGGCCTCTCGGTAGCCTTCGGCACCGCGACCCGGAACCTCGGCATCCGCTGCGAGATGGTCCTGCCGCTCGACGTCGGCCGGGCGCTCGACATCACCCTCGACATCTATGTCGAGGGCAGCAGCACGAGCTTCCACGGCACCGTCACGCTTGGCTCCCTGGTGTTCGACCTCGTGCTCGACGAGACGGCGGGGAACAAGACGCTACTTGCGAGCTACACCGACGCCACGCCCCGCAAGGTGAAGCTCGGCGATCTGCTCGCAACGTTTCTGGACGAGACGGAGGCAAGCAACAGGACGGTCATCGCGCGCGGCAACGACGTGGCCATCGACGTCAAGGAAGCGTTCTTCGCCTATGAGAGCCGCGGCAGTGCCCCCGCCGTCTGGCTCCTTGCCGCCGATGTCGAGGCCGGCATCGACCTCAGCGGCCTGCCGGTGGTCGGCGCCTCGTTCCCCCCCGGTCAGGGGGCTCGCCTGCTGTTCCAGCCGCTGGTCACGTCGGGCGGCATCGGCTCGACCGGCCTCGAGAAGCTGGTCCAGGGCGGCAGCTTGACGCTGCCGAGCCCCTTGCCCGCAACTGCGGGATTCTCGGTCACGACGCGCGTGTCGCTCGCCATGGAGGAGATCAAGCTCGGCCTGCCCGTGCGTATGAGCGATGGCCGGATGGAGCACGCCCCCGGCATCGACACCGGCCCGCCGCCGCCCGAGGTGACCAGCGTCGATAACGTGAGCTGGATGGCGGCCCAGAAGTCCTACGGTCCGCTTGCCCTCGAACGCCTCGGGCTCCGTTTCGACGACGGGTATCTGCATCTCCTGCTCGACGCCCATCTCACGGCAGCCGGGCTGACGCTCGCCCTCCAAGGCTTCGGCGCCAAGGTGAAGATTGCCGATCCGAGCGATGTCACGCCCACCCTCGACGGCATGGCGATCGACTTCCGCGCCCCGGGCTTGGAGATCGGTGGATCGCTGGTGCACCAAAGGGGGGGCGTCGGCAAGGACGCCTACGACGAGTATGTCGGCACCGCCATCGTGAAGGCAGGGCTGCTGACGATCGACGCCATCGGCGCCTATCAGACCGTCGGGGGCACCGTCGGGGGCCATCCCTCCCTCTTCCTCTATGCCGCACTCGATTACCCGATCGGCGGTCCCGCCTTCTTCTTCGTCACCGGCCTTGCCGCGGCCTTCGGCTACAACCGCGCGTTCAAGCTTCCGCCGATCGAGAAGCTCGCCAGCTTCCCGCTGCTCGCCGACAACGTCGGCCAGGGCGACGCGCGTTCGGACGAAGGGCTGCGGGCGGCGAGCAAAGCGTTGCGCGAGTACATTCCGGCGGAACTCGGCGCGGTCTTCCTCGGCGTCGGCCTCAAGTTCGATAGCTTCAAGACCATCACCTCGCGCGCCCTGCTGACGGCGTCCTTCGGCAAGGAGGTGGCGATCGATCTGATCGGGCGCTCCACCCTCATCATGCCGGCGGGTGCGACGCGCGACGAGGCGGTCGCGGTGGTCGAGATGGCCTGGCTGGCCTCCTTCCGCCCGGAGGAGGGGCTGCTGGCGCTGCGGGCGCAGCTGTCGCCGGGCTCCTTCGTCTTCGCGCACGACTGCCACTTGTCGGGCGGCTTCGCCTTCTATTCCTGGTTCAAGGGCGAGCACGAAGGGGAGTTCGTGATCACGGCGGGCGGCTATCACCCGGCCTTCGACTTGGCGAACCGCCCGCACTTCCCGAGGGTCCCGCGCCTTGCCGTTGCCTGGGAGGTGAAGGACACGCCGCTCACCATCAAGGGCGATGCCTATTACGCGCTCACCTCCTCCGCCGCGATGCTGGGCGGCCATCTGGAGATGGTCTGGGAGCAGAATCCCTACAAAGCCTGGTTCAAGGCGGGCATCGACTGCCTCTTCGAATGGAAGCCGCTGCACTACAAGGGCGAGGCCTATGTCGAGCTCGGCGCCTCCTACACCTTCGAATTCGCCGGCACACGCCACATCACGGTCGAGGTCGGGGCGGATCTGACGGTCTGGGGCCCGCCCTTCTCAGGCCGCGCGCGGGTGAACCTGGTGCTCTTTTCCTTCGACGTGGCCTTCGGCAGCGCGACTGCGGAAGCGCCGCCGGTGCGCCTGTTCGATGACGGGGAGGGCAAGGGGGGCGGCGGCTTCAGCGCCCTGCTGCCGGCGGTGGACAAGCTCTGCGCCGTGTCGGTCGCGGGCGGGCTCTCGCGCACCGCCGAAGACGGGAAGGTCTGGGTCGTCAATCCGAAGACGCTCAGGCTGATCGTGGACAACGTGGTCCCGTCGAAGCTCATCGTGGTCACGGACATGACGCGCGATCAGGAGGATCGGACGGGCGATACGCCGGCCCGCTTCGGGATCAGGCCGATGGCCGCCGGGCACGACGACGTCACCTCCGAGACGACGATCACCATCACGAAGCGGGGCTATGCGCTCTGGAAGCCGCACGACCTAAGCTACCGCCAGCGCACCAAGGGTTTTCCGGCGGCGCTCTGGGGCGAGCCGAAGACGGCCAAGACTAGGCTGCCTGCCAAGGCGTCGGAGGAGAAGCTGATCGAGGCGCTCGCCGGGGTCGAGATCGTTCCGAACGGTGTCCCGGATACCGGTAAGGACAACATCTGGAACGGGACCAAAGTTTTTGAGCGCCACCGGCCGGCGTTGCGCGATGGGATCTACGACATCGTCGTGGCGCAGACACTGCACGCGACCTCGGCCGCCGCCGGACACGGCACCGCCTGCTCCAAGCCGCTCGAAGCGAAGGCGTCGCTGTGCTTCGAGGTGGCCGGGGACAAGACCAGCCTGCCGGCGTCCGTCGTGCACAGCGTCTTCCCGCCGCAGGGAAGCCTGGGCGATCACGCGACCAGCCTGCCGCAGATCATCCTGGAGCGCAGCACCCTGCCCTGGGAGCAGGAGATGAAGGACGCGGACAAGAACACGCCCTGGCTCGCCCTGCTCGTCTTCGACGGCGAGATGAAGGCGGTGCCGGAAGGGCCAAAGGGGCCGTCGCGGATCACCGTGGAGGCGACGGAGATCCCGACCGCAGCCGAACTGAAGAAGCTCTGTCATGTGCGTGTGGCACGCGATGCCGAGCGCGCGGTCGTGGTCGCCAAGCGCGCGCCTACTGCCGGCAAGCTGAGCACCGCGCACCTCGTCTCGCTGCGGGACGTCAAGGTGGACGGGGCGAAACGCCACTTGATCAGCCTTTGGAGCTGGAGTTTCTCCTGCCTCGCCGGCGGGGCGGGCTTCAGGTCCCTGGTCGAGAACCTCGCCAAGGCGTGCATCCTCGGCACGACCGAACGTCTGGGCCATGCATTGCCGGACGGCCAACGCGGGGTGGCCGATTACCGTGGCCCGCTGGTACCGATGTCGGGCCAGGCGGGCGGGCGGTCCGCCGGGCGCATCGCCACGTCGGGCAGGACTGACATCTCGCATGTCGCCGCCCTGGAACTCGGCCGGCTGCTCGCCCTGGAGAACAAGTCGGTCTCCGTCGGGCTCCTGCGGCTGAAGCGCAGCCTCGCGCACGCCGAGCGGCACGAGGGCCAGGTGCGGGCGGCGGCATACCTGCATGTGCGCAGGCCGCCGGCGGCCACGACCGGCGCTGCGCCGGCCGGGCGGCTGCTGCCGGCCGGGCTGGGCCGGCTGCTGACGCCCGAGCTCGCGGCCTGGACCGAGGGGCTGCTGAAGCTCGAGGGGGTTCCGTTCCGCTACCTGCTGCCGGACGAGCGCCAGTTGCCGAAGGAATCGCTGCTCTCCTTCGCGCTGGATGAGAGGTGGCTCACCAACCTGCTCGTGGGCGCGCTCGGCGTCGGCGGGGCTTGGCGCCTGGGTGAGACGCCGGGGGCCGAACTGCCCGGGTTCAAGCATGCGCTGCGCGCCGGGGGCGGCCCTGTCGGGGAGGGAGAGCGGCCCTTCGGCGCGCTGCCGCGGCTGACGGGCATCGTGCTGCGGTCCCAGCTCGTATCAGGCTGGCCGGCAATGAGCGTCGTGGCCGACGGGCAGGTCGCGCCGCTGGTTTCCCGGCGCTGTTCGAAGAACATCCTGCTGGTTCTCTTCCAGGGGGCGATCAGGACGGTCAGCTTCCGACTGCTGCCGGAGACGCTGCATTTCGAGGCGAGCGACCAGGGCAAGCCGGGCGAGTCCGTCCCCGCGGATTGGCTGACGCAGCCAACGAGCTCGGTGGACCTTCGGCCCTGGTTCGATCTCGCGAAGCAGGAGGAGGTTGCGTTTGCGATCTGAGGCCTGTCTGACAAGACCCGGATTGGGTCGGTCTGGCGGGTCTTTGTCGCCCGGGCTTCGCCAAGCGGCTCGCCGATCGAAACACCATCGGCCGCGCCACCTTCCTGCCCAGGCCTGGAAATCGCCTCGCAAGCCGGTCGCGGCGCCCGGCCCGCGCGACGCGGAGTGGCGCCGCCATTTGCTACTTAAGCAGTTTTTGCCCGGGGAGATGGCCGCTCAAGGCTAGATGCATTGCCTCAAAGGCGGCCTCCTCTTTCTCGCGAAACCTCTTTTGAAAAAAGATGGGGGAATCGATCCGGCCATCAAGAAGATGGGCAAACCCGACCACGCGGTCCCAGTGCAGTTCCCCGAAATGCGCGACTTCCGTTTCCGGCGTGCCCCAGGTTATCATATCAAGCTCTTCCGCATAGGGCACGACGAAACCTGAAGGGACGAGAACCACGTAAATCCAGTGGCCCATCGGGTCAGGTTCCTGGAGTGCATAGTAGAACGACTTGTCGAGGCAGTAGGCGGTTGAGATCCAACCCTTCCGAAACTGATTCTCGACCATCCGGCCGAGATGCGACGCTTCCTTGTCAAGACTTGACATCCAGGTCAAATATACATCGAGGAGTTCAAAGTCACGACTGGATATAAAATCGATACTGTAGTAGGCTTCTCTTCTGGCGATCCGATCCGCGACCAGTTCGGCCTCCGCTTTCGATTTTCCTGCAAGCACCAGGCGCCGCTTCGTAGCCTCCTTGAAGAATTTGAATTTGACGTCCTGCTTATTCGTTATCTGCGTCCTGGCTTCGTCCGCCGCATCCATCTCGGCCCGTTTTTCGACGATATCTAGACGTTCCCTATCTTCGTATGGTTTCTTGCGATTGAATTCTAAATAAGCCTCCGTTTTGATTTTCTTAAGTGCGTTGAATAGTTTAAAAAAATCATCTTTTGCTTTGACAATTTCTTCTGCATGTTGCCGTTTTTCATCTTTGTATTGAGCAATCATTTGTAAAATTTTTTCTTTATCGATTTCTGTGTTGTGTCTTGACTTCATGTAGGCTACGAATTCTTTAGCTATCTTGTCGTCGTAGCCAGGGTCCTTGCGCGTGACAGGGGGCTGAAAGCCTCCCTTTATCGAGATGACCTCCGCCGGCGGGCGTTTATCAAGGCGGAATGTCACGGCATTAACGCGATCGATCGTCTTGTGGAATTTCCAATCCTGCATGCTGGCGATGGCATCGTCATTGTATTGGCGTGTCGGCATCTCGCGTCCGGACAGGCGCTGTTGCGGTGGATAGAATTTCAGATGCTCATCCATGTCGACGAATGGCGCCATCAATTCGAAGTCGTTGGGCCGCTGACGTTCGCCGATACGCGTCAAGGAAGGGGCTTGTCGTCCATTTTCTCTCAGCAGGCGGGCGTTGTCCCTTCGGTCCTGAAGGGCTGTCGCCCTGATCCGCTCCGTTTTGGCGTGGCCCCGCTGAACACCGGCAAGAGGTTCCGCGATCTTCCACGGCGGGGGCAACTTCTTGCCCTTCATGCCTTCCTGCTGGAACATTGCTTTTATTGATTCGGGAAGATCCTTACATTTAGGCGGCAAAATATTGGAGACTGTCTCGATGAGGGGCCACTCATCTGGTTGAACCCTTTCGCCGTTTTCTTTTCTATAATTGTGTCGCGTCAACCACAAATCCTTGCCCGCGTGTTCGAAGGCCTCAAACACGAAATCTGCACGTATTGTTTCATCAAGAAGTGTTTCAATATGAAGTGTATCCGGCCATCCGAGAAATTCAACAACATTTGGTCTGTCGCTGTTAAATATTCTCTTGGCTCTCGGCGGGCTCATCGAACCACTCCTCGCAAGGTTCAGGCTGTGGCAGAGCGCCAAGCCTGGTTCGGCCATTCAGGGCACGGGCTGCCCCCCCATGTCGTGGGGCTGTTCGGACAACGGTCCTGTGACGCCCCTGCCGGTCGGGTCGGCGGCACGAGGCTATCGTTCCCAAAATGCTCCGCCCTGCCTCGACATCCTGTCAAGGCGAGACTGCGCGCCGCGCTCGTTTCGAGAACAGCAAGGCGCCCATGGACGACGGCACCGGAGAGGTGGAGAGAATCCGAACCGCCACCCCGGGGCCAGCGCAGGGGTGGCTCGCCCAAGTCGAAGCGCCTGCCCCGCCGGAGAAGGAGATACGAAGGCGCCGGCGACGGCGCTGCCCGAGATTGAAGCTGCTTCTGGGTTGACATGGTTGCTTGCCTCGTTTGGGGATAGGCGGGCACCGGGCGTCGCCTGCCAGCTCTTTACCGGGAGTGCTGGCGCAGCCGTCCGTGGTGGTCGCCTTGCGCGATTAGGGGTCAGCATCGTGGACCACAGGTCGATGGGCTGGCCCTTGGCGGCATGGCACGCTCCATGCGGGATGAGGCGGCCCCGGGGCCCTTTAGAGCGCGTTCTGTGGCTTGCGCGCCGGGTGCCCGGCGGGCCACCGTGGCAACGGTCCATCCCGTTCCAGGATCATCGCCCTTGCCCGCACGTCACGACCTTGAAGGCTTGGTCGCCTGGTCCCCCCCGGGAGGATTGGCGCGAGACCTATGGCACCCTTCTGGAACGCCATATCGGCAAGGCCTGCACTTCCGCCGGCATCGCACCTGCGCATCGGCGCGGCCCGTTCGCCGGACCTGCCTGGCGATCAGCAGCTTGCCAGCGCCACACCGCGAGCACGGAATGACACGAGTTTCGGCGCCAGCTCCGGTCGCTGGCCGGTGTTCGGCGCCGGCTCCCGCAGGAGAACCTCCGGCAGGTAGACGACCATGCTATTCTGGCCGGCTACACCCGACGCTTTTCGAAGTTGAAGCGCGATCCACCGCCGCGCGTCACTGCCCGCACCGGCGTCCAGCTGGCCGCATCGTGGATGGCAGCTTTTCCAGAAGACCTGCGCCGCCGGGCTCATCAGGAAGTCGATGTAGCGCTGCGGCGCGTAGAACGACGCGTGGACATGTGGGTTGGTGATCGGCTTCTGAACCAGGCCAATTGCCGTTGGTCGGTCGCCCGCCGGCATTCTCGACCACCGGCGACCGTCCACCTCCCGCTGCATGAAGGTCATGAACAGCTCGAAGGCAAATTGCAGGCTGTAGAAGTTCAGCCCCGGCTTCAAGTTGAAGGTGACAGCGAGATCGGC
>NZ_JBHMFS010000039.1:0-18998 GCF_051433165.1 Falsiroseomonas sp. E2-1-a4 | reverse complement strand
GTTCGGCAGCACGAGTGTGTCGCAGACCTGGGCGACGGCGGGTTGTTCCTCATGCGTTCGCACTATGGAGGGCAGCATGAGCCGCATCGCCTTCTGAGCCGGCCGGGCCCCTTCATCAGCTTGTGGCGGCGCTCGGCGATCAGTCGAGCAGGGTGACGCGAAGTCCACTCGCCGAGGCGCTGGCCACAGCCTCCAGCAGCCTGTGGCGCGCGAGCGCCGTGACGAAATTCGGCGATAGATCCTGACCGGACCGGATCGCCGCAGCGAAGCGCGCCAGCATCGGCGCGGCGTAGCGCGGCGGACCCTCCGGCACCTCGGCCGGCAGATCTACGCGGGCCAGGGGCAGGGTCACCAAATTCCGGCTACCCCTCAGGGCGCCCTGCAACGTCAGCTCAGCCCGCTGGATGCCGACGGGGGAGGCGCCGACGGGCGGGGTGGTGGTGATCACCAGGTCGCCCTCGGTGCCGTTGATCTCGAAGCGCAGGCCGGTTGGCGCATGGATATCTGCCTTCACATGAACGCTGGCCAGGGCGCCCCCTTGCAGGCGGCCGGACACCAGTAGCTGGGTCGGCGCGGTCACGGCGACGGACTCGCCGGTATCGGCCATCACTGCCACCGGCTGCGGCGTTGCCACGACGGCCGAGAGCTCCGCAAAGTCGCCGAGGCAGCTGACCAGCGCATCCAGTGTATGACCGCCCGGCACGGTCAGGCCCGTGGCGCCGAAGCTGGCATCCATGCGGTAGGCCTCGCCCGCCGGCAGCACAGGCCCCCAGTTGCTCAGCGAGGCGACCAGGGTGGCGGAAATGACGCGCCCGATGGCGCCCTGCTGCACCAGATGGCGCGCCTCCGCCAGGACGGGGTGGACGTGGCTTTGCAGCCCCACCATGTGGCGCACCCCGTGCCGCTGCACGGCCTGCAGCATCTCCTCCGCCTCCGCCGCGTTCAGGCCCAGCGGCCACTCGCAGAACACGTGCAGCCCGGCGGCGGCGGCGGCGAGGACGATCTCGCGATGCGCGGGCACCTTCACCGCCACCAGCACCAGGTCCAGCTCCGCCTCCGCGATCATCCGGCGCCAATCGTCATAGGCCAGCTTCACGCCGTGGCGCTCCGCCGTCGCCTGGGCACTCTCCTGCCGCGTGGTGGCCACGGCGGCGATGCGGAACTCCGGCAGTGCCCGCAGCGCGGGGATATGCGCCGCCTGTGCCCAGCCGCGTGTCGGATGCGCGCCGATGATGCCGACCCGCAGTGCGTCATGCGTCATGTTGACCGCCCTTCTCTCTCGCCTGCCGCCAAGCCTGAAGCACGATCGATCCTCTCGGATCGGATATTGCTCTAGCCGGCCTGGCACAAGACCGCCTTTGATGTGGGGGCACAGTAGCTTTGCAGTGCAAGTGCAGGCGCGCCGGGAGGCCACGTCCCATGATGCGGAACGGGCGCAAAGACGCCCGGCTTGAATGGAGGAACGCCATGCCCGCCACCCCATCCCGCCGCGCCCTGCTCGGCGCGCTTGGCCTGCTGGCCATCGGTGCCTTGCCCATGTTCCAGGCGCAGGCGCAGGACTACCCGCAGCGGCCGATTCGGCTGATCGTGCCCTTCCTGGCCGGCGCGGGCACGGACCTTTCCGCACGCACGGCGGCGGAAGCGCTGGCCGAGCGCCTCGGCCGGCCGGTGGTTGTGGAGAACAGGGCCGGCGCGGGCGGCACCATCGGCAGTGCGCTGGTGGCGCAGGCGGCGCCGGATGGCTACACGCTGCTCTGGGGCGAGGCCGGCGGCGTGACGATCCAGCCGATCCTGCGACGCAACCCGCCCTATGCGCAGAGCGACTTCACCTACATCGCCAAATTCGCCGAGACCGGCATGGCCTATGTCGTCAGCAGCGACGTGCCGGTGCAGAGCATCGAGGCGTTGCAGCGCCACGCCGCCGCCAATCCGGACCGGCTGCGCTACGGCTCCTCCGGCACCGGCACCTCCACCCAGCTTGCCACCGTGCTTTTCCTGAACACCATCGGCGTTCGGATGGAGCATGTGCCCTATGGCGGCGTCGCCGGGATGGTCAGCGACCTGTTGGCCGGGCGCATCGAATTCGGCTTGTTCACCCCCGCCGCGGTCGGCGCGCTGCGCGGGTCCGACCGCATCCGCATCCTCGGCATCTCCGCCCCCGCACGCCACCCTTCCCTGCCGGATGTGCCCACGGCGCGGGAGGCGGGAATCGCCGGAGCGGAGGTCACCACCTGGTACGGCATGCTCGCCCCCGCCGGCCTGCCGCCGCACATTCGCCAGCGGCTTCAGGACGAGATCGCCGCGATCGCCGCGGACCCCGCCGTGATCGAGCGCATCCGCCGCATCAACCTCGAAATCGCGCCGGTGATCGGCGAGGATTTCGAAGCGCTGGTGGCGCGGGAGACGGAGGTGTGGCGCGGCATCATTCAGGCAGAAGGCATCGTGGTGGAGTGAACCCCGGCCGCGATGAAGCTTGATATTCATGGCCGCGCCGCTACCAAGCTTCGCTGGGAATGAAAAGAAACCCGGCCCGACCATGGAAACCTTGCGCACGATGAGCCTGTTCGCCGCGGTCGCGCACCATGGCAGCCTCTCCGCGGCCGGGCGCAAGCTGGGGCTTTCACCGGCTTCCGTCTCCCGCCAGATCACGGCGCTGGAGGAACAGCTCGGCGCGCGTCTGCTGAACCGCACCAGCCGCAGCATGACGCTGACCAGCACCGGCGAGATCTACTTGCGCCATGCCGAGAACATCCTGCACCAGATCGAGGAGATGCAGGCCGAGGTCAGCCAGCGGGAACAGCAGCCCTCGGGCCTGTTGCGGGTGCATTCGCGCCTGCTCGTCGGCACGCTGGTGCTGATGCCGAACCTGCCGCGCTTCCTGCACGACTATCCGAAGATTTCGGTGGAGCTGGTCATGTCGAACCATCCGGTCGACCTGGCGGAGCGCAATGTCGATGTCGATATCCGTATCGGCAAGCTGACCGAAAGCGCCCTGATTGCCCGGCGCCTGGCCACCAGCGAAAGAGTTGTCTGCGCCGCACCCTCCTACCTCGCCGGCCGCCCGCCCATCCTGGCCCCGGCCGACCTCGCGCAGCAGAACTGCCTGACCTACCGCCTCGGCATGGGGCGGTCCGTCTGGCGTTTCGCGCATGCGGAGGGTCCGCCGGTCGAGGTGCCGGTGGCGGGCAGCCTGACCACCGACAATGGGCCGGCGCTGCATGCGGCGGCGCTGTCCGGCCTCGGCATCGTGCTGATGCCCGACTGGTCGGTGCGGGAGGATATCCGCGCGGGGCGCCTGGTCCGGCTGCTGGCGGACCACCGCGCGAGCCACCTGGAATTCGAGAATGGCGTCTTCGCCGTCTACCAGCGCAGCCGCCACCTCTCCGCCCGCATCCGCGTCTTCATCGATTTCCTAGTCGAGACCTTCCGCAGCACCGAGCGCTAACCATCCTCTCCCAGCAGCGACATCAGCGCCGGGATGCCGATGGAGCAGGAATGGATGGAGATGGCGCCGGCGAGTTGCAGCACCTCCGCCAGCTCCTCCCGCGTCGCGCCCTCGGCCAAGGCGCGGCGGATGTGGAAGCGCATGCCGGGCTCGTACAGCGTGGCGGGGGAAGCGGCGACAGCCAGGCCGATGAACTCCACCACCTTGCGCTCCAGCGGCCCGGTGCTTCGCGGGCTGGTCAGGAACAGCAGATAGGCCTCGACATAGGCGGGGGCGACGGAAAGCAGCGTGTCCACCTCCGCCGGCCATTCGCCCAGCAGCGGCTCGAAGCGCTGGCGCAGCGCCGCCAGATGCTCCGCGGCGACAGGCAGTGGCGGCTGGCGGCCGGCGCGGGCCACTTCCTCCCCCAGCATCGCCAGGCCGCTGCGCGCGGTCCAGGTGCCGAGCGCGCTGGTCAGCTCGATCACCTGGAAGATATCGGCGGGCGTGGCGCCGGCTTCCAGCGCGAATTCCATGTGCCGCCTGGCGCCGCGCTCATACAGATGCGCGCAGGACAGGTCGGCCGCGATGTAGACGAACTCCCGCACCTTGGCCGGCAGCGCGCCGCTGCGCCAGGGGCCATGCAGGAAGGCAAGGTAGGCCTCCAGGAAGGCCGGGTCGTGCTGCAACAGGCCTTCATGGAACGGCGCCCAGTAGCGCCGCGCCGCGATCACCTCCGCCTTCAGCGCCGCCTTGCCGGCCTCGTCCAGGGTCAAAGCGGTGAACGCCACATGGCGGGGACGAAGCCATAGCCCTCGCTGCGCCGCGCCACATGGCCGATGGCGGGAAATGCGAGGTGGGAGCCGGCGACCACGATGCGGTCGGTCGCCGCCATGTCGAAGATGCGGCTGCGCGTGCGGGCCGCGAGATCGGGGTCGGAGTCGAAGGAAATCGACCAGTCCGGGCGGGCGAACTGCAGCGACTGCGCGTGCACCACGTCGCCCCACATCAGGAACTGCGCGCCGCCCGAGGCCACATGCACGCCGAGATGGCCCGGCGTATGCCCCGGAATGGCCAGGGTGCGGACACCGGGCGCCACCTCCGTCTCCAGCCCGATGCGGCGGACCCGGCTGCCATAGGCGGCCAGCACGGCGCGGGCCGGGCCGAAGAAGGGGCGCAGCGGCGCGGGCGCGCGGGTCTCCTCCCCGCTATCGGACCAGTAGGCGGCCTCCGCCTCCGCCACCAGCACCTCCGCGCGCGGGAACAGCGCAGCGCCCTCGGCGGTCAGCATGCCGGCGGCGTGGTCGCGGTGCAGATGGGTCAGCACGATCGCGTCGATATCCTCCAGCGCCACGCCCGCGGCGCGCAGGTTGCGCGGGATCTGGCCGAGGTTGGGGCCCAGCGCCGCCGCTGCGCCGGCATCCACCAGGATCAGCCGTGTGCCGGTGTTCACCAGGAAGGCGTTCACCGCCAGCGGCACGCCGCCCGGGGCGTTGAAGGCCTCGGTCTTCAGCCGCGTGCCGATGGCCGCGTCGTAGTTCCGGAACAGGTTCGGCAGCGCCGCATCCGGGAAGGCAAGGTTGCCGTCGAGCAGCGCCGTCACCTCGATCTCGCCGACGCGGTGCCGGTAGAAGCCCGGCGCCTGTTGTGTGGCGAGCGGCACGGCCGCGGGGGCAGTGCCGCTGCCGAATGCCGCGACGGCGGCTAGGCTGCCCAGCAAGGCGCCGCGGCGCGGCAGGGAAATCGTGCGATGCATGGTCATGTCCCCGGCCTATTGCGCGCGGATGTTCGCGCGCGTGATGACATCCCGCCATTGGTCGATGTCGCGACGCAGCGTGGTGGCGAATTCGTCCGGCCCCAGCCCGCGCGGCACCATGCCGAGCGCCAGCAGCCGGTCGCGGAAATCTGGCTCGGCCAGGGCATCGCGCACCGCATCGGCCATGCGCGCCTTGATGTCCGCGGGCAGCCGCGCCGGCGCCATCAGGCCGAGCCAGAACTCGTTGACGAAATCCGGCAGGCCGCTTTCGGCGATGGTCGGCACCTGCGGCAGCAGCGGCGCCCGCCCTGCGCTGGTCACCGCCAGCGCCCGCAGCCGGCCATCCTCGACCAGGCCGCGGGAGCCGGGGATGGTGTCGAAGATGAACTGGATGTCGTTCTGCATCAGCGCCGTGACGGAAGGTCCGCCGCCGCGATAGGGCACATGCACCATCTGCGCGCCGGCCCGCAGCGCGAACAATTCGCCGATCAGATGGCCGGAGGACCCGGTGCCGGCCGAGCCGAAATTGACCACGCCGGGCCGGGCGCGGGCGAAGGCGATAAGCTCCCCCACATTCTGTGCCGGCAGGCCGGGGTTGACCACCAGCAGATAGGGCCCGGTGACGAGAAGCGAGACCGGCACCAGGTCGGTCAGCACGTCATAGGGCAGGTTCTGCTTGAAGCTCGGCTCCGTCGCAAGGACGGAGGTGTGAAACAGGAAGGTGGTGCCATCCGGCGCGGCGCGCGCCACCGCCTCCGTCCCGATGGACCCGGCCGCGCCAGCGCGATTTTCCACCACAACCGGTTGGCCGAGACGGGGCTGGAGGGCGGTGGCCAACAGGCGCGCGACCGGGTCGGTGGACCCGCCAGGGGGGTAGGGCACGATGATCCGGATCGGCCGGTCCGGCCAGCGGGGCTGTGCCAAAGCGGGACTGGCCAATACGGCGGTGGCCATGCCTGCCAAATGAACGGCCTGTCTGCGGCTCAGCTTTCGCATCTGCGCTCCCCCTTCCTCCCATGCCGTTGCGCGGCCGGGTTGTCGCGACGTTAGGGACCGCCCTGCGCCAGGTGAATGCCGTTCCGCAGCACTGCATCCTTGCGCCAGATGAAAGGATGAGGGGCGTGCCGAGGCGGCCCGGCGTTGCATCCAGAACAAGGATGCTGCTCATCCGCTGGACGTTGTCCGGCCCGCCAGCGCGCCGCAAGACTTGCGGAACAACCGCTCGGGAGGATCAAGCAAATGCAGGCGACACGCCGCACGCTATTGGGAATTGGGGCCGGCCTGACACTGACGGCGCCGGCCCTGGCCCAGGGCAGCGCGCCCTTTCCCAGCCGCCCGATCCGCTTCGTGGTGCCCTTCGCCCCCGCCGGCGGCAGCGACATCGTCGCGCGGCTGTTGGCGGAGGAACTGTCGTCCCGCCTCGGCCAGCCCCTGGTGGTGGAGAACCGGCCCGGCCAGGCGGCCTCCGTGGGCGCGGCCCATGTCGCGCAGCAGCCGCCCGATGGCTACACCATCCTGATCTGCACCCCGGGCGTGCAGATGACGAATCCGTTCCTCTACAGCAACCTGCCCTATGATGCGGAACGTGGCTTCACGCCGATCGTCCACATTGCCCACCTGCCAAATATCCTGGTGGTGCACCCGTCCCTGCCCGTGCAGAACGTGGCAGAGTTCATCGCACATCTGCGCGCCAACCCGGACCGGCTGAGCTTCTCCTCCACCGGTCCCGGCAGTTCCAGCCACCTGGCGATGGAGCTGTTCATGAGCATGAGCGGCACGCGGATGACGCATGTGCCCTATCGCAGCTCGGGCCAGGCCCTGGCCGACCTGATGGCGGGGCGCGTGGAGACCAGCCTCGACAGCTTTACGGCGATGATGCCGGCGGTACGCGCGGGCAGGCTGCGGGTGCTCGGCATCTCCACCGAGCGGCCGCTGGAGGATCATCCGGAGATTCCTGCCATCGCCGAGACACTGGCGGGCTACGAGGGCACGACGCTGCTCTACATGCTCGGCCCGGCAGGCCTGCCCGCGCCCGTGGTGCAACGGCTGAACGCCGCCTTCAACGAGGTGCTGGCGCTGCCGCGCATCCGTGCGCGCTTCCGCGAGATGGGGATGGCGGCATCCGGCGGCACGCCGGAGGAGCTTTCGCAGGTCATCGCCGAGGGCCGCACCAAATGGCGCTCCGTGATCGAGCGCGCCGGCGTGAAGCTGGATTGACCGGTATGGAATTGCAGACATGCCGCATGGCGGTGGCCGAGGGGATCGCCACCGTCACGCTGGACCGCCCGCCGGTGAATGCACAGAACCGCCGGCTGCGGGAGGAGCTGACCTGGATCTTCGACAGTTGCAGCGACCGGCGCGACGTGCGCTGCGTGGTTCTGACCGGTGCCGGCAACAGCTTCTCCGCCGGCGCCGACATCAAGGAACGCGTCGGCCTGGTGCAGGAACCGGGTGACTACATCTCCCATAACCGGCTGACGCGGGAATTCTTCTACGCGCCGATGGATTGCCTGAAG
This sequence comes from Falsiroseomonas sp. E2-1-a4, assembly GCF_051433165.1. Classification (NCBI taxonomy): domain Bacteria; kingdom Pseudomonadati; phylum Pseudomonadota; class Alphaproteobacteria; order Acetobacterales; family Roseomonadaceae; genus Falsiroseomonas; species Falsiroseomonas sp. E2-1-a4. The sequence continues at coordinate 11,302 of NZ_JBHMFS010000039.1, read as the reverse complement.
CCGGTGATCTGCGCCGCCAACGGCCCCGCCATCGGCGCTGGCTTCGCGCTGATGCTGTCCTGCGACGTGATGCTGGCCGCCGAAAGCTGCTGGGTGCAAATGCCGGAGATCGATGTGGGGCTGGCCGGCGGCACCAAGCTGCTGTCGGAGCATTTCTCCCGCTCCAAGGCGCGCGCCATGTACTTCACCGGCCGCAAGGTGCCGGCCGCGGAGCTGCACCGCCTCGGCCTGATCGAGGCGGTGCTGCCGGCGCCGACGCTGCTGCCGGCGGCGCTGGAGATGGCGCGCGAGATTGCTGCCAAAAGCCCGCTGGCGGTGCGGGAGATCAAGCGGTCCTTCAACGTGGTGGAGAGCATGCCCTATCGCGAGGCCTACCGCTTCGAGCAGACCGTCACCGAGCAGCTTTCGCAAAGCGCCGATACGAAGGAGGCGCAGCGCGCCTTCGTCGAGAAGCGCAAGCCCGTCTTCAAGGGGGAATGAGATGGCAACCGGCCGCTACACCAGCGACCTTGAGGAAGGCGACCGGCTCGGGCCGGTGGATGTCGTGATCAGCCCCTTTCAGGTGCGCGAATACTGCCACGCGAATGAGCTGCACCAGCCCTGTTTCCAGAACGATCCGAACCCCATCGTGCCGCCCAGCATGGCGCATCTGGAGAAGCTGCGCTTCTACACGATCTACTGCCCTGACGGCTGCGGGCCGAATGCGCGGGTGCACTACACCTTCGACGTGCGCTGGCACGGCGCGCTGCGGGCGGGCATGCCGCTTGTGGTCGAAGGCCTGGTACACAGCCGCTACATGAAGCGCGGGCGCGAATACATGGACGTGGACATCACCATGCGTGACAAGGCCACGGACCGCCTGCTGGTGGAGTACCGCGACACGGTCTGCCTGTCCTATCGCGAAGCCGCAAAGGATGCCGCGTGATGGAACTGTGCGAAGGCGATGAGATCCGCTCCGCCCGGCGCGTGATGACGCGGGAGCGCATGCGCTGGTATGTCGATGCGCTGCCGACGGTGGAAGCGAATGACGGACGCGTGCATTTCAGCGTGCCGACGATCCATGACGACGACGAATATGCCAGGGGCCAGGGCCTGCCGGGAATCATCTCGGATGGCATGATCACCACCAACTGGATCCTGGACCTACTTCTGCGCAGCTTCGGCACGCAGGTGCTGGAGGACCCGGGCGCGCTGCTGACGAAATTTGTCGCCCCGGTCTATGAGGATGTGCCGATCACCTGCGTCCTGCGGGTGGAGGGCGCGCAGGCCCTGCCCCAGGGCGGCCGGCGCCTGGCGCTGAAGGTGTGGGCGGAGGACGGGGCGGGCAAGCTCGTCACCGTCGGCACCGCCGCCGTCAACGTCGCCTGAGCGCCGCATGGCCGGTGTCCTGGATGGCGTGCGTGTGCTGGATTTCAGCCGCGTCTTCGCCGGCCCCGCGGCGACCCAGATCCTGGGCGACCTCGGGGCCGAGGTGACCAAGGTGGAGGAGCCGGGCCGCGGCGACGAAGCGCGCGGCTTCGGCGTGACGGCCGAGGTGCTGGAGCGGCTCGGCGCCAGCCCGTCCTTTCTGGCGCTCAACCGCAACAAGCGCAGCATCGCACTCGACCTGAAGGCGCCCGCCGGCCTGGCGCTGGCCCGGCGGCTGGCGGCCGCTTCGGATGTGCTGGTGCACAACTTCCGGCCCGGGGCGATGGAGAAGTGGGGCCTGGGCTGGGAGGATCTGCGGGCGGTGAACCCGCGGCTGATCCATTGCGGCTTCTCGGCCTATGGCGAGGCCGGACCGCTGCGCGACTTCGGCGCCAATGACGTGGCCCTGCAGGCGCATAGCGGGCTGATGCACCTGACCGGGGAGCCGGACCGCCCGCCGGTGCGGGTCGGCACCGCCGGCATCGACCTGCATGGCAGCCTCGGCATGGTCAGCGCCATTCTCGCCGCCCTGCTGCACAGAGGGAAGACCGGCGAGGGGCAGAAGGTCACCTCCTCCCTGCTGCAATCCTCGGCGCATCTGATGAGCTATTTCTACACCGACTGGTGGCTGGCGCGGACCGAGCACCGGCGCATGGGCACGGCCAACCACCTGACCGTGCCGAACCAGGTCTTCCCCGCCGCCGACGGCGACGTGGTGATCATCGCCCCCAGCGACGACATGTGGCGCCGCCTTGCCCGCGCGCTGGATCCGGAGCGGCTGGAGCTGCCGGAATACCTGACGGCGATGGACCGCCGCACCAACCGCGCCGCGCTACTGGCGACGCTGACGCAAGTGACACGCGCCCTGTCCTGCGACGAAATCCTGCGGCGCCTGGGCGCGGCCAAGGTAAATGTCGCGCGGGTGCATGATGTGGGCCAAGCGGCGGATCATCCGCAGCTGGAGGCCGCCGGGGCGGTGCTGCATTGGCAGCGAGGCGGCCATGCAGAACAGGGCGTGGCGCCGCCCTTCACACTGGCCGCCGCACCCGTCGAGGTGCGCCGCCCGCCCCCCGGTGTGGGCGAGCACTCGGCGGAGATCCTGCGGGAGATTGGCCTCGGCGAGCACGAGATTGATCAGGCCCGCAAGGAGGGTGCCTTCGGCAAAGCCGGCTGACGGCAAAATTCGAGATCGCCGGCGGAAAACTCATCGTCTTGAGGCGATAGAACGCACCAGCTTCTTGCAGCGACCGAAGCCTGATCGACGGCGCGGCGCGTGGGTTCCAGCGCGTCCGGCGAGTCGCGAGGGGGGCGCGGTTGGCAATTCCCGGCCCCCTGGTGCCCCGGGTGTGGCGCCGCTCCTTCGGCCAAGGGCCAGCCGCCTCCGTTGCAATGTTTTGTCATCATTGGGCAACGCTGACGACGTCCTGCGCCGTCACCTTAAGGAGGTGGTGATTGGTACTCAGGGGGCGCGCGCGTGCTGACTCGTATTTTGCTGTTTGTCACGCTGCTGGCCGCACCCGGTCTCCGCCCTGCCTTCAGCCACGAAGGCCATACCCATGGTGACGAACCCGCGCCGCCTGCCGCAGCGGCGCCCCGTGCCGAGGCACATTCCGATCTGTTCGAGATGGTGGCGGTCCTGGGTCCTGACCGCAGGCTCTGGCTCTACCTCGACCGGCACGCGACGTCGGAGCCCATTGATGGCGCCACGGTGCAGGTCACCCTCGACGGCGAGGATCTGGGGACGGCTACGCGCGCCAGTGAGGCGGTCTATGTTCTCGCTAACCCCGCCCTGGAACGACCGGGGCAACGGAACCTGACCTTCACGATCACCGCTGGCGAGGACATGGACCTGCTGCCCGCGACGCTTGAGATTCCCGCTGCGGCCGGAGCTCTGACCGCAGCACCCGTTTCCTCGGAGCTGTTCGCGACGGCGTTGCGCGAGCCCGTCCTGTGGACCGCGGGGCTGCTCCTGCTGCTGCTAGGCGTCGCCATCGGCCGCACCGCCGCTCCACGACCATTGCCGCCGCTTGTCGTCGCCGAACCGCCAGCGACCGGCACGCGCCCCCACGCCTTGCCATCCGGCGCGCCATTGCCCGAACGTGTGGCCGCTGCGCCGGCCGTACTCGCCCTGGCGGCGTTCGTGCTGCTGCCCGTGATGGCCTGGGCGCAGCCCCTGGACGCGCCGCGCCGTCAGCCGGATGGCAGCATCTTCGTGCCCAAGCCGTCCCAGCGCTTGCTCGGCCTGCGGACCGGCCCGGCCGAGCTGGGCGAGGCCTCGGTCACCATTCACCTCACTGGACAGGTGGTGGCGGACCCCAACGCCTCCGGCCGCGTCCAGGCCTCCGAGGCCGGCCGCATCGAACCACCGGGAGGCGGCTTCCCCGCGCTGGGACAGCGCGTCGCACGCGGCGAGGTGCTCGGCTTCGTGGTGCCCATCATGGCAGCGCAGGATCGTGTCGGCGTGCGCGCCAGCATCGCTGAGCTCGATTCGCTCATCATCATTGGCGAGGCACGGCTCCGTCGACTGACCGCGCTGACCGGCACGGTCGCAGCGCGAGAAATCAGCGATGCCCGTGCCGAGCTCGAAGGCCTGCGCCAACGGCGGGCGGCAAACCTGCCTGCCGTCACCGGGCGTGAGCCGATCGTGGCCCCCTCCGCCGGGTTGATCAGCGTGGTCCGCGTCGCTGCGGGCCAGGTGATCCAGGCGCAGGAGCCGCTTTTCGACATCGTCGATCCCGCGCGGCTCTGGGTCGAAGCGATCGCCTTCGACCCCGCCACGGTAGCCGACATTTCGGGCGCCTCCGCCATGACGGCGGGCGGCCAAGCACTGCGGCTGGGCTTCGTGGGCCGCGGCATGACGCTGCGCCAGCAGGGCCTGCCGCTGCAATTCCGCATCGAGGCGGGCGCCCCCGGCCTGGCCGTCGGGCAGCCCGTGACGGTTCTGGTGGAGACGCCGCGCCGTACCGCCGGCATCGTGCTACCGGCCGAAGCCGTGGTGCGAAACCCTGAGGGCGGCCAGGTGGTCTATGAGATGCCGAGCGCCGAGCGCTTCCTGCCGCGGCCCGTGCGGGTTCAACCGCTCGACGGCCAGCGTGTCCTGGTAACGGCCGGGCTGGAAAGCGGGGCGCGGGTGGTGACCAGCGGCGCCGGGCTGATCGCGCAGGTCCGCTAGCCGTGTTCAACATCCTCGTCACCGCCAGCCTGCGTAGCAGGATCTTCGTCTTGGTCGCCGCCTCGATCCTCGTGGTCTATGGCGCCTTCACGCTGCAGCGCCTGCCTGTCGATGTCTTCCCCGACCTCAACAAGCCCGTCATCACCCTGATGACGGAGGCCGAGGGACTGGCGCCGGAGGAGGTCGAGCTTCTCGTCTCCTACCCGATCGAGACGGCGATGAACGGCATGCCGGGTGTGACACGCGTGCGCTCCGTCTCCGGCGTCGGGCTGTCGATCGTGTTCGTCGAGTTCGACTGGGGCACCGACATCTGGGTGAACCGCCAGCAGGTCGCGGAGCGCCTCTCACTGGTGCGGGCGCAGCTGCCGGCGAATGTCGCGCCGCAGATGGCGCCGATCTCCTCCATCATGGGGGAGATCATGCTGGTGGCGATGTCCACCGATGGCCGCGCCAGCCCGATGGAGCTGCGCGAACTGGCGGATTGGGTGGTGCGTCCGCGGCTGCTGACCATCCCCGGCATTTCGCAGGTGATCCCGATCGGCGGCGAGGTGCGGCAATATCGCGTCACACCCGATGTCGCCCGGATGCACGCGCTGGATGTCACGGCGGAGCAGGTGCACGCCGCGCTGCGGCAGTTTGGCGGCAACACCGGCGGCGGCTATGTGGACCAAGCGGGGCGCGAATACCTGATCCGTAATCTTGGGCGTACCACGCGTCTCGAAGACCTTGCGAACACGCCCGTCGCGGTTCGGGCCGGCCAGCCGATCCCGTTGCGCCAGGTCGCGACGGTCGGGTACGCCGCACGGCTCAAGCGGGGCGAGGCCGGCAGCATGGGACGGCCAGCTGTGATCCTGTCGATCCAGAAGCAACCGGCGGCCGATACGGTGGCGCTGACGGCGCAGGTGGAAGCGGCGTTGGCCGAGCTGCAACGGGCCATGCCGCCGGGCGTGACCGCGAACAACGTGCAGTTCCGCCAGGCCGATTTCATCGCCGCGTCGATCGGCAATGTGAAGAAAGTACTGCTGGAGGCGGTGGCGGTGGTGGCCGTCGTGCTGTTCCTGTTCCTGCTGAACGGTCGCACCACTTTCATCTCGCTCACCGCCATTCCGCTTTCCGTACTCATCACCGTCGTGGTGTTCCAACTGCTCGGATTGTCGATCAACACCATGACGCTGGGCGGCCTCGCCATTGCCATCGGCGAGCTGGTCGATGATGCGGTGGTGGACGTGGAGAACGTCTACCGCCGCCTGCGGGAGAACCGCGCCCGGCCGGACCCGCAGCCTGCCATCGTGGTGGTCGCGCGGGCGAGCCAGGAGGTCCGCTCCGGCATCGTCTATGCGACGATGATCGTGGTTCTGGTCTTCGTGCCGTTGTTTGCGCTGACCGGCATCGAGGGTCGGTTGTTCGCGCCGCTCGGCGTGGCCTACATCGTCTCGATCCTGGCGAGCCTCATCGTGTCGATCACCGTCACGCCGGTGCTCTGCTACTACCTGCTGCCGCGCATGAAGCGGATGGATCACGGCGACAGCGCGCTGGTGCGCGTGCTGAAGCGCTGGAACGAGCGCGCACTGCTCTGGGCCTTCGCCCGCGCCCGCCTTGTGTATCTGCTGGCAGGCGTCGGCGTGGTGGGCGCGCTGGCGACCGTGCCCTTCCTGCCGCGCTCCTTCCTGCCGCCCTTCAACGAGGGCACGCTGACCATCAGCCTGCAATTCCAGCCCGGCATCAGCCTGCCTGAAGCCAACCGACTTGGCCGGCAGGCGGAACTGCTGATCATGCAGGTGCCGGAGGTCCGCACTGTCGGGCGCCGCACCGGCCGCGCCGAGCTGGATGAGCATGCCGAGGGGGTGCATTCCTCAGAAATCGACGTCTCGCTCCATCCCTCCACACGCGGCAAACAGGCGATCTCGGCCGACATCCGCGCCCGACTCGGCGTGCTGCCCGGCAGTGCCAATATCGGCCAGCCCATCGGGCACCGCCTGGACCACATGCTGTCCGGCGTGCGCGCCGAAGTCGCGCTCAAGATCACCGGCGACGACCTGGACACCCTTCGCACTCTGGCCGAAGGCGTGCAGCAGCGGCTGGCCGCCATCCCCGGCCTGACCGATCTGCAAGTGGAGCGGCAGGTGCGCGTGCCGCAGCTTCAGGTGACGGTGAACCATGAACGTGCCGCGCTCTATGGCGTCTCGGCAGCGTCCGTCGCCGAAGCCCTGCAAGCCCTGTCCGGCGGCCAGGTCGTCAGTCAGGTGGTGGACGGTGCGCGCCGCTTCGACGTGGTGCTGAGGCTCGGCGACACGGACCGCACCGGCGCAGGCCTGGCCGCCCTGATGATCGAGACGCCGAGCGGCCGCGTACCGCTGTCCCTTCTGGCGGAGTTGCGCGACACCGACGGGCCGAACCAGATCCTGCGTGAGAATGGGCGCCGGCGCATCGTGGTGCTCGCCAACACCGATGGCAGCGACATGGCCGCCATCGTTGCGCGCATCCGGGCGGAGATCGACGCGGCGGCCTTACCCCCCGGCTACTTCTTCACGCTGGAGGGCACTTTCCAGGCGCAGGAGGACGCGGCGCGGCTCATCGCAGGGCTGTCGCTGGTGTCCCTGTCATTGATCTTCATGGTGCTCTACAGCCGCTACAAATCGGCAGTGCTGGCGCTGATCATCATGGGCAATGTGCCGCTGGCACTGGTGGGCGCCATCGCGGCGCTGTGGATCGCGGGGCAGCCGCTTTCGGTGGCCTCGATGATCGGCTTCATCACGTTGGCCGGCATCGCGACGCGCAACGGCATCCTGAAGGTCAGCCACTACCTCAACCTAGCGCTGCTGGAAGACGAGCGCTGGGGGCTGGCGCTGGTCATCCGCGGCAGTCTGGAACGCCTGACGCCGGTGCTGATGACGGCGCTGTCTGCCGGCTTCGCGCTCATCCCGCTGATGATCGGCGCGAGCGAGCCAGGCAAGGAGATTCTGCACCCGGTCGCGGTGACCATATTCGGCGGGCTGATCACCGCCACGCTGCTCGACACCTTCCTGACGCCGCTGCTGTTCCACCGCTTCGGCCGCCCCGCGCTGGAACGGCTGCGCGCCGTACAGCAGGAGACGAAGCTGGCGGAGGCCTATTGATCCATGAGGAACCGACCATGACCCCGCGCCGCCACCTCCCCGCATTGCTCGCCGGCCTCGTCATCGCGCCCCTCGCCGCGCGCGCACATGAGGCGCGCCGGGGCCCGAATGGGGGGCAGAAGGTGGATATTGGCACCAACCACGCAGAGCTGGTGACGGCAGGCAACACGCTGCGGCTGTTCCTGTTCGACGGCGCCGACCGGCCGATCCCGGCCGCGGGTGCCACGGCACAGGCCATCATCCTCGCAAGCGGGCGGCAGGCCACTATCGCGCTGGCGCCCATGGGGGACAATCTGCTGATGGGCACGGGTGACTTCGTGGCCGCGCGCGGCATGCGCGCGGTTGTCACGCTGACGCTGCCCGGCCAACGTCCGGTGCAGGCGCGTTTCACGCCGATGGACCAGAACTGAGGAGGGAAGGATGCGCTCGACCTTGATGGCCCTGGCCCTGCTTCTGGCGAGTCCCGCCTGGGCCAGCACACCCTCGCCCTATGCCGTTAGCACCGACCGGCCGATTCGCGCGCTCTCAGCCGAGCAGCGGTCCGATCTGCTGGCGGGTCGCGGCATGGGCCTGGCGCTTGCCGCCGAACTCAACGGCTGGCCCGGCCCCGCCCATGTCATCGAACTGGCTGGCGCCATGCAGCTGACGCCCACCCAGCTCGTGGCGACGCAGCGCCTGATGACGGAGATGCAGGCGGCCGCTAGCGCGCTCGGCGCCCGCGTGATCGAGGAGGAAAGCGCGCTCGACACCGCCTTCCGCGACCGCAGCATCACGCCCGCCGAACTCTCCACGCGCACGTCCCGCATCGCGACCTTGCAGGGGGAGATCCGAGAGGTGCATCTGCGCACGCATCTGTTGCAGGCGGCACTGCTGAATGCGGAACAGATCGCGGCGTATTCCCGTCTACGCGGCTATGCCGGCGGCACGCCTCGACATGGCGGTGCGATGCCGGGCGGCCACCGGCATCATTGACGTGATCGCGCCCGGCAGCCTGCCGCAGGAAGCCCACATCCTCGTCGTCGAGGATGATGGGGAGATGCGCACGCTGATCGCGAAGTTTCTGCGGCAGAACGGCTTTCGCGCAACCGGCGCACGTGACGGGCGCGAGATGTGGGAAGTACTGGCTGGCGCACCCGTCGATCTCGTACTGCTCGACGTCATGTTGCCCGGAGCTTCCGGCCTCGATCTGTGCCGCGCGCTACGCGCCAAGTCGGGCGTGCCGATTATCATGGTGACTGCGCGCGGTGAGGAAACCGATCGCGTACTCGGCCTCGAACTCGGTGCCGACGACTACATCCCGAAACCCTTCGGGCGCGCCGAACTGCTGGCCCGCGTACGCGCGTTGCTCCGGCGCTCGCGCGGCGAGGCCGGTAACCCGATGGCGGGCTCGACGGGCGAGCGCATCCGTTTTGCCGATTGGAGTCTCGACACGCGGCGGCGCGAGCTCAGCGCGCCGGATGGCACCGCGGTGGATCTCTCAGGCGGTGAGTACGACCTGCTGCTGGCCTTCTGTGAACATGCGCAGCGCGTCCTGAGCCGGGACCAGTTGCTCGATCTCGCGCGCAACCGGATGGCATTCAACGGGACCGAACGGTCGGTCGATGTCATGGTCAGCCGCTTGCGGCGAAAGTTGGAACCAACCGATGAGAGCCCGTCGATCATCAAGACGGTGCGCGGCGCCGGCTACATGCTGGTGCCTCCCGTGAAGCGCGGCGCATGAAGCAACTGCGCCGCCTCCTGCCGGATACACTGGGCGGGCGGATCGTGCTCGTGCTGCTGGTCGGTCTCATGGCCTTCCATCTTGGCAGCCTGTGGCTGCACCAGATCGGTACCGACGCGGTGCTTGGCACCACGCGGGAAGCGCAGCTCGCTGAGCGCCTCGTGGCCGCCAAGCGAGCGGTCGCCGAACTGCCAGTCGATGAACGTGACCGAACCGCGCATGCGCTCTCCACCGTAAGCCTCGACATGCACTGGACCCGCGCGGCGACCGTGCAGCCGGTGCAGGCTGACAGCGCCCGCATCGAGGCGCTGCGCAGCCGGCTCGGCGAACTGGTGCCGGAATTCGACATCACGGGCATGCGGCTCGGCTACGGCGAGGATGGCGTGGCGGGGCACCAGCTGCTTGGCGCGCTGCCGCTGCCGGATGGCAGCTGGCTTAACTTCTCCGCCGCCCTGTTCCGTCCGCCGGCGTCGGAACACGCCACGCTGCTCTCCACCACGGCGATGGCCTTGGGGATCCTGCTGCTCGGGCTGCTGGTGGTGCGGTTGATCGGGCGGCCCTTGCGCGCGCTCTCTGATGCGGCGGATCGCTTCGGCGGCCCGGGCCCCGTGGTGCCCGTGCCCGAGGAAGGGCCGCGTGAGGTTCGCCACGCTGCCCAGGCCTTCAACCGCATGCAGGGTCGCATCGACCGACTGATCGCTGACCGCACCCAGGCCCTGGCCGCCGTAAGCCATGATCTGCGCACGCCCATTGCCCGGCTGCGGCTGCGCGCCGGCTTCGTGGAGGATGGCGAGGCGGCCCACGCTATAGATGCCGACCTCGACGAGATGGAGGCGATGATCGATTCGACGCTGGCCTATCTGCGCGGCGAGATAGAGAGTGAGCCCCGCAAACCGGCCGATCTCGTCGCGATGATCGAGACGCTATGCGATGCGGCCGCCGATGCGGGTGCGGCCGTGAGCTATGCCGGTCCCTCCCAGGCCAGGCTTGTGTGCAGCCCGGTGACGCTGAAGCGCGCCTTCTCGAACCTGATCGACAATGCCGTGAAGTACGGCGGCGGCGCGCGAGTCGTGCTCGAAGATATGGGGCGCGAGATCCAGATCCACATCGAGGATCAGGGTCCGGGCATTCCGGAGGCGGAGATGCAGGCCGTGTTCGAGCCGTTCCGGCGCCTTGAGACCTCTCGCAATCGCGGCACGGGTGGGAGCGGGCTCGGCCTGACCATCGCGCGACGCGCGGTCGAGCAACACGGGGGCACGTTGCAGTTGAGCAACCGACCAGGCGGCGGACTTTTGGCGTTGGTTTGCCTGCCGAGAACCCAGAACTGAAGGAGCATATCGCAATGATGGTTCGAAGGAGTTTCCTGGTATCCGGCCTCGCCGCGTTGGCTACGCCCATGCTGGCTCGGGCAGAGGCACTGCCACGCCTTCGGGTCTGGCGGGATGAGCACTGCGGCTGCTGCGTTGCATGGGTGGATCACATGCGCGCAGCGGGATTTCCGGTCGAGGACAATGTCGTGCGCTCCGTAGCGGCCGCGCGGCGTATGCTGGGCACGCCATCCGATCTGCTGTCCTGCCATGCGGCGCTGGTCGGCGGCTATGCGCTTGAGGGTCACGTGCCTGCGTCCGCGGTGACCCGTCTGCTGGCCGAGCGCCCTGCCGGGATCCGCGGCCTCGCGGTGCCGGGCATGCCAGTGGGATCCCCGGGCATGGAAGTTCCCGGTCAGGCGCCGGACAGCTATGACGTGCTGGCCTTCGATGCGCGTGGCGGTCGCTCGGTGTTCATGCGCTTCCGAGGCGGCACGCCAGTGTGAGGCGACGACGAAGCGAGGAAGAGGCTGCGCGCAGCGCCTGACCCTTTCATTGGGGCAATCACCACATCCTCGGT
>NZ_JBHMFS010000038.1:0-22935 GCF_051433165.1 Falsiroseomonas sp. E2-1-a4 | reverse complement strand
GCTCTTGATCTGCATCAATGCCTGGCAGCGGCCATCGATCATACGTTCCCATGGAGACGGACCGCATGACTCGAAACAACGCTCAGGCGCACCAGGGCCATCACCATCACTCGCATGCCCATGCTGCACAGGGTTCGGCAGGCGGGGGCGGGCACCACGGCCACGCCACCTCCGCGGCACCGGGCGCGTCGCATGGGCAAGAGGGCCACGACCACGGTGCGATGGTCGAGGACTTCAAGCGCCGATTCTGGATCTGCCTTCCCCTGACAATCGGCGTCGTGCTGCTCTCCCAGCACGTCCAGATGCTGGTCGGGCTGCCGGGCCTGATCGACTTCCCCGGTGCGCGGCTCGTCGAGGCACTGCTCGCGAGCGTCGTCTTCTTCTACGGCGGCTGGCCGTTCCTCGCAGGCCTGCTCGGCGAGCTGCGGCGCGGCAAGCCGGCCATGATGACGCTCGTCAGCCTCGCCATCGTCTCCGCCTATATCTACTCGCTCGCCGTCCTGCTCGGTCTTCAGGGCGAGGTGTTCTTCTGGGAGACGGCGACCCTCATCCTGATCATGCTGCTCGGCCACTGGATCGAGGCGAAATCCGTGCTCGGCGCCTCGGGCGCGCTGCAGGCGCTGGTGCGCCTGATGCCGTCCACGGCGACGCGCCTCGGCCCCGGCGGGGCGACGGAGGAAGTGCCATTGTCGGAGCTCCGCGCCGGTGATGTCGTGCTCGTTCGGCCCGGCACCAAGGTCCCGGTGGACGGCACCGTGACGGAGGGCCGCTCCTCCGTGGACGAATCCATGCTGACAGGCGAATCCAAGCCTGTCGAGAAGTTGCCGGGCGTTCGCGTCGTTGGGGGATCGGTAAACGGCGAGGGCGCGCTCACCGTCACCATCGACCGCACCGGCGGCGAGACCTACCTCTCGCAGGTCATTACCCTCGTCGAGCGCGCCCAGGCCAGCCGCTCGCGCACGCAGGACTTGGCGAACCGGGCGGCGGGAGTGCTTACCTGGGTCGCGATCATCGTCGGTGGTGGCACCTTCGTCGTCTGGCTCGTCCTCGGCGCCACGCTCGCTTTCGCGCTGGAGCGGATGGTGACCGTGATGGTCATCTCCTGTCCGCATGCGCTCGGCCTCGCCGTGCCGCTCGTCGTCGCGGTGAGCACGGAGCTTACGGCGCGCAACGGCCTACTGGTGCGTGACCGTGCGGCCTTCGAGCGCGCGCGCGGCCTCCAAGCCGTGGTCTTCGACAAGACCGGCACCCTGACCGAAGGGGCCTTTTCGGTCGCCTCCGTCGTCCCGCTGGGCTCCGGGCTCAGCGAGGCGGAGGTGCTGCGCCTGGCGGCCGGGCTTGAGGCCCAGTCCGAGCATCCAATCGCCAGGGGCGTTCTCCGCGGCGCGGCCGAGCGAGGCATCGCGCCGCCGCCCGCGGCCGACTTCCGCAACCTGCCCGGCGAGGGGGCGCGGGCCACCGTTGAGGGCTGGGAGGTGGAGGTGGTCAGCCCCGGCACGCTGCGCCGCCGGGGGATCGAGGTAAACGACGCACGCGTCACGGCCGAGCAGGCTTCCGGCCGGACGGTGGTCTTTGTGTTGCTGGGTGGGACCCTGGCCGGCGCCGTCGCGCTGGCCGATGTCATCCGACCGGAGAGCCGCGAGGCAATCCGGCAGCTCCAGGCGCTTGGGCTGCGCTGCCTTATGCTGACCGGCGATGCTCGCCCGGTGGCCGAGCAGGTCGGCCGCGAGCTCGGGCTCGACGAGGTCCGGGCCGAGGTCCTGCCGCACCAGAAGTCCGAGGCGGTCCAGGCGATCCAGGCCACCGGCCTGTCGGTCGCGATGGTCGGCGACGGCGTCAACGACGCGCCGGCGCTGGCGCAGTCGGACCTCGGCATCGCGATCGGCGCGGGTACGGACGTCGCGGCCGAAGCCGCCGACATCGTGCTCGTCAGGAACGACCCGCGCGACGTCGTCGCGATCCTGGCGCTCGCGCGCGCCACCTACAACCGCATGGCGCAGAACCTCGCCTGGGCAACCGGCTACAACGTGATCGCCATTCCACTCGCAGCTGGCGCGGCCATGCCCTGGGGTGTCCTGCTGTCGCCTGCGGTCGGCGCAGCGCTGATGTCGCTCTCCACAGTGGTGGTCGCGGTGAATGCACGCCTGCTCGGTCGGCAGGGCACCAGGCAGCTCGCGGCACTGCGTCGCGAGGTCGCGCGCACTTAGCACTTCAGGGAGCACCGAGGCATGTCAGGACACGCTCACCATACCGCGCCGAACGAACCCGATGACGGCGAGCGCTTCTGGCGCAGCCGGGCTGGCATCGCCTTCACGGTGCTCGCGGCCGTGGCGGCGCTCTACCTGCTGTTCGAACACTGGCTGCACGTGCTCGGCGTGTTGCCGTGGCTGCTCCTGCTGCTCTGCCCACTGATGCATCTCTTCATGCACGGCGGCCATGGCGGGCACGGTGGCGGCAAGGGAGGTGCGGGCGGTGCTTGAGAGCAACGGCTACGGGCTCTGGCTTTTCGCGGCGGCCAACGCGGCCCTGTTCATTGCCTTCGCCTTCAGCTTCGCGCGCCCGCTGACCGGCCGCGACTGGCGAAGCTTCGGCGCCTTCTCGGCCTTCATCGTTGCGCTCTTCGCGGAGATGTACGGCTTCCCGCTGACCATCTACCTTCTGGCCGGCTGGTTGCAGTCCCGCTGGCCAGACGTCGCCTGGTTCAGCCATGATGCCGGCCACCTGCCTGAGATGCTGCTTGGCCTCGGCATCGACCCGCATTTCGGGCCCTTCCACATGGCCAGCACCCTTCTCATCCTCGGCGGGTTCTGGCTCGTGGCTGTCGCTTGGCCGGTGCTCTGGCGTGCCGTCCAAAATGGGCAACTCGCGACGACGGGGATCTACGCCCGGCTGCGGCACCCGCAGTACGTGGGCTTCATTCTGATCCTAACCGGCTTCCTGTTGCAGGGCCGACGCTCGTCACGCTCGCGATGTATCCGGTGCTGGTCCTGATGTATGTTCGGCTCGCGCGGCGCGAGGAGCACGAGGCGCTCGCCTGCTTCGGCGAGGCCTACGCCGACTACATGCGCCGCGTCCCCGGATGGCTGCCCCGCCTAGGCGGCGGAGCATCTGCCGGCGGGGCGGCCAGGGCTGGATGAGCGCTCGGCTGCAACCCGGCCGGGCCGACCCGGCGTGGCTGCCGACGCTGCGGGTCTATCTCGCCGCGCTCGTGCCGATGATGCTGGCCTGGGAGGTCGCGCAGTTGCCCCTCTACACGATCTGGCGCGACGGTACCGCCGGTGAGATCGCCTTCGCGGTGATCCACTGCACGGGCGGCGATGCGCTCATCGGCATGGGCTCGCTCGGCACCGCACTGCTGCTGGCGGGCACGCCGGACTGGCCTAAGGCGCGCTTCGGGGCGGTACTGCTTCTCGCACTGGCGATCGGCGTTGGCATCACCGTCTACCTCGAATGGCTGAACGTAGAGATCAAGCGGGCATGGGCGTACACGGCGGCGATGCCGCGCCTCCCGCCGCTCGGGACCGGTCTGACGCCGGTGCTGCAATGGGTGCTGCTGCCGCCCGTCGCGCTGCTCGTCGCGCGTCGGCTGGGCAGTGGCGGGTGACAGAAGGGAACAGCGGATGGCCACGAAGCGACACGGCGGGGCGACGACTGGTCCGGCAAGCCTGACCTTTCTCGGCGGCGCCGGCACGGTCACCGGGTCGAAATACCTCGTCGAGCTACCCGGCGCGCGGCTGCTTGTGGATTGCGGCCTGTTCCAGGGCTTCAAGCAGTTGCGGCTGCGGAATTGGGCGCCTTTCCCGGTCGAACCCGCCAGCATCGACGGCGTGGTGCTGACGCACGCCCATCTCGACCACACGGGCTACCTACCGCTGCTGGTCAAAAACGGCTTCCGTGGTCCGGTCTGGTGCACGCAGCCCACCCTCGACATCTCCGGGCTGATCCTGCCGGACAGCGGCCATCTACAGGAGAAGGATGCGGATTACGCCAACCGGCACGGCTTTTCGAAGCACCATCCGGCGCTGCCGCTTTACACACAGGAGGATGCGGAGCGCTCACTGCGGCAGTTCCGCCCCCTCGATTTCGGGCACGACCACGAGATCCTGCCCGGCGTGACGGTGCGCTTCCGCCTGGCCGGACACATCCTGGGCGCCGCGAGTGTCGAGCTCCGTCACGCTGGGCTGCGCACCGTCTTCTCGGGCGACCTCGGCCGCTTCGACAGCCCTACCATGCCCGATCCCGATACCGTGCCCGCAGCCGATCATCTGCTGGTCGAGTCCACCTACGGGAACCGCCGCCACGAGGATCGCTCGCCCGAGGACGCGATCGCCGACGTCGTCCGCCGCACCTCCGCGCGCGGCGGCACCGTGCTCGTGCCCTCCTTCGCGGTGGGCCGGGCGCAGGCGCTGATCTGGCACCTGCATCGGCTAAAGCAGTCCGGGCGCATCCCCAACATCCCGATCTTCGTGGACAGCCCCATGGCACGCGACGCGACGGAGATTTTCTGCGACTACCCCGCCCTCACTCGCCTCGCCGCGGGCGAGTTCCACGCCGCCTGCCAGGCCGTGCGCTACGTACGCGACGTGGAGGAATCGAAATCCCTCGATGCCATGCCGATGCCGAAGGTCATCATCTCGGCCAGCGGCATGGCGACGGGCGGCCGCGTGCTGCACCACCTGAAGGTCTTCGCGCCAGACCGGCGCAACACGATCCTCTTCAGCGGCTTCCAAGCCGGCGGCACGCGAGGCGCGGCGATGGTGGCGGGCGCCGCCGAGGTGAAGATCCATGGCAGCCACATCCCTGTCCGCGCCGAGGTCGCCAACCTGCCCATGCTCTCGGCGCATGCGGATGCAGAGGAGCTGCTCCGCTGGCTGCGTGGCTTCGAGCGCCCGCCAAAGGCCACCTGGATCGTGCATGGCGAGCCGGAAGCCTCCGACGCGCTGCGACTGCGGATCCAGGAGGAACTGGGCTGGACCTGCGGGGTGGCCGAGCACGGCGCGCAGGTGACGCTCGGATGACCGCGGCCAGCACGCTGAAGGTCAGGCGCACCGGCATCGACACGCAACATGAGACGGTCGCCTACATGAGCGCCGACTGCCCACTCTGCCGGTCGGAGGGGTTCGCCGGCCACGCCAGGATCGCGCTGGGCAATGCTCGTGGCAAGGTGATCCTCGCCACCCTGCACCATGTGACGAACGGCCTGGTCGCGCCGGACGAGATCGGTCTGTCGGAATCCGCCTGGGGCCGCCTGGCCGTCTCGCCGGGGGAAGCGGTGGAGGTCAGCCATCCGCCCCCACTCCGCTCCTTCGGAGCCGTCCGCGGGAAGATGTACGGACGCCGGATCGAGGACCTGGCGATGGCCGGGATCGTCGGCGACGTCGTCGCCGGCCGCTACGACGACATCGCGCTCTCCGCCTTTCTCACGGCCTGCACTGCCCAGCCCCTCGACACGCGCGAGATCGTCGCCCTGACCCGCGCCATGGTGGAGGCGGGGGATCAACTTCGCTGGGCCGCAGCGACAGTAGCCGACAAGCACAGCGTCGGCGGCCTGCCTGGCAACCGCACCACGCCTATCGTGGTCGCGATCGCCGCCGCCTGCGGGCTGACCGTGCCGAAGACCTCCTCGCGCGCCATCACATCGCCGGCCGGGACGGCGGACACGATGGAAACGCTGACCCGAGTGGATCTCGACCTCGCCGCGATGCGCCGCGTTGTCGAACGGGAGGGAGGCTGCATTGTCTGGGGCGGCGCCGTGAGGCTCAGCCCCGCCGATGACACCCTCATCCGCGTCGAACGCGCGCTCGACCTTGACAGCGAAGGCCAGCTGATCGCCTCCGTCCTGTCGAAGAAGATTGCGGCCGGCTCGACGCACGTCGTGCTCGACCTGCCCGTGGGGCCGACGGCAAAGGTGCGGTCCGCCGAGGCGGCCGCCACACTCGGCCGCACATTGGGCGAGGTAGCGGCCGCCTTCGGCCTGGCGACGCGGATCGTGGTGACGGACGGCACCCAGCCCGTGGGGCGCGGCATCGGACCGGCGCTCGAGGCGCATGACGTGCTTGCCGTGCTGCAGGGGGCGCCCGACGCGCCGGCCGACCTGAGGCAACGCTCGCTGGCGCTCGCGGCGGCGCTGCTCGAACTCGCGGGCGCAGCGCCGGCCGGGGGCGGGGCTGCGCTGGCGGAGCGCAGCCTCGCCGAGGGCGCTGCCTGGCGTAAGTTTCAGGCGATCTGCGAGGCCCAGGGCGGCCTGCGTCGCCCGCCGCGCGCCGGCTTCCGCCGCCCCGTGATGGCCACTGCCGCCAGCCGCGTCGCCAGCGTGGACAATCGCCGCCTCGCGCGCGTGGCCAAGCTTGCCGGGGCGCCCGCCGACAAAGCCGCCGGCGTCGAGCTGCACGCTCGGCCGGGCCAGGCCGTGGCCGCTGGCGAGCCGCTCTTCACTGTCCATGCGGAGAACCCAGGCGAGCTCGACTACGCGCTCGCCTATGTGCAGGCGAACCCGGACATCGTGGCACGGGAGGCTTCCCTGTGACGTCGCCGCTGCTCTTCGCGCTGGATCCGTCGGACCCGCTCCGCGCCGGGCTCGCTGCGGCAGTCGGGGCCGAGCGGGGCGAGATCGAGACGCGACGCTTCCCGGACGGGGAGACCTATCTCCGCTACGCCTCGCCTGTCGCCGGACGGCGGGTGATTCTCCTGTGCACGCTCGACCGGCCGGACCCGAAGGTCCTGCCGCTGGTCCTCGCGGCGGACGCCGCGCGCGACCTGGGCGCCGCCGAGGTCGGGCTCGTTGCGCCCTACCTCGCCTACATGCGCCAGGACCGCCGCTTCCGGGATGGCGAGGCGCTGACGTCGGCGAGCTTTGCCGCCCTCCTGTCGCGCCCACTCGACTGGCTCGTGACGGTGGACCCGCACCTCCACAGGATTGCGAACCTCTCGGAGCGCTACCGGATCCCCGCCGTGGCAACTCATGCCGCGCCGCTGCTCTCCGCCTGGATAGCGCGGGAGGTGCCGAACCCGATCATCATCGGGCCGGACGAGGAAAGCGAGCAGTGGGCCGCAGAGGTGGCGCGGGGCGCGGGCGCGCCGCATCTCGTCCTGCGGAAGGTGCGGCACGGCGACCGCGACGTGGAAGTGACCCGCCCGGATGCCGCGGCACTCAGTGGACGGACGCCGATCCTTGTGGACGATATCGTCTCGACGGCGCGAACAATGATCGAGACCGTCGGCCATCTCCGCGCAGCAGGGGCCGCGGCCCCGGTCTGCATCGCCGTCCACGGCGTCTTCGCGGAGAGGGCCCACGACGCGCTCCTCGCCGCCGGCGCAGCCCGCGTGGTCACGACGAACACCATCCCTCACGTGAGCAACGGGATCGACGTGACGGCCCTGCTCGGGACAACCGTTGCCGACCTCCTGTCGCAGAAGCGGTGGCAGCATTGATTTGTCGCAATCGAGGAACGCGGACGACGTGACACGGACCCAACATCACCGAGACTGGTCGAGGACCACAAGATGATTTCGATGCACCGCCGATCTGTCCTGATGCTGGGTGGCGCGATGCTTGCGGGCGTCGGAACTGGCAGCCGGCTGGCCGTGGCAGAGACCGATGCGCCCATCATTCGAGCCACGACCCGCGTGCTGGACATCGACGGTCGTCCGGCGCACGTCCTTGGTCTGCTGCGGCCGGACGGCGTAGCCGGCATGACCCTCGAGCCGGGCGTGCCCTTCCGTGCCGTGCTCGCGAACGAGCTCGATGAGCCAACCATCATCCACTGGCACGGGCAGACCCCACCGATCGAGCAGGACGGGGTGGGCGACATGCCAGCACCCATGCTGCGGCCCGGCGACACGCGCCGCTTCGACTTCGCCGCCCATCCCGGCACGCATTGGATGCACGCGCATATTCCCGACCAGGAGATGCGGCTGCTCGCCGCGCCCCTCATCGTCCGCAGCGCAGAGAATCTGCGCGCCGATCGCCAGGAGGTCATCATTCTCCTGCACGACTTCTCCTTCACCTCGCTTGCCGAGCACTTGGTCCGGCTGAATGCGGCACCGGCGGACCCCCATGCTGGTCACGCAGGCCATGGCGCGCCCGCGACCGGGGCGCCGCAGGCCGCGGCGTTGGACCTGAACGACATCGACTTCGACGCGTACCTCGCGAACGACCGCACCCTGCACGACCCGCAGGTGGTCCGGGTGGAGCGCGGTGGGCGGGTCCTGCTGCGGATCATCAACGGCGCCTCGGCCACGGTTTTCCGCATCGACACCGGCAGCCTCGCGGCACGGCTCGTCGCGGTGGACGGCCAAGCCGTGGTGCCCGCGGCGGCGGCGGGCTTCGCCCTGGCGATGGGCCAACGGACTGACCTGGTGGTCGAGATTCCCTCCGGCGGCGGAGCCTTCCCCGTGCTGGCCCTGCGGGAGGGCGCACGCGAGCGGACCGGCATCGTGCTTGCCACGGCAGGCGCCGAGATCCGCCGGATCCCACTCCTCGGTGAGGCGAACGCGGCCCCCTATGCAAGTGCCCAGGAGGCTGCGCTCCGGACGACCGAGCCGCTCGCCAGCCGGCCGGTCCAGCGCCGCTTCGATGTGGCCTTGACCGGCACCATGAAGCCCTATGCCTGGACGATGGACGGCCGCGCCTGGGGGCGCCACCGGCCGCTGCAGGCGCGGTCCGGGGAGCGGATCGAGATCGCGCTGATCAACCGCAGCGGCATGGCGCACCCGATGCACTTGCACGGTCATCGCTTCCAGGTCGTTGAGGCGTGCGGGCGCCGGATCGCCGGCGCGGTGCGCGACACGGTACAGGTTCCGGCGAACGAGCGGCTGGTCCTGGCGCTGGATGCCGGCCAGCCTGGGCGCTGGATGTTCCACTGCCATCACATGCCCCACCTCGCGACCGGCATGATGACCGAACTCGTGGTGGAAGCGTGATGTCTTGGCGGATGACCCGCCGGGATCCGACGCGTGGTTGGCCTGAAATCTCGCGCGTAACAGCTCGCGGTTGGCTGGCCTGGGCGTTGCGCCTGCGCAGGTCTGCGCGTGACGCCGGTGATAACAACGGAGGAAGGTAAAATGGTTGCACGTATCCGCTCGGTCCTCGTGCCAGGTGCACTCGGAATGGCGCTCGCGCTCGGCACTGCGTATGCCCAGGCGCCAGCGCAGGACGACCAGGACCACTCCGCGCACCACCCGCCTGGGAGCGAGGTGCAGGCCCAGGCGACGCCGCCCGCCCCGGCGCCCGTCGTGCCCCCTCAGCCGGGCAGGCCCGCGACCCCCGGCATGGGCATGGCGCCCGGCCAGGCCGGCCAGCCCGGGATGGGGATGATGCCGGGCCAGGGTGGGCAGCCGGGCATGATGGGCGGCGACATGGGTCAGATGATGCAGATGATGCAGCGCATGATGGCGATGCGTCAGGGCGGTATGTCTCCCGCCGCCATGCGCGCCTTCGACCGCATCGAGGGACAGCTAGCCTACTTCCGTACCGAGCTCCGCGTGACGGACGCCCAGATGCCGCAGTGGAACGCCTTTGCCGATGCGGTCCGCACCCAGTCGCAGACGCTGCGGCAGGCCTATATGCAGGCGATGCAGTCCGCCGGTCAGCCGACGCCGGCACCGGCCCAATTGGAGCGCCGCGCAACGCTGCTGCGGGCGCAGCTTGACGCCACGCAGGCGATCGCCCCCGCCACCTCCGCTCTCTACGGAACGCTCAGCGACGAGCAGAAGCGGCTCGCCGACGAACTGATGGCCGAACACCTGCGGGACATGCGGAGGCGCGGGCTCTGAGCCAAACCGGCGCGCGGCGAGGCGTCGCGCGCCACCGTGCACACGAGGTAACAGCATGAACCACGACGCACCTCGGTCCTGGTGGCGCACACCGACCGGCATCACAGTGATCGGCTTTGCGCTGGTCCTCGCATTCTACATTCTGCGCGAACACTACGCGCACGCTTTTGGGCTTCTGCCCTACCTGATCATACTCGCCTGCCCGCTGATGCATCTTTTCATGCACCGCGGTCATGGCGGACACAGCCACGGCACTCACAAAGGCCAGCACGACGACGGCGGATCGGGCACCCAGCGCTGACCTAACAGCGAGGTCGCCTGTCGACCTGAACTGGCCTGACGTAGGGAGATTCAGAATGGCCCGGACAATGAAGGCGACTGTTTTTGTGGAGAACGGCCGCATCGAGCTGCGGGAAAAGCCGATCCCCGAGGTCGGGCCGCTGGATGCGCTACTGCGCGTGACCACCACGACGATTTGCGGCACCGACGTCCATATCCTCAAGGGCGAGTACCCCGTCGCGGCGGGTCTCACCATCGGCCATGAACCCGTGGGCGTGATCGAACGCCTGGGTTCCGCGGTGAGGGGCTACCGGGAAGGCCAGCGCGCCATCGCCGGCGCCATCACGCCTTCGGGCACCTCCAACGCCTGCCTCTGCGGCTTCTGCAGCCAGGACGGCGCCGGCACCGCGCATGGTTGGAAGCCCATGGGCGGCTGGCGCTTCGGCAACACCATCGATGGCTGCCAGGCGGAATACGTGCTGGTGCCGGACGCCATGGCCAACCTGGCCGCAGTGCCGGACGGACTTACCGACGAACAGGTGCTGATGTGCCCGGACATCATGTCCACGGGCTTCGGCGGCGCGGAGAGTGGGCATGTCCGGATCGGTGACAGCGTCGCGGTCTTTGCCCAGGGTCCGATCGGCCTCTGTGCAACGGCCGGGGCGAAGCTGATGGGCGCTACGACCATTATCGCGGTCGACAGAGTGCCGGAGCGGTTGGAAATGGCGAAGCGGCTGGGCGCCGATCACGTGGTGGACTTCTCGAAGGAGGACCCGGTCCAGGCAATCCGCGAACTCACGGGCGGCCGCGGGGTCGATGTCTCGATCGAGGCGCTCGGTCTGCAATCCACCTTCGAGGCAAGCCTGCGCGTGTTGCGGCCCGGCGGCACGTTGTCCTCCCTTGGCGTCTACTCGACCGACCTGCGCATCCCGCTCGACGCCTTCGCCGCAGGGCTCGGCGACCACCGGATCGTCACCACCCTCTGCCCGGGCGGCAAGGAGCGGATGCGCCGCCTAATGGAGGTCATCGCGGGCGGTCGGGTAGACCTGAAGCCCTTGGTCACCCACCGCTTCCGGCTCGACGACATCGTCGAGGCCTACGACCTGTTCAGCCAGCAGCGCGATGGCGTGATGAAAGTGGCGATCACGCCGTAATTCAATGAGCTCGCAGTCTGTCGCGGGCGGCGCAGAGGGAGCACTCTAACTTGAGGCGTTCGGGCTAGTTCGGTCTGCGTACCCGAAGCGCCGAACAGGGCGTAATGCCTCAAGAGATGTCGCTGCCTGACTTGCGCTTGCCCAGAGAAGGTTGGATTCCGGTTCCCACCGCTGCTCCAATTTTTCCCAGCCAATTCAAGAATTTAAAGCCTACCCGACGGGGCCGCCTACCTGGAACATTTGTTCCTGGGGGCCGGATAGGGTGCCGTTTTTCAGTGGCTGTGGGCGGCTTTGGGCGAACTTCGGCGAACGTGGCTGCCAGCTCGGGTTGTACTCCCGTCTGCCGCGGGCACGCCCCCTCGAATGCCTTGGCGCGAGGGTGCGCTCGAGTTTCGACGATGATCCCAGCCGGCCGCTTCTGCCTGAATGGAGGTTGTGCTCGGCGCGGGCCGGCGACAGGCGCTACCCGGGCCGCCGACCTCCTGGCCCCTTACTCAAAGCAGGATGAAATCGCTTGCGCTCAGCGCTGGCGCCCCCGTCAGCACGGCCAGGCGCACTGCCCCGGCACCGCCCGCACCATCTTCGTCCCAAAGCAGTGCTGCCTGGTTTGTCTGGTAGATGAACTGCCCGACGCCCACTCCGGAGGTCGGCAGCGGCGAGGCATGGGCGACGAAGCGCGATGGATCCAGGTTACCGGCCACCAACCCACCACCAAAGCCCGCCGCGGAGATAGCGATGAAGTCCACCCCAGGGGTGAAATCAACTATGCGATCCGGTAGGCTGGTGGCGTCGTCATATTGGAAATAATCACGTCCGGCGTTACCGGTGAGCAGATCACGCCCGGCGCCACCGATTAGCGTATCGTCCCCCGCGCCGCCCAACAGGTTGTCATTGTTGTCGAGGCCCATCAGAAGGTTATCGCCGCTGTTGCCGGCGATACGATTGATCAGCTCGTTGCCCATGCCGACGAGGTTCGCACTTCCGGTGAAATTTAACTTTTCAATCTGCGTACCCAGCGTCCAGGACAGGCCGGTGATGATCAGATCAATGCCCTGGTTTGCCAGTTCTACCACCACATCGCCAAAGCTGTCGACGACATAACGATCATTACCGAGACCACCTTCCATCCAATCGTTGCCAACGCCACCACTCAGGATGTCGACCCCACCACCCCCACGCAGCGTGTCGTCACCAGCACCGCCCGACAGTCGGTTACTGCCTGTATTGCCAATGATAAGATTGTTCAGCGCATTTCCGGCACCGTCGAAATTTCCGCTTCCCGTCAGGGCCAGGTTCTCGACATTGGCAGCGAGGTTGGCGCTAAATCCGGCATTGACCAGATCAATCCCGCCATTACTGACCTCGACGACGATGTCCGCACCGTCGATGACATAAACATCGTTGCCAATGCCACCCACCAAGCTGTCCGCGCCAATTCCACCGTCTAGGATGTCGTCCCCGGCCAATCCAACAAGGGTGTCTGCACCCGAGCCACCCCGCATGGCGTTGCTCATTTGATTGCCGAAACCGCGGAGTCCTTGGGTACCAAGCAGCAGCAGGTCCTCGATTTCGGCACCGAGCACCAGATCGCGCGTGCTCTCGATCCGGTCAACTCCCTCGTCATCGTTCTCTACAGCAATATCATTTAGATTATCAAACCGGTAAACGTCATTTCCAGGCCCGCCAATCATAAGGTCGACACCACCACCGCCGTCGAGAGTATCGTTGCCGTCGAGACCCCTGAGTGTATCGCCTTCGTCCGTGCCCGCTAGGCGATCCGCCAGATGCGTCCCGACAGGGGCGTAGGCGAGGAAGGGCTGGTGGTCGATGTACGTGGCGCGGTCCAAGCTGTCGGTACGGTCGAGGATCATCGACGCGATGACGCTGGGATCCAGCGTACCGAAATAGTTGTTCTCGGCAACGATCCCCGTGTTCGTGTAGCCCATTGGCAGTTCGAGCGCGACGCGGCCCACATCGAGGAACGCGTTGCCCTCGACGACCGTCACCGATCCCCCATACGCCGCCCAGTTCTTGACGGCGAAAGTTCCTTCCCAGTTATCGAAGCTGTTATTCCTGATTGTCACAGCCCGGCCGGCGGTGTTGCCGATACTAAACCCGCCAGAGCCGCTAAAGCTGTTACCGTCTATCAGGACGGGCGCCTCTGGATACCAGACATACACCGATGTCAAGCCGCTAGCAGCGGCATTCACGCCCTCCATGATGCTGTTGGTTAGAGAGAAGGTTGCAGCATTCGCGCCCCCAGTTGCGGGGAAGAAAGCCCCACCAGTCATGTGGGCATGATCGACACCCACCCATCCGGCATAGCCTCGGGTGCCAATGCTGACGTCGTTAAGGATGACCTTAATGGTCGGCGTGCCGTGAATGTCGAGTTTTCCAAAGACGTGAAAACTGCCACCGTTTACCGTAGCCCCGGCCTCAATCCGCAACGTGACACCTGGCGCGATCTCGACAGCCTCACCATCAAGATCCTGGAACGCGCCGGCTGCCCAAACTGTGTTCTGGGAGATAATCATGTTAATTCGGACGCCCCTCAATAACTCTATGTTCTTCGACACTGCCAATGTCGCTACAGAAAATTGCGTCTCGGCCCCGCTCGGCGCCGCCACCCGCAGGCCCAACTGGTGGCAATGGTGGAACTGGTCGTTCTTGTTCCGCCGGCGCCGGATGGGAACATTGAAGCTGTGCGGTAATCCCTCGCCGCGGAGACGGTAGACTGGGAAGGGCTGGTTGCCGCGGCCGGCATTTGTACCGGTTGACGCATCGCGATCAAGCCGAGGTAAGACGTTGCGCCGGCAATTCCGTCTGGCCCGAAACAACTATGTCAAGAGCGCAGCACGGGCTGGAGGCCGCTGTGGCGAGGCTGATCACGTCGAGCAACGTGCCAGCAGGCCCGGCCTGGGCCGACCCAAAGCGGCGGAACAGGCTGGCGGGGGAGTTGACGCAGGGCAAACGCTTCGGCCCAGAAGGCGCGCGCCTGCCAGTCGTCCAGCGAAGGCTGCCATTCCTTGGGTGGAGGCCTAGCCAGCAGGAGATTGGCCGGTTTCAGGGCCTGCTGCGCGAAGCGCCTGGGCGGGTAGCCGGGCAGTTTCTACGCCGCCCGTTGCAGTTGCTGGCCAGGCGGCGGCTCCGGCTCCCGGGCGATCATGCGTGCGAACGCTACCACTGCTTGTCGCCGGTTGTTGGACAGCAACGCCCACAGCCCAATTAACTCCGCTATCTCTGCCGGCGACGGCTGGCCGGCCACTACCCGCCTTCCTTGATCCTTAACCATCCGCGTCCTCTCCAAGGAAGGCCCCCGCATCATCTTATAGCGGAACGTTCCCTGACACGACGGTTAACTTCCGGCTGGGTTGGTGAGATGTGTACCGGCGTTTGGTTGAAGACGCAGAGGGTGAAAGACACGCTGCCACCAAAACTCGAGCCAGCACTGTCGGAACCTGGCGAGGCCAAGGCGGGTGGCGCCTGTCCTTGCGGCGGGGCTGGCTTGCCCGGTCAACCGGGGCTGGCCGCGTTTAGCCAGGTGCAGGGGTGGGTGTTGCTCGAAGGGGTGGAGTGAGTTTGCCATCGAAGCATTTCCAGAATGACCATCACATTCCTTGAAGTTCGAACGGGGTACAGGCATTTTGCGCATCAGATGGGAATGCACCCACCATATGTTGTATGGAGCGTGACATGGCTGCTAAAAAAGGCGGCAAGAGCGAGGTGACCTCGGCTAAGGCCGCGAGCGCGGCATCCAAGGTGCTGCGGGACCCAAAATCTTCTCCCGCCGCCAAAACAGCGGCGGCCTCCGCACTAACCCAGAAGCCCGACAAGAAGTAGCCGCACGAAGGCTCTGAACCGTCGCCAGCACGGCGCGGCATTGAGCCTGGATGCCACTACCGAGCCGGCCCCGTGCCGCAGCGGTGTCGCAGCCGTCGGCCGCGGCCATCGCGACGGGAATCCCGTCTGGCCGCGGCGCGTCGGCGAGGAAGACCGTGACCGGTGTCGAAGTGCGTCGGCGAGGAAGACCGTGATGGTGTCGAAATGCGCGAAGGACCAGGGATCGTCCTTGTGCCCCAGCGGCAGGTACAGCGGGGTGCCGGCGGCGCGACCTTTACGTAGGACGGGATGGACCGCTGCCCCGCCCCCGAGGGCGGCGCGCATCGGCCTGCCGAGGCGCGGATGGATACAGGCGCCGCCATGCTCCATCTCCCCGGCCACGCCGACCACCGCCCCCTTTGCCGTAGGTCACCGCGGGGCCGGCCAGCATCCGCACCAAGTCGGGGCGTCAGCCTATCGGCCAACGTGGCGCCGATGTTCCACAGCGGCGTCAGGTCTTCGGCGAAGCGGCCGGCAATCGGGTTCTGGATCAAGACCAAGCCGACGGCGTGGATCACCGGCCGCTCGGCCTCCGTCCCGGCTTCGGAGCGCACCTCCTCGCGGATGGTCTGCAACTTGCGAACGTTAGCATCGACCCTCCATCATCAAGAATGGCACATGTTGACGCCGATATTCTATCTGTGATTGATGTGGACGCCGCGCGACGCTGGGATATAGACGGCCATGGACGAACCGACAGTCGACCGGCGCCGAGCCAGTGAAATGGATATGGTGGTCGCGGATAATATCCGGCGTCGCCGCGTGTCGCTAGGACTATCCCTTAAAGATGCGGCGAACCTACTTGGGATCGCCTATCAGCAGCTCCAGAAAATTGAAGTCGGCAAGAACCGGATAAATGCCGCTCGCCTGCGTCAGCTTTCAGTTTTCTTTGGTTGCTCCATCGATGACTTCTACGTGGATCGCCACCATGAGCCCGCCGGAGATCCGACAAGTAGGCGCCACCTCAACCTGCTTAGGCAATTCGAGGCAACGCCAGATGATCAAGACCGGGCTGTCCTCGCCGCCGTATGTAAGTTGCTTGCGGAAGCCTCTGTCGCGAGAAAGAAAGCCCTCGAAATGACGGCCCAGCCCGATTCTTTTATAAATGATAAAGTTTCATCTAAAGCAGAAGGCGCACAATGAAGCAACGGAAGACTGCGAGCCTTCCGAAATAGTCCAAATAACGCGACATACGGACTGAGCAGGGTTGGGGGGAGCGAAGCACCGCTAAATTTCCGAAGTTTTGGTAACACAGATCGCGACTAAATTCAGGACATGCCGATGTCTAAGAAATCTCTGCTGCTGCTTGGCTTTCCACGCAGCTTTACAAGCGAAGCCTACCGAATAGCCGCATCCGCGCTCACCCTGGATCGCACACAGGCACGAGCAGGCGAGGCATTAAATTCACAAATGTGGCCGGAGCTATGCCCCGATTCCATAAAGAATATCCATTTTTACGACAACACTGACGCGAACTATCCCGCCTTCGCAGAAATACTAGACCGGTTTTCCCGAGAGCCGGGCTTCATTCTGAAGGACGTCGTTCAACCGTTTCACGCCCTTCGATATGTCAAGGAAAATCCCGACAAATTCACTGCCTTCTATGTGAAGCGATCTGTGCCAGACGTGGTGTCCAGGATAAAGAAACAGGGCTGGCGATATGTTCACTCCATTAACTATTTAGAGGAACGATACTCCAGACTTCCGATATTGGACGCAGCACGAATGATGTACGACCATGAATATATCTTCCGCAAGCTTCGCTCCTTTGGATACGACGCCCAAGGATTCAATTACATCGACCAAAACTTTATTAAGACCCGCGAGGCCGTTCTAGATGACATAGAACTAATTCACGATATTCCGAGCCCGCCCGCCGTCAGCGAGTGGCCATCGCTTCATCCCTCGACAATTTATCAGTTTTCTCGTGCGGCTCAGACCGATACAGCTCGCTCCATGTTGAATTTCGGCTGGTCACTTCCGGAGCAGGACGGCACCTGGACCGACGGGCGCCACGCTCGCCTATTGTTCAGCGTATCGGCTTTACCGAAGGGAGGTACGTTGGAGCTGGAACTTTCGTCATATAAAGGCAGCAAGGCAGATGGGATTATTCGCCTTTCCAATGCCGTCACCGGCGAGGCGAGATCGATTTCCTATGTTGTTCGCGGCAAGACCACAGTGTCTCTCGAATTGGCGGCGAATAGCACTCCAACATCCATCAAGGTGGAAATTTTTCCTGATTCCACGATTGTTGCTGGCCGAACTGACGCTGTCCGCTCCTTGGCCGCGCGAGGCGTTCTACTCTCAGCATTGAAAATCATCGATTTGTCCGTCGTGGCAGGGTGATGTTTTGTGTCTCTTATGCCGCCACTATCGATAACCGTTGAAACGAAGGACCCCGGGCAGCGCTCCGGATCGTCTTCAGGGTATCCGGCCTTCCCTGTCAGTGCCGCAGCTCATCCACGCCCAACTCACGCCACAGCCAGCCGAAGTCGTAGGCTCCCATCGGATCACTGGCGTCCTGCCGCGCCCCGCCATTCTCCAGCAGCTTCAACCAGGCCACCACCTTGTCACGGCCCTTCGCGGTCTTAACAGCGGCACGCGGAGAGCGGTTGCCGAGCGCCGGGATGGGCTCGTCGAGAACGCGGCGGTAGTGGTCGTCCAGCGTCTTGGTGATCACCTCGCGCTCGACCTCCGCCGGCAGACCAGACGGCTGTCGAGGCTGACCCCGGCCCTCGGCGAGCATCTGGTCGAGATTCGCCCGCTCCACCAGCGGCGGCCTCACCAGGTCGCCCAGCGCCTCCGCCAGCAGCTTCCGTCCGCGTTCGGCTCGCGCCTCGGAATTCGCAGTCAGGGACAGGCGCCGCGCCTTGAGCTCCAGGTTGCCCAGCACCACCGCCCCGTCATCCATGGCGGTGATGAACTGCTGCGCGTCCGGCTTGCGGCGTGACCGCCCGGACTTGCCCTCCTCCACCCAGTTCCAGAAGCCGGCGTTCTCCTGCCGCAGCGCCGGAACTGCCGACAGAGCCGCGCGCACGGCATCAAGGCGGACACCGCCGGCCAGCGGGAAATGCACCGTGACAAACTCAAGGGGCTCGCCGGCACTGTTGACCACCTCCGGGCGTGATAGGCGAAGGGCCGCCTTCAGCGCGGCATCCAGCCAGAAGCTGGTGAACAGGAAGCCGGCGCCGGCCAGCACCAAGTCAAGGTCGGCAACATCATCAGGAGCCGCCTCATCCACCGCGACACCGAGCTCTCGGGCCAGCTTCGCAGCCTCGCGCGGCGCCTTCGCCAGGGTGCGCCGGATCGCCTTCAGAAGTGCGTCACTGGTGTCCATGTCGAAGACCATCAGCGCGCCGCTGATGACGGACCGGTCGCCGAGCTGGATCAGCCGCGTGGCCAGCCGGTCCCATTGTCGGGCCCCGCGCGAACCGGACTTCTCCATAACGCGCACCGGATCACCGCCACGCACCAGGTCGCGCAGCATCATGCTCTCGCCCGGCACGATGCCGCTCACCTCGAACAGGCTCATCGGTGTTCGGCGGAGCGCGGCGATGTAGTTGCGGGTGGCGACGCTTTCCTTCCAGCCACGGCGACGGAGATACTCGTCAGCCAGGTTGCGGCCGTCAGGCAGGTCGAGGCCCAGCAGGTCCTCGAACACGGCGCCGAAGATGGTGGACATGGCATAGTCGCCGAGCGCGTCACCGATACCGGCAGGTGCGATGCCGGCGGCAGCGCACGCTTTGCCGATATGGCGATCCAGAAGAGTGCTGAAGGGTTTACGCCAATCCTCCCGGCGGGACCAGGCGATCAGGCCTTCAAGGTCATGCTGCGCAGACAGTGCGTTGATCCTCGTGCGGCAGGGTCCTGCGACGATGCCCTGCCCGGGCGCAGAGGCGCAAGTCGAAGCTTCCGGACTGCGTATTGCAGGATTCAGCGACGCGGGTCCCAGCAGCCGCCGCGCGACGGCATCCGCGCCGCCTGAACATCTGTGCGCCGCACGAGGCGGGTGAAGCTAATGCCGATGGCCACCACCATCGGAGCATCAACATGTATGACCACCATGCCCACTTCGAAGCACTCCACGGCATGATCTCGGAGCGCAACCCCGATCTCGCTGTCAACTTCAACATGAAGCCGGGGCTGCATTTCTACAGCCTGCAATCTGCCTTCGATCTGTTCATGACCTTCATGCAGCGGGAGGTGGACGGTCGCCGGTGGTCGAGCATGCCGGCGGGCGACCGGCCAACGGCAGTTGGCTTGGTCCAAAACCCGGTCCCCAACCCGCATATGCACGTGTCGTTCTATGCGCCGCAGCGCTACGTGGATTTCTTGACAAGCCAGGCGGCGCAGGTCTTCTGGAAAAGCTGCCATCCACGATGCGGCCAGCTGGATGCCGGCGCGGGCAGTGACGCGCGGCGGTGGATCGCGCTTCAACTTCGAAAGGCGTCGGGTGTCGATGGCCAGAATAGCTTGGTCGTCTACCTCCCGGAGGTTCTTCTGCGGGAGCCGGCGCCGAACACCGACCAGCGACCGGAGCTGGCGCCGAAACTCGTGTCATTCCGCGCTCGCGGCTCGGTGCCCGCAAGCCGCTGATCGCCAGGAAGGTCCGGCAAGCGGGTTGTGCCGATGCGCAGGCGCGATGCCGGCGGCAGATCAGGTCTTGCCGCTATGGCGGCCCAGGAGGGTGGCAAAGGGCTCGCGCCAATCCTCCCGGCGGGACCGAGCGATCAGGCCTTCAGGGTCGTGACGTGTGGACAGGTCGATGATCGGGGATGTCCCGGCCGATGTTTGAGGAAGCGGGAGCGGCGTTGCCCGCCCTGAGCCGATAGGCTCGGGGTGTCGAATCCACGAGAGGCAAGCAACGCCATGAAGAGGAATAGCACGGCTGGGAGCGGCGTGGTGTCCCCTGGGATGGGCACGGCGCTGGAGGAGATGACGGCGAGCTTCGAGCGGTTCTGCCTGGCCGAGACCGGCGCGGGCTGATGACCTGCGCGGCGTGTGCCGGCTGAGGCTGGATGCCGGCGCCCGGGTTGCGCCCCTTCCCATCCGGCTGCCGCCAGGCCGATGCCGATAGCCCGACGCGGGGGCCAAGCCAGGGGTGCCAACTACCTGACGCCGATATCCCGCGCTGACGGCCCTGTAGCGGGCCAGGGTGGCACGAGAAGCCGGCGGCGCTGGGGGTGACGCCACGACCCGGTCAGCGCCCGCCGGCGGCCCTTGCAAGCGACATCACCGGCAGGTGCCGCCGCAGCCGCCGCACACCGGATGCAACAGCACAGCGGCGGGGGAGACCGGGCAGCTGCCGGCCCGTGTTCAGCGCCGGGCGCGACGGCCGGCTTTCCTCTTCCCCGGCGCCTTGGACCGCTTAACCCGAGCCTTCGACGGCTTGACCGCGACCCTGGGCCGTTCCTCCAACGGGGTGATGAAGATGGGTTCGGCGGCGGGCATCCCCTCCCTCCCGACATAACGCTGGAGCGTCGCCTCGGCGGCGAGGTGCGGGTAGGCCCTGGGGCCTTTCGGCCATGTCTTGGCGAAGGCGGCAACTTCGGCGTGATCGTGCCGGCGGATTGTCTGAACGAGGAACGACGCCGCTTGGGTAGGCCGCAACCGCTGCTCGCGCAGCAGGCGAAGATGCCATTCACGAGCCCGCAGTGAGCACCAGTCCACCAGGGCTTCCTGAAGCGCGCGACGCACCTCCAGCGGCAGCTCGTCATACGCCTGGTAGGGGTCACCCTCCAGCTTGCTGAACGGCTTGGTGGCGGTGCTGTTGTCCATCGCCGGCTTCTACCGAAGGCCGGGGATCGGGGAAACCGGTATGGCAGATGCCTGGTGCTCGGCGTCGACGCTGAGAGCTGAACCCGCGGCGATGCGCCCCGCGCGCGGCGCCGAGTCAACACCTGGCGCTGATATCCCCCCGCAACGGGCCTGAGACGGGCGTAGGCGGCGCAAAATGCCCTCGGGGGCAACTGGGTTGCGCCGATTACGCCAGCGCCCGCCCGCCGCCTCGCAAGCCATCAGCAGCAACGCGAGCGGGACGGGCTTCAACCGAGGCGGCGGTCAGCGACGGGCACCGCGCCGCTTCGAGTAGCCATCCGCGTCCATAGAACGTCCAACGTTGCCGCCGCGCGAATGGACGTCGCCAACCACTCGGCCATAGCGGTCCCGATGGTGCGGCACCACGGTGACCGTGCCGCCTCTCGTACGACGGTCCAGTTCACGTTGCGCAGCCCGATAGCCGCTTTCGCCCCGCTCCGGCGTGTCCACGCCACGAAGGCGCACACGGCCCTGCCGGCATGCGAGGGTATCACCGTCCACCGCCCGACAACCGGTGAAGCGCTGCGGCGCCGCCTCCATCGTGCGCGGTGGTTCGCGCCATTGCGCCTGGGATGCAGCGGGCAGCGATGACGTGAGGGCAAGGGCCAGGAGAAGCTGTCGCAGCATCGGAATCATTCACATCCAGCCAGTCATCCCAGAGAACTTAGCCGCACAGCCTCGCGGGCTCCGGTCAGGTTTCGTCATGGCTTGTAGCTGAAGGGAAGCGGCCGGTGCCGTGCTCGCAGCGTGGCGCTGATCAGTATGAGCCCGGAACCGACGTGCCGTGGCTGCGGCAGGGCCGGCGCCATGGTCTCAGACCGCTGCCCGCGCCACCTGTAGCCCGCCACGCTGCCGCATCAGCAGGGCGCCAATCAGCGCCACCTGCGCCAGGCCGAACGCGATCCCGACCCACCAGGCCGCAGCGTAGAAGCCGACACCGTCATAGATCGCCCCCGCAAGCCAGGCGCCGAACGCCATGCCGGCCAGGCTGCACATCAGCAGCGCCGGCACGCGCCACGTGGCTTCAACGGCCGGGAACAACTCCCGCACCGCGAGCACATAGGCCGGCACGATGCCGCCGAAGCCAAGGCCATAGGCGGCGGCCGCGAAGAACAGCCCTGCCTCGTCCTGTGTCGCCAGGAAGCCCAACATCCCCACCGTCTGCGCCAGCCCGCCGATGAACACGGTCCACAACCCGCCGATGCGGTCGGAGAGCCAACCCCAGAACTGCCGCGCCAGGAAGGCAGAGAGCAGCAGCACCGACAGCATCGCGGCGCCCACCGAGGTGCGGATGCCAAGGTCGCCGCAGAAGGCCACGAGATGCGCCGCCGGCATGGCCATGGGCACGCAGCAGAGGAAGCTGCCAAGCGCCAGCAGCGCCAGCGCCCGGTTCGGCGGCATACCCAGCACCTGCGCCCCGGGCAGAGACCGAATAGCCCCTGGCCCGCTCAGGGGCACCGGCGGAGGCCGCAACACCAGCGCCGCCAGCGTGACGATGACGGCGGATGCCGCAACACCGTAGCCCAGCATGGTCCACTGCCAGCCGAACGCCGCGATGCTGCGCTCAAAGGCGAAGGGCCAGACGAAGCCCGCGACGTACTGTCCCGAGGAAACCAGGGCCAGCGCCGTCCCGCGCCGGCGGTCGAACCAGAGGGAGACGTAAGCCAGCATCGGCGGGAACAGCGCGCCATTGCCGAACAGCCCGACCCCGAGGCCGATGCCGACCAGCAGTGACCATGGCTCCGCGAGCGAGGCGATGACCAGTCCCCCCAGAATCGAAAGCCCGCCGAGCATGGCGACGGCACGCTGCCCGAACCGTCCGGCCAGCAGCCCGCAGACAACGCCGCCGATGCCGGTGCCGAGATAGGCCAGCGAGGTGGCCAGTGAGGGAAGCGAACGCCCGCCGCCCAGCGTCTCGGAGATCGGCACGAGGCCGACGACTACAGTCAGCGGCGCGCCCGCGGCAAACGAGAGCATGGTCAGCGCGGCGGCGGCGATGATCCAGGAGTGGCGTGACTCGATGCTACGCGTT
>NZ_JBHMFS010000037.1:0-24854 GCF_051433165.1 Falsiroseomonas sp. E2-1-a4 | reverse complement strand
CTGGAACCGATCGCCTCTTCTGCGCAGGGTTTCCCACCAGGAAAGGGGCGACCGGCCGCAGGTCAGATCTGGCGTGCCACTGGGTAAGCTGCTTCAAGCCAACAGCGAGCCCGTCTGATCGAGGCTCCGAACACCCGGGATCGATCGGCGGTTCGGCGTCAGGACTGCGACAAATGATGTCATATTCTTCGGCGCCTTGACTCTACTATAGAGGCAAGCCCCATGTTCCTCCGCGAACACTACGCAGAGGAGGACGACATGGTCCGGTTTCGCATCTCCAACATGACCTGTGGTGGCTGTGCAAAGGGCGTCACTGCGACACTCCGGGAAGTCGACCCCGCCGCGAAGCCGCGCTTCGATCTCGAGCGCCGCGAGGTTGCGGTGGAGCAGGCTTCTGTCGACGCGGCACGGCTCGAGAAGGCGCTGGTGGACGCCGGCTGGGTGAGTGAGCGCCTCGGAGCGTAACCCCTGCGCGGCGGCACCAGGCGCACAGCAACGCTTTGTAGCGCGCTTGGCACGCCGCCGACATGTTGGCGGCGCAGCATTCTCTATTTCATGGAGGGGAATATGATACCGTGCTTTTCCCGTCGCCAAGCTGCGACGCTTTTTGCAGGTGCTGGGCTAGCCCTGGCAGCGCCTCAGCGCCTTCTGGCTTCCCAGTGCGGCGGCACGATCTTCACGGCCGACGAAGGTAGCAGCGGAATCACTGCGGTGGACCTCGCGACTGGCCGCGCCAGTACCACCCAGCTCGGCATCGCGCCGCACAACGTCGAAGCAGCCGGGCGCGGCCGCTGGCTGCTGGCGGTGGGGAATGCGCCAACGGCGCATGGTCCTGGCCACGGGCCCATCGCGGCGCGATTGGTCGTTCTGGAGCCGGTGGCCGGTGCTGCACCACGCATCGTGACCGAAATGGCCGCTGGGCGGCACCCGGCGCATGTCGTCGCCGACAGCACCGCGACACGCGCCTTCCTGACCGACTCCGAAGCGGATGCGCTCCAAGTCGTTGACCTAGCTGGCCGGCGCATCGTAGCAACCGTCAAGCTCGGACAGTATCCGCATGGTCTGCGCCTATCGCCGGAGGAGCGCGAGGCGTGGATCGCGAATGTTCGGGGCGGCACGGTCTCCGTGGTTGACGTCTCGCGCTCCGAGGAGGTGGCGCGGATCCAGGTTGGGCCCTCGCCTGTGCAGGTGGCTTTCCTTCCAGATGGATCGCGGGCCTTCGTGTCGCTCCGCGGCGCTGATGCGGTGGCGGAGATCGACGTTGCGGAGCGACGGGTGGTCCGCCGCATCCCCGTGGGTCGGGGCCCGGTGCAGGTCTTCGCGACACCGGACGGAAGGTTTCTTTATGTCGCCAACGAAGGAACGCGGGCCTCGCCGGGGACGGGAGTCTCGGTGATCGACGTTGCGGCGGGCAAAGTGGCGGCAACGATCGAGACTGGCCGCGGCGCACATGGCGTGGTGATCTGCGCGACCGGCAGCAGCGCCTTCGTGACCAACATCTACGACAATACGGTCGCAGAGATCGACGTCGCCGCTCAGCGCGTCACGCGACGCTTTCGCACTGGCCGCACGCCAAACGGAATCACCTGGATAGGCTGACGAGAAAGGTCAGACCGGCTCGCTGCCGCGAAAGCGCATGAGGATCCGGTGCGGCCTTATGCCGAAGGCGACCAAGTCATAGGTGTCCCGCGGCTCGCCCGACTTTGCCTCGATTTCGGCAAAGGCCCGGCCGTTGCCCACCAGGGTCGCCGCCGCGCCCGTGAAAGCCTGCCAGTGCTTCACCGCGACATCGACCTAGCACTACTTTGGCAGAAGGGCTTGCGCTGATCGATTTGGATTCCCTCGGCCAGCGTTGCGTGATTCATGAGGGGTCGGCTGTGGGGAGCGGATCATGGCGAGAGCGAATGTCAGCGGGGGCTGGAGGACTGATCTCGAACGGTGGCTAGCGCCGTTCCTCGAGCGCCTCGGGCACAAGGCACGACAGCGCATGTGCCCGCTTTACGTCGCTGGGCTGATTGGACCTGGTGATCGCAAGAGCGTCCAGCCGATGGCCGAGCGCCTTGGTCTTGGGGCGCACGATCAGCTCCATCACTTCGTCTCGGTCGGGAACTGGGACGCCGCACCGCTCGTGGAGGAACTTGCCCGCAAGGCCGATGATCTGCTCGGTGGTGAGGATGCTGTGCTGGTGGTGGATGATACCGCCCTGCCGAAGAAGGGCTCTGCCTCGGTGGGTGTGGCGCCGCAATACGCATCGGCGCTCGGCAAGCGGGCCAACTGCCAGACCTTGGTTTCGCTGACGCTGGCCAGAGGCGAGGTGCCGGTGATGGTCGGTCTCCGGCTGTTCCTGCCCGAAAGCTGGACCGTCGATCGATCGACTACGCCGTGCCGGCGTGCCAACGGAGTGTCAGGCACCAATGAGCAAGCCCGAGATCGCCATCGAGGAGATCGACCGCCTGCGTACAACGGGCCTGTGCTTCGGAGCGGTGCTAGCCGATGCCGGGTATGGTCTGAGCGCCCCTTTCCGCCAGGCGCTGAGCCGTTGGGGAACGACGCTCGGGTGGCGAACGGAAGTACTATTTCTCGAACCTGCCCGCCGACACTTCGCTGCGCGCGCTGGCGGCCGCCATCAAGGCGCGCTGGGTCTGCGAGCAGGCGCACCAGCAACTGAAGGAAGAACTCGGCCTCGATCACTTCGAGGGGTGTTCATGGACCGGGCTGCACCGCCACGCGCTGATGGCGATGATCGCCTACGCCTTCCTGCAGACGCACGGACTCGCGGCAGCCAAGGGGAAAAAAACGCCGCTCAGGCCCGCCGCCTGAACCAAGCCTCCCCGCTGTCCGGCGCGCCATCCAGCAGCATCTGTTTGACGCATCGCATCGGCGGATCGTACGTGATGCCTGTCTGCGACAGTTGCGGTGCGATCACCGTCCACTCGCTGCCGTTCCAGTTCCACTTCGCCAGCGCCGCGGCGTCGGACACCACCAACCGATCAAGGTATCCGCCGCTTCGCCACCCCAACTGACAGCGTCGCCGCCGCCAGGTCGAACGTCGCCGCGGAGATGTTCCGCGCCATCACCCGCACCGTGTTGTTCGACCACACGGCTGCGTCGAGCTCGATGAACCGCGTGGACGACACCAGCGACGCCGTTGCCATGTCGCCGGCGCGCGCGCCGTTTACCGTGACATCGAGCAGCGCCGTTGCCCCCGGCGCCAGGCTGGGCAGATCCCAGGACACCTCGGCTGCGAACTCCCGCCGCCCTGAGCCGAACAGCGCCCCCGTCAACAGTGGCGTGCCATTTAGCACCGCGGGCGCAGCCTCTGGCGGCCGTAGAGCCGCAGCGATTGCAGGTCGATCGTGCCGTCGAAGCCGATTACCCCCACCTGCGCATAGGCGACCGACGCGCCGACGCGGATGGTCTGCCGCCGATTGAAGTTCGCATCATCCATCGGCGCGCCGGCATTCCAGCCCTTGGCCGGCCCGTTCCACTGCATGGTGGTGATCGAGGCCAGCACATCGCCCGCGATGTCCTCCCGCACATTCCCCGCCCCGTCGAACACCCGCACAAACAGCCGCCCGCCCGAGGCGCCGGTCGTCGGCCAATGGCCAACGCGAGCTCCTTATATTAGCCGAGGTGGAATTCACCATGGAGGCCATGCCGCGGTCACCAGCGCGTCGTTGGCAGATCAGCTCGCAGCAGGTGTTCA
This sequence comes from Falsiroseomonas sp. E2-1-a4, assembly GCF_051433165.1. Taxonomy (NCBI): domain Bacteria; kingdom Pseudomonadati; phylum Pseudomonadota; class Alphaproteobacteria; order Acetobacterales; family Roseomonadaceae; genus Falsiroseomonas; species Falsiroseomonas sp. E2-1-a4. The sequence goes on along the minus strand of NZ_JBHMFS010000037.1, from coordinate 21,148 downwards.
CGTGGCGGCGGGAGATGCGGCGGGGTTCAGGCGGCTCTCGGCGGGTCTCCCTCGGTGAAGGTACCCTTCATCAACGCCAAACCAGCGCGGAAAATGCGCCGGAGCCTTTGTTCCATGCTGATCCACCGTCAATCCGCACCCAGCATCCGCCGTAGCACAACGGCCCGCGCAATCGCCTGCTCCGCGAGAGACTGCAGCCGACGCATCGCATCTTCCTCCCCGGCCGCATCCGCGGCGTGCAGATAGGCCTCGACCGTCTGCTCAGACAGGCGCAGCGCCGTGATTCCCGGGGCGGCAGGCGGCGTGCTGGTGTGGGATCCTGGCGAACCTCCCCTTTCGGCCTTGGCGCCTGCGACCTCGACAGCATTTTCCGCCATGGACCGCGACTCGTCCGCCAGTTGCCGCAGCCCGCCAGACGCCGCCGGCTCATCAGCCAGATATGTAAGCAAAGACGCCAGTGCCCGTTCAGCGTGCGCGGCCTCCTCGGCCGGCGGCCGCCGGTGCGCTGCGGCGTCCTCCTGGCCCCGCTGCCGACGCTCGGTGTGGAAGGCGCGGCGGCGTTCCTGTCGCAGCAGTGCGGCGTGGCGCAATTCTTCGCTGGCCATGCGCTCGGCCGCTTCCTGGATTGTGGGGTCATCTGCGTGCGCCGCGATGTAGGTCCAAATCGCGAAGGCACGCTCCTCGTTTCGGACAGCCATGGACAGCGCTCGGTAAGCCGAGGCGAGGCTTGATGAGGCGATGCCGCGTGCTTCCTCCTCGTCGAAGGCTTCAGGCGGCAGCCAGCTAATCAGGCCAGCATCCGGCGCTAGGCCGGTCTGAGCGCGAGACCATTCGATGACCCGGTCCACATGTTCGCGCTCCTCCGCGGCAATGTGTTCCAGAGCATCCGCCACACTCGGCAGTGCGGCCGCGCGCATTTGAACCGCAAGTTCTGCGTAGCGTGACGCCGAATCCTTCTCCAATGCCTCGGCTATCGCGAAAAGTTCATTTAGCGTTCTGATGGCTGAGGCCGGTTCGGTTTTCAGTATCGACATCGCGACGTTCTCCCGCAAACGCTGTACCAGATAGGTTAAACGCCAACCGCACGGCGGCCGATTCTGACAGGTATTCACAGAAGAACACATGGATTCTTATACTAGATCAGTTTCTTCGTTAGATTGCGGCATATCAATTTCAGGCTGCACGTGCGCATCTATGGTGCTGCTGCTACCGGCTGCGGATAAGGATCTGTATCAATTGCAAGGCCGATATGTACGCAATTACTCAGCGCGTAGCCGAGTCGTTCTTGGCTTGTTCCTGTGTATATTGCTTCTGGTCGCTGCAACACCGGCCAGCGCAGCCCGCCTGGCCGAGTTCCTGCCGCATGTCGTGGTATCGACCATCTTCCCGGGCGCCGACCGGATCGGCCCACCGCAGGGCGAGCCGCCACTAGCTCCGGTATACAGCGGCAGCCAGCAGATTGGTCATGTCTACCTCAACGCAGACGTCACGGATGCCAGCGGGTACTCCGGCAAGCCGATCCACATCGTGGTCGCGATCGACAACGAGGGCGTGATCCGCGGCCTCGACCTTGTGGAACACAAGGAGCCGATCGTGCTGATCGGCATCCCCCAACAGCGGGTCGTAACCGCCATCAACAGCCTGGTCGGCGCGGCCATGGCCCCGATCGCACGTGGCGAGGCGCGGCCTCCGCAAACCGATATCGTCAGTGGCGCGACGGTGACTGTTCTCGTGATGGCGGACAGCGTCGTACGCTCCGCCGTGCGGCTGATCCGCTCGGGTCGGCTCGCCGGCGGCGCGGCCTCCCCTCAGGGTGCAGCGCCGGCGGCCGCAGCTCCTCCGCCGACCCTGGCGCCAGGACCCGGCGAGGTTCGTGACTGGGAAAGCCTGCTCGGTGACGGCTCGGTGCGCCGCCTGAACCTCTCGCTCGGCGATGTGAACGAGGCCTTCGCCCGTAGCGGCAACCAGGCCGCCGCCAATAGACCGGAGCCGGGCGAGCCGGACGAGACCTTCATCGACCTCTACGTGGCGCAGGTCAGCGTGCCGACCATTGGCCGCAGTCTTCTGGGGGATGCGGCCTACCAGCGTTTGGTGGTCCAGCTTCAGCCGGGGCAGCAGGCGATCCTGGTTGCCGGCACGGGCATCTACTCCTTCAAGGGCTCCGGCTATGTCCGCGGCGGCATCTTTGACCGGATCGAGCTGATCCAGGACGGGCGCACGCTGCGCTTCCGGGATCGCGATCACACGAGGCTGGGCGACATCGCTGCTGATGGCGCGCCCAGGCTACCGGAAATCGCGCTGTTCACCGTGCCTCCGGAATTCGGCTTGGATCCGGTGGCGACTTGGCAGATCCAGCTTCTCGTACAGCGCGCGCTCAGTGTTCGGGACAAGGCCTTCCTGCCCTTCGAGGTGAGCTACAGCCTTCCCGAACCCTACCTTGTGCGCCCAGCACCGCCTCCCGCGCCGCCGGTTGCGCCGGTAGCAACCGCCGCACCGGCTTCCTCCGAGGCAGGCGCCGTACCCTTCGACGCGGTGGAGGAGCCGCTGTGGCAGCGCATCTGGCGCATGAAGACCTTGGACATCGGCATCACGGTCGCGGCGCTGCTCGTTCTGACAGGCATCTTTTTCTTCCAAGATCAGCTTGTGAGGCGACCTGTGTTGTTCAACTGGGTTCGGAAGGGCTTCCTGCTGTGGACGCTGCTCTGGCTCGGCTGGTATGCGAACGCGCAGCTGTCTGTGGTAAACGTCATCACCTTCGCGAACTCGCTGCTCACCGGGTTCAAGTGGGACTACTTCCTTGCCTCGCCACTGACCTTCATTCTGTGGACTGGTGTCGCGGCCTCGTTGATCTTCTGGGGTCGCGGCGTCTTCTGTGGCTGGCTCTGCCCATTCGGGGCCCTGCAAGAGTTGCTGGCCAACGTCGCTCAGAAACTGCGCGTGCCCCAGATCACCGTGCCCTGGGGGCTGCATGAGCGGCTCTGGCCAATCAAGTACATCATCTTCCTCGGCCTGCTCGGCACCTCGTTCTATTCAGTCGCCCTGGCCGAGCAACTGGCGGAGGTCGAGCCGTTCAAGACCGCCATCATCCTGAAGTTCATGCGAGAGTGGCAGTTTGCACTCTATGCGGTGGTGCTGTTGGCGGCAGGCCTGTTCATCGAGCGGTTCTTCTGTCGCTACCTTTGCCCGCTTGGTGCCGCTCTCGCCATCCCGGCACGAATGCGGACCTTCGAGTGGCTGAAGCGCTGGCAGGAATGCGGCACGCCCTGCCAACGCTGTGCACGGGAATGCCCGGTCCAGAGCATCCACCCTGAGGGCAACATCAATCCGAATGAATGCATCTATTGCATGCATTGCCAGGAGCTTTACCGCGCCGAGGATCGCTGCCCGCACAACATCCAGACGCGGTTGAAGCGGGAAAAGCAGATCGCGATGAGCGCGGTGCCACTTCCCGGGCTGGGCCGCGGAGCCGCGGCCGGCGTGAGCCAGGGCCCGAAAACCATCATCACCCGAACGGGCCAACAGGCGGCTGCCAACGCGCCGCCAGTACCCGGATCGTAAGAAAGGAACAGACCATGACTGAGAAAAACGAGGCAAAGCCAGGTGTCAATCGCCGCACGCTACTCGGCAATACCGCAGCGGCGGGTGTGATCGGTGCGGCAGCCGGCGGTGCGGTGGTGTCCGGACTGGGCGGTCAGGCGCTCGTCCCCTCTGCCGACGCCCAGACACGGCAGCCTTCCCGGCCCGCTCAGCAGAGCTACGAGGTGAAGCCGGGGGAACTCGACGAGTATTACGCGTTCTTCTCCTCCGGCCAGTCTGGCGAAGTGCGGATCTACGGCATGCCGTCGATGCGCGAGCTGATCCGCGTACCGGTCTTCAACCGGGATAGTGCTACCGGCTGGGGTCAGACCAACGAGAGCCTGCGCGTGCTGACGGAAGGGCTGACCCCGGAGACAAAAAGCTACCTCAGCAGCATCGGCAGGACCACCTTCGACGCCGGCGACCTGCACCATCCGCACCTGTCCTTCACCGACGGCACGTATGACGGCCGCTACCTGTTCGCCAACGACAAGCTGAACACCCGCGTCTGCCGCATCCGCCTAGACGTGATGCGCTGCGACAAGATCCTCGAGCTGCCGAACCAGCACACCGTCCACGGCCTGCGCGTGCAGAAGTTCCCGCGTACCGGCTACGTCTTCTGCAATGGCGAAGACGGGGTTCCACTGCCCAATGACGGGCGCGATCTGGACAAGCCGGAAACCTACCGCTCCATCTTCTCCGCGGTCGATGGCGACACGATGCAGGTCGCGTGGCAGATCATCGTCGATGGCAACCTCGACAACGTGGACGCCGACTACCAGGGCAAGTATGCCTTCTCCACCTGCTACAACTCGGAAGGCGGCGTCACGCTGGCCGAGACGATGGCCAATGAGCAGGATTGGGTCGTCGTCTTCAACATCGGCCGCATCGAGGAAGCTGTGCGTCGCGGCGAATTCCGCGAGATGGGTGGCGTCAAGGTGCTGGACGGCAGGAAGGGCTCTGCCCTCACCCGCTACATTCCGATACCGAACAGCCCGCACGGCATCAACACCGCGCCCGATGGAATCAATGTGGTTGTGAACGGCAAGCTTTCGCCGACCGCGACAGTGCTCGATGTGCGCCGCTTTGATGATCTGTTCGACGACAAGATCCAGCCGCGCGATACGGTCGTGGCGGAACCTGAGCTTGGTCTCGGTCCGTTGCACACCGCCTTCGACGGCAGCGGCAACGCCTTCACCACGCTGTTCATCGACAGCCAGATCGTGAAGTGGAACATCAACGCCGCACGCCGCGCCTTCGCCGGGGAGCAGGTAGATCCGATCATCCAGAAGATCGACGTTCATTACCAGCCCGGCCACAACCACACGTCGATGGGCCAGACCAAGGAGGCCGACGGCAGGTGGCTCATCAGCCTCAACAAGTTCTCTAAGGACCGCTTCCTGAACGTGGGGCCGCTAAAGCCGGAGAATGACCAGCTCATCGACATCTCCGGCGACCGGATGATCCTGGTGCATGACGGACCCAGCTACGCCGAGCCGCACGACGCGACCATCGTTCACCGCTCCAAGATCAACCCGATCCATCGCTGGAACCGGGATGACGCCTTCTTCGGCGAAGCCGTGCGGCAGGCTCAGGCCGATGGCGTCGACCTGATGGGTGACAGCAAGGTGGTGCGCGACGGCGACAAGGTGCGGGTCTACATGACCTCCAGCGCTCCGGCCTTTGGACTGAATGATTTCCGCGTTCGCCAGGGCGACGAGGTGACGGTCTTCGTCACCAACATCGACGAAGTAGAGGACCTGACGCACGGCTTTGCCATCGTCAATTATGGCATCAGCATGGAGGTGGCGCCGCAGGCCACCGCTTCCGTCACCTTCAAGGCCGAGCGCGCCGGCGTGTACTGGTACTACTGCACCTGGTTCTGTCACGCGATGCATATGGAAATGAAGGGCCGCATGCTGGTGGAGGCACGGAGCGCGTGAGCATGATGCACCGCCTCTCCCTGCTGGCAGCGGCGGTGCTCGTCTTGGACGCCGGCACGGCAGCGGCACGCACCACTGTCGAGCCTGGCCAGAGCGTGCAGGCAGCAATCGCAGCGGAACCACCGGGCGGGACGGTTGAGTTGCTGCCTGGCGTGCATCACGGCCCCCTGCTTCTCGATCGCGCCGTCGCATTGGAAGGGCGCGACGGCTCAATCCTCGAGGGTCCAGGCCGCGGCAGTGTCGTCACTGTCACGGCCGAAGGCGCTGCTGTCCGAGGCCTGACCTTGCGTGGCTCGGGATCGGATCTCAGCGGCATGGATTCGGGCGTATTGCTCCGCCAGTCCGCCAGGGGTGCGATCGTGGAAGACAACCGGATCGAGGACAACCTTTTCGGCGTCTACGTCCACGGTGCCGAGCACGCCATCGTCAGGCGCAACGTCATCACCGGCCAGCGCGGCCGGCGCATGTCCGAGCGCGGGGACGGTGTCTCGGTCTGGAACGCGCCCGGCGCGCGGGTGGAAGGTAACGACATCCGCTTCGGCCGGGACGGCATCTTCGTTCGGGTCAGCCAGCGCAACGTCCTCACTGGCAACCGTTTCCGCGACATGCGATTCGCGGTCCACTACATGTACACCAACGACAGCGAGGTGAGCGACAATGCCTCGCTCGGCAACCATGCCGGCTATGCCATCATGTACTCCAGCCGCCTTCGCGTGATCGGCAACCTGTCGGAGGGCGACCGTGACCACGGCCTGATGTTCAACTACGCCAATGGCTCCGAGATCAGCGGCAATCACGTCATCGGGCGTGCTCAAGGATTCCGCGACGAGGCTGCCGCTGAGCGAACCGGCGGCGAACACCTTCCCGCAGGTGTCGCCGCTGCCGAGGCAGGCGGCCCCGCGCCCGGCAAATGCGTCTTCATCTACAACTCCAACCGCAACCGCTTCACCGGCAATCGCTTTGACGGCTGCGGTATCGGCGTACATTTCACTGCGGGGTCAGAGGGCAACACCATCATCGGCAATGCCTTCATCGGTAATCGCAACCAGATCAAGTACGTCGGCACGCGCCACCTGGATTGGTCGCGCGAAGGGCGCGGTAACTACTGGTCTGACAACCCTGCCTTCGATCTTGACCGTGACGGCATCGCGGATGGGGCCTACCGGCCCAACGATGTGGTGGACCGCGTGCTGTGGAGCGCGCCGCGCGCCAAGCTGCTGCTGAATAGCCCGGCGGTACAGGTGCTGCGTTGGGCGCAGTCGCAGTTCCCCGCCATCCTGCCTGGCGGCGTCGTGGACAGCCACCCGCTGATCGCGCCACCTGCCACTCCCGACTCCGCGCCCGGGTGGCGCCGATGAAGGCCGACCTGCCGCTCATTGCTCTGGAGAACGTGGGCAAGCGCTACGGATCCGTGGAGGCGGTGCGCGATGTTTCGTTTGCGTTGCCGCAGGGCGGTCAGGTCGCACTGGTGGGCCACAACGGCGCAGGCAAGACGACGCTGATGAAGCTGATGCTCGGACTGGCGCGTCCGACATCGGGTCGAATCGTGGTGCTGGGCCGCGATCCCGCCGAGGGTGCCGCCGAGACACGCCGGCGCATCGGCTGGCTGCCGGAAAGCGTTACCTTCAACGGCGCGCTGACGGGGCGTGAACTGCTGCGCTTCTTTGCCGGGCTGAAGCAGGAGCCCAACGCCGCTGTGGACGCGATGCTCGATCGCGTTGGCCTTGGTGCCGCGGCGCGCCGGCGCGTCGGCACCTATTCGAAGGGGATGCGCCAGCGCCTCGGCCTTGCGCAGGCCTTGATAGGCCAGCCGCGTGTCCTGCTGCTGGACGAGCCAACCACGGGCCTGGATCCCGAGGTGCGGCAGGACCTCTATGACATCCTCGCGGAGCTTTCCGGCGGCGGCACCACGGTGTTGCTCGCGTCCCACGCGCTCGAGGAATTGGAGGGGCGGGTCGAGCGGGTGGTCATCCTCGATCGCGGGCGGTTGGTGGCGGATGGCACGATGGCCGAGCTGCGCCGCCTTGCCCGCCTGCCGCTGCGCCTGCGCGTGACGTTGGCTGGGGGTGACGCGGAAGCGGCGCCGCCCGAATGGCTGGCGCAGGCCGGCTCGCTGCGGCGTCTAGGAAGTTGCGAATTTGAGGTCGCCTGCATGGCGGAGGAGAAGATGGCGCTGGTACGCCTGGCCTCAGCCGATGTTCGGATCGCGGACCTCGAACTGCATGCACCAACACTTGACGAGCTCTACGCGCATTTCCTGCGCGGCCACGGGCAGCATCGGGAGGATGCACGATGAGGGGCATCCTGCTGGTCGCCGGCAAGGAAATCCGCGAAGGCATCCGCAGTCGCTGGGTGGTTGCCGCGACGCTGTTGCTGGCGACACTGGCGCTGACGCTTGCCTTCCTGGGGGCTGCGCCTGCCGGGCGGGTCGGCGCCGGGGCGCTGGAGGTCGTGGTGGTCAGCCTCTCCAGCCTATCGATTTTTCTGCTGCCGCTCATCGCGCTGCTGATTTCGCACGACGCTATCGTTGGAGAGATGGAGCGCGGCACCATGCTGCTGCTGCTGTCATACCCGATCGCGCGCTGGCAGGTGCTGCTGGGCAAGTTCCTCGGTCAGATCGCGATCCTGGCGCTGGCGACCCTGTTTGGTTACGGCGCGGCTGCCGTGGCGCTGGCAGCCGCCGGACATGAAATAGGGGCGGAAGCTGCGCAGTCCTTCGCCTTGATGATCGCATCCTCCGTGTTGCTGGGGGCGGCCTTCGTTGCGCTCGGCATGCTGGCGAGCACGCTGGTACGGGACCGCGGCACTGCAGCGGGCATCGCGGTCGGGCTGTGGCTGCTGATGGTGCTCATCTGGGACATGGCGCTGCTCGGCCTGCTGGTCGCCGACGTGGATGGGCGGGTCACGGCGGGTATGGTAGATGCGCTGCTGCTGCTGAACCCGGCCGACGCCTATCGCCTGTTCAACCTGGCTGGACTGCCCGGCCTCGGTGAGCTGTCCGGCATGGCCAGCCTTGCGGATGGTACGGGCCTGACGCCGACAATCCTGGTCGCCGCGCTGCTGGCTTGGGTGCTCGTCCCGCTCGCCGCCGCCGCAGCGGTTTTCTCTCGGAGGGAGCTATGAAGCGACGTATGTTCATGCCGGCATTCGGCATTTTGGTACTGCTGTCCGCCTGCGGTGATGATGAGGCGGACAGCGTGCCGCCGCCGCCCGTGGCCCTGACGCGCGACGCCATCGGTCATTATTGTGGCATGTCGTTGGTGGAACATGCCGGACCCAAGGGTCAGGCGCTGATGCGCGACGCAGCAGCGCCGGTCTGGTTTTCCTCCGCGCGTGACACCATCGCCTACTCCCATCTGGCCGAGCGGCCAAATGCCATCAGGGCGCTCTATGTCTCCGACATGGCGAAGGCGGCAAGCTGGGACGATCCCGGTGCGACCAACTGGGTGGATGCGCGGCAGGCCTATTTTGTCCTGGGTAGCACGCGTCGCGGCGGCATGGGCGCCGAGGAGGCGGTTCCGTTCTCGGACCGCGGTGCGGCCGAGCGGTTCGTGGCCGAACATGGTGGGCACGTGCTGGCCTTCGCGGAGGTGCCACGCGACTGGGCGCTTGGCGGCGAGGCGTCCACGGCCCCGGCTGCGGCTCCGGCGCGCCACGTACATTGAGGGGGAGCCCCACCATGCAGCACGAAGGGATTTCCCGCCGCCGCATCCTCGGCATCCTCGCCGCCGCACCCGGCCTTGCGCTGCCGGGGCTTGCCCTGCCGGGTGCCGCCGCTGCGGCGGAGGCACCGCCGGTGACTTGGCGAGGCCCGGTACTTGGAGCCCTCGGCCAGATCACGCTGCATCATCCAGACAGGGCGGTGGCGGAACGCCTGGTCGCCTCATCCCTGATGGAAATCCGTCGTCTGGAAGCGATGTTCAGCCTGTGGCGCGACGACAGCCTGCTATCGGAGTTGAACCGGCGCGGCGCCCTGGCCGCGCCGCCACCGGAGATGGTGGATCTGCTGTCTCGGGCGCTCCAGGCCGTGGCGCATACCGGCGGCGCCTTCGACCCGACGGTACAGCCACTCTGGGCGCTGCACGCGGCGCATTTCGGCGCGCCGGGAGCCGATCCGGCCGGCCCCGCAGGGGCGGCGCTGGAGGCAGCGCTGGCGAAGGTGAGCCATGCCGGGCTCCGCGTTACGCCAGATCGCGTGGTGCTGCTTCAGCGCGGCATGGCGGTCACCCTGAACGGCATCGCCCAGGGCTACATCACCGACCGTGTGGTGGCCCTACTGCGCGCCGGCGGGGTGGCACGAACCCTGGTGGACCTCGGCGAGGTAAGGACGATTGGCGCGCATCCCTCGGGCAGGCCCTGGCTCGCGGCACTCAGCGACCCGGAAGCGCCGGGCGCCACGTGGGGCGAGGCGGAGTTGACGGATCGGGCTCTGGCAAGTTCCGCCGACCTCGGCTTCGTCTTCGACCGCGCGGGCCGGTTCACCCATCTGCTCGACCCCCGCAGTGGGCTCAGCCCAAGGCTGCACGGCGCCGTCTCCGTCCTTGCGCCGGAGGCGACGCTTGCGGATGGCCTATCCACCGGCTTCGCGCTGATGCCCGAGGATGCGATCAGGGCCGCGCTGCGCGACCTGGACGGCGTGGAGGTACGCTTGCTGCGGCATGACGGCAGCACAGCTCGGCTCGGCGCGGCGTAACGGTGCGCCGGTTCAGCGCGACCGCCGCCTGAAGACACTGGCGGCGGCGACCAGGGTGGCGGCGAGCCAGAATAACGCCGCCAGCGCCGACCCGAATTCCGGAGTTCCGATGGCGCGCGCGAGCGCCGCCGCTGCCATCAGGCCGGCGACCAACCCCGCTGCCCGGCCCGGCATGGGTCGCCCTTCGCGCTGAGCGGCCGCGCGAACCATCATGACCAGCAGGGTCCCGCCGATGCCGCCGACGGTGGCGAGGTGCAGCGCGGAGAGTCCCGGAAGTGGCTTAGGCAACACTGCCGCGGCCCAGGCCCACGCCACCAGCCCAATCCCGAGCCACACCTGCCCGGCTGCGAGCGCCAGGATATCGCCCCCACTCCGGCGCAGCCCAGGCACCCAGAGCACCACGCGCACACCGAGCAGCACGCCTCCGAACGCAAGCAGGACCGGCCCGGCCGGTGACGGCGCCGCGAAGGCCTCGGCCAGGAAGCCGCTGGCGAGCAGAGCCAGCAGGGCCCGCTCCAGGCCATGCCGAGGTGGCAGGCGGGCACCGCCAGCCCGCTGCGATGCGCCTGAGGCGGCGGCGCTCAGCAAACGTCCACCCATGGCCGTGATCAGCAGCACAACCAGGCCCAGGCCCAGCAGCAGCCCTGACCCCCTGGCGGACGTGATCACACCAATCTCGTCGAGTTGGAACAGGATGTCGGCGGCCACGAATCCGCCAAGCACGCCGGGAAAGACGAAATTGCCAGCCCTTTTCGCACCTCGCAGGAAGGCCAGTGCTGCTGGCAGGACGATGGCCGTCGTTGCTGCGATTGAGAGAGCGGCACGCATTTCTTCGGGCGCGGCCGGCACCATCACCGCGACGCGCGCCGCAACCCAAACAGCGGCAATCGATACCAGCGCGAAAGGCTTGAGCCGGGAAAGAAGGTAACCGCCAACGACAGCAAGAGCCTGGCCAAAGACCATTTCATGCGCGTGCCAAGCAGGGCCACCTGCGGCCGGCAGCGCGGCGAAGGTCCAGGCCAGGATCGCCGCGGCGCCCTGGATCAGTGCAAGCCCAAACAGAAGCCGATGGGTCGAGAGGGACACGTGCTTGACGCCTGCTCAGCAAAGCAGATGGTTGAAGGTCAGATCACGGCTTCTCGTTTGAATGGTGATCGTCTCAAGCATCCTCCTGCGGGTGGCGGTTCGGCGGGTAATGAAATTCCAGGTAGAAACGCACCTCGCCGAGTGGCTCTACATGGTGCTCCAACTCCGGCTCAATGACCCCTGGCCGGCCCGGTTCCAGGACGGTCTCCGAGGCGGGGCTGATCGTGCAGTAGCGCAGCCTGCCCTCCAGCACATGGATGACCGCCCAGGTGTCATGCGTGGTTTCATGCGCCTGCCGCAGCGCAGGCGGAATGGTATCCTGCGTGAACTCGGGACTGCGTCGGGTAGCGACGTGTCCTTCGGGAATCGGCATTGCTGGCTCCGTCTGCGTGTGGGTGTCGGCCTGCACCGGGCCCGGATACTCTGACATTCTGGCACACCAAGCGGTGCGGCTGTCGGTGATATCGACCGCGGCGCTGCTGGATTGCCGGGTGCCGCTCGGCTGGCCTCGATCCGGGCCGCCACGCGCCGCTGGCCGCTCCAGGATTTGGCGCCGTAGCGGGTCTCGGCATAGCGACGCAGCACCGGGGCTGCGGCCTCGGCGCGGCGCACCCGGACATCGTCGGCGGTGGCCTCCACCAGGCGGCTCAGCACGGCGTTGCCCGGCAGGCCGAAGATGAAGTCCACCGCATTGGCCTCGCACCATGCCATCACTTCGGGGCGGGCGTAGTGACCATCGCCGCGCAGGGTCAGCCGGGTGGTCGGCCAATGGCTGCGGATGCGGCGCACCAGGCGTCGAACATGGCCGCGCACCTCCTGCCCGGACGGCGTCTTGCCCGGCCGCAGCAGGATCGCCACCGGGCGTGCGGTCGCGGTGTCGTAGACATGGATCGGCAAGAAGCAGCGCTCGTCGTAATGCGCATTGAACAGCGAGAGCTGCTGATGCCCATGCACGACGTCGACGGTGTCGTCGATGTCCAGCGTGACGGCGCCGGGCGGACGGCGATAGCTGTCGCAGTAGAGGTCGACCATGGCGTAGGTCAAGCGCACCACCTCGCGCAGGTCGGGTGCGTTCTCCCAGCGCGACACGGTCGGCTGCGAGCACAGGTCACGGCCGGTGTCCGGAAGCCGCCCGCAGGCCAGCTTGAAGCCGGGATCGCTGCGCAGATGATCGAGGTCGTCGGCATCCTCGTAGCCGCAGGCAATGGCGAGCATGCGGGCGCGCAGAATGTCGGCGACGCTATGCGTGATGAACAGGGGATTGCGCGGATCGGCGATCAGCCCCGCGAGCCTCTCGGCGATCCCCAGGCGCCGCTCGGCGCCTGCCAGCAGCAGGACGCCGCCGTCCGAGGTGATGCGTCCGCCGTCGAACGCAGCGGTGAGTTTCTTGCGTCCGATGGCTGGAAAGCCGAACGCCTCAATTGTATCGTCGCACACAGCGGGTGAGGCTCGGCATGATCGTGTGGACAGGATGGCTTCGACACCCAATCTATAAACGCAATCAACCGCTTACGCGACACCCGCCAGCCGAAACATTGGCGCGCGCTGAATAAGGTGGGTTAGTCGCCTGCGGCGCCCCAAGCGGGCGGGCAGGTTGGTTGTTCGCCGAAGTTCGCCTAAAACCGCCTACAGCCACTGAAAAACGGCACCCTATCCGGCCCCCAAGAACAAACGTTCCGGGTCGGCGGCCCCATCAGGTAGGCCTTAAATGCATGATTTGGTTGGGAAAAATTGGAGCGGGCGAAGGGATTCGAACCCTCGACCCCAACCTTGGCAAGTGCAGCGGGGGTATTTTTGGGCGTTCGCCGACGTTCGGCGAGTCAAATGGAATCAACGGGTTGGCGCTGCCGAGGTTCGCTGAAGGTCGCCCACAGCCGCCTCCAGCCACTCGAAAGTGGCACCCTAAACGGCCCCGCCAACGGAGGTGTCGTGCACCGTCTTATATTCGAAACAACAATCTGCTTCACCTGCGTCGCCACATGCCCTTCCTACTGACGCAGTCGCTCAGGAGACCAAACTAGCTCGACGAGTTGCGCCACCAGGTGCTGCCGCTCCGCCCACTCGCTTTTAGTGAATTCAGTGTAATTCTTAAAGGTCAACGCGTGGCTGCTCCGAAAATTTGCGAATTGGGGTTGGTTTGCATACGTACTCGGAGTGAGGCTAGCTGTGTAGAGATGGTGAGTGGCGTACTTCTGGACTTTGTAGCTGTAGGGTTTATCCTGAAGGCTGCGGTTTACATCAGCAGGCAGCAACAGCAATGCAGGCACAGTGTCCCTGAGCTGCTCGAATTCCTGCTGGTTTGCGAACACTCCGCCATGGAGGCGGAAATCGTCTGCCCAAATATGCTCAATGTCGAAGGGATTCTTCCGGTCCCGATTTACAAGATCGGCAAAGGGGTCGGGCCGACCCGAGCGTACATCCGTATAAGCTGTGACACGCGCCAGCAAGTGGAAAATATAGCGCCGACTGAATTGGTTGAGCGCCAGTTGATCAATCCCGCCACGGCCCTTCTGCACGCTACCTTTGAAGGTTGCATCGTCAGCTGCGAGTTTATCCCCTAAAATTTCAATCAGATCATTCAGCGGCTTTCGGCGAATATCTCGGCACAGCAAGAACATGGCGTAGGAGGTTGATGAATATCCAACCCGGATATAATTTACTGCACGTCGCATGAGCCAAATATCGAGGTAAGTCGCCGTTGCAGCGATCTTCTTGCGTGCAGTGACCTGGTCGTCGTCCTCCTGAAGAGGCGCCAGCAGCACGGTAGACTGCCAAGTAAATTCGTTGTGCGCGTTGTAGAATACAGCCTCAAGACCGGGCGTATAGCTTTCCGAAGCGTCGATGATTTGCTTGTAGGCGCTAGCAAAAAACGGGAAATCTTGTGTTACCCAAATGTAGTTGCTCTGTTGTGTGCCGACCTTCAACCGCGCGCTGTTGTCGCGCACCCAGCGATGAAAGACCGTGCCTACCAGCTCCCAGTCTCGGTCAGTCGCACCAGCCTTCCTGTCGCGAATGGTGTCTGCATGCTGCGCGCGTAGCCAAGCCTTGATGCAGGTTGCATCTCTATCGGCTTCTCGCTCTCTACCGAAGGTGAGAAGATCAAGGACTTCTTTTTTCCACCGATCATTGGCTATGCGACGCTGATCCGCGTCATCGATGGGCGCCAACAGATAGGCCTTGAGCATGTCAACAGGGCTCAAGGGCTTGCCGCGGTCGTTCATCGTCTCGAAGATAGCGTAGGCATAATTGTCATTGCTGGTCGCAATTTCGATCAACCCGACCCGCGTTAGCAGCCAGTACGCGAAATGCGGCAAGGCGTCATCTAATTCAGCGATGAGCTGGTGCTGTTCGATGTCCGCGTAGCGCGCATACATCGTACGAACCGACTGATCCTTGCCGTCTGGACTGAAGGGTGTGCCGTTAAACAAGGCTTCGATAACTACAAGCCGCTCTGGAATATCAAGATTAAAGCGTGGATGCCCTAGATTATCACTGAAGATAAGCGGAGCGATGGTGTTGGTTACCTGCAATCCCCTCTGCTTCGCTTCCCGGTATAAATAAATTAGCAATAATGTGAGGGAGGTAACCCGCTGCTGTCCATCGATCAGGTAATTCTTGCCGTTTCGTTGGCTAACAATTATTGATCCTAGAAAATATTCCTCATAATTTGCTATTGATTTTGTGTTGTCGCCTACGCGATAGTTTTTCTCAAATTTATCTAGAAGGTCTGATAGCAGTTCGTCGACATGCTTCTTTTCCCACTTGTATTCGCGTTGATACTCATCGATTGCGAAGGATTGACTTTGCAGGAGTTGCTGCACGGTCCGGTAATGCGGAGTGATGGTACTCATTCAGTTCACTATCTCCAAGCGCCAAGAGAGGATGCTGGCTCTTAAACAACCGGCTATGTCCGATTCAACCTCTTTTGTTTCAGAATATTGAGTCGAGCGCACAGTTTTGCTCCAACGCGGCGATAAGCATTCAGCAGCGGAACCTAGCGTTGAGGATGGCGTGGCGGGAAAGACCTGTGAAGGGGCCTCATAGATTCGCCTGCGGTCACGTTCAGGCTGCGCCAGGTCTGCCTCAGCGTAGTCGGCATGAAGCGCGCATCGATGTCGGCCAGCTCGCGGTGAGCGCAGAGGCGGGGCGGGAGCTTTCGGCGCCAACCGGCTCATTGTTAGCTCGATCCACTACCTTCTAGCCCAGGAGGCGCTGGTGCGTTCCCATTTTTCCGGTCCCTCGATCATCGGGAGACGCAACAGCGTAGCGGCGGCGTCGGATGGTTGATAGACAGCCGGGTAGGCCCAACCAGGTTATCCCGAAATGAGCTGCCCCGCGGACCCGAACCGTCGCGCTGTCGAGCGCTTCTATGATGCCCTTGCAGCGCTTTGGGATCGTCGTGGTGGCTACTCGCGCTTGGACACGTGCCGACCGCGTGACGTGACAGCCCGGCGAGGGGTGTATTTCTTCTTCGATGACGGTGAGGCTCGCAGCGGCTCGGGCATCGGCCCTCGGGTTGTCCGCGTCGGCACGCACGCCCTCAGCGCTGGTCAGAAGAGCACCCTGTCTGCCCGACTCTTGCATCACCGCGGAACCCCTGCGGGAGGAAACCAGCGGGGATCCATTTTCCGGCGCCATGTTGGCGGTGCGTTGATGGACGCGGGCCTCGTGGACCATGTCGATGGCTGGAATGTCGGGAGCAACTCGACGCCGATGCAGCGGGCAGCAGAACGGGCGGTCGAGGTTATGGTCAGCCACGTGATCGGTGCCATGCCGTTCCTATGGCTGAAGATCGAAGATGAGCCAGGCCCGCAAAGCGACAGAGGCTTCATCGAGCGTAACAGCATCGCGCTCCTAAGCAGCGAAGTCGCGCGCGCCCTCGATCCGGCGTCGGCGACTTGGCTAGGCCGGCACTCGCGGTCACCTGCGGTCCAACTGTCTGGGCTATGGAACGTTCGGGGCATCGGCGAGCCTGTGGAGCATGGCTTTCTCGACCGCTTGGAGCAGCTTGTCAGTAGCTCGGCCTGAAATGCGCATCGTTATGCAGTGCGCCGGGTCCAAGCGCGCCGATGCCGGATCATTCGCCATAGACGATGGCCGACGTGTCGTTTTCGTAGCGCGGCCTGACTTGGTGGAGGACACCGCCGACGTCCTTCACGCGCACCCTGACCAGCCTTCGGATCGGCCCGGCCAGACGTGGCGCGACCGTATCATGGAGGCGAACGACCGGCGCAACGACAATGCCTTCGAACTGATCCCAGCTGCGGAGCTCTACATGCCGCCAGCCTATGCGAACCTCGCGACCTTCATCGGTATCGAAAAGCTGTTCATCTTGTCTGCCGGCTGGGGTCTGGTGGCCGGCAACTACCTCTTGCCGACCTACGACATCACCTTCAGTGGCTCGGCCGAACGTTACAAGCGGCGGCGGGTCGGTCAGCTCTTTCACAACTTCAATGCGTTCGACGCCGAATCACAGGAGACTATCGTATTTCTCGGCGGCAAAGATTACCTACCGCTCTTCCTTGACCTCACCGCTGGGGCGAAGGGCGATAGGCATGTCTTCTATAATTCAGCCACGCCCCCGCGGGCGATAGGCTGCATTCTGCACCGGTTTCCGACGTCTCGCCGGACCAATTGGCACTACGAGTGCGCTGATGCTCTTGCGCGGGGGCGGATCACTTCCCCTTTAATCTAGCTTACTTAGTTGGCGAAAAATCGTGCCCTACGGGCCTCACGACGTCGATTCACTCCCATGGTTTCGCCCGGCAGACCGATGCCTGCGGATGGGTCGCCCGTCATTCGCGGGCAGCGACGAACGCGATGGGGTGCGGTCCGCCGTGTGACCGACGTCAGCACAAACCTGCTGCGGGTTGTGCTGGAAAGCTTTTCGTACTTCAGCCTACGGAACTGTCGATGCGGCAATTCCAGCGAATTCAACAGGTTATCGGCCGCTCGATAGACCACAATGCTATTTGGTTTGGGGTCAACCAAGCACCCCGAAGACGCCACCCAAAGTGGCCTCCACGCGACACAGAAAGCGCGAAAAATTGAGCGATTGCATATGCTTGCTAAGCCGATCCTCAGACTTGGCAAGTGGGGCGGGGCCGTTTTCGGGCGTTCGCCGACCTTCGGCTAGCCAAATCGAATCAATGGGTTGCTCCGACGGCGTACGCCTATGTGCGCTTGTGGACGCCCCCAGCCGAGGGAAAGTTGCACCCAACCCGGTCCCCGAGGCGCTGACCGTCTGGCGGCCCGATCGGGCCATCGTACTGCAGCTTCGAACCCCCAAGCTGACCATCCCGCATGACAAAACCCTATATCGACAGCGCTACCGCATCGAGAACATGTTCGGCAGGCTCAAAGACTGGCGCCGCATCGCCACCCGCTACCGCGCGATGCGCCGATCTCTTCTTCTCGGCCTGCGCCTTCGCTGCCGTCATGCTTTTCTGATTGTGAGTCCTGAGCCTAGAGGTTCGCTCAACGACCGGAGCCATGGTCCAGCACCGGATTTCCTCTTTATGCCGGTTCGCGTGCGAACGAATTCTGTCTAGGGTAGCCGGATGAGTGCACTCGGCTTCCCGCAGACCAATGAAACGGCCCAGGCCCAACTGGCGACTGGTGCTTTCGTGCGCGTGCGCCATCGGCGATGGCTCGTCGAAGAGGTGGAGCAGCCCCCTCAGTCGAATGAGAGCCGGCTGGTTACACTTTCCTGTATTGATGATGATGCGGTTGGAACCAGCCTGACGGTTCTATGGGATATTGAACCCGATGCGTCGATCATTGCTGCATCAGGGTGGCAGAGTGTCGGAGGTGGTGACTTCGACCCGCCGGACCGCTTCGGGGCATTTTACCGGACAATGCGCTGGGGATGTGTAACCGCAACAGATCCCACTCTCTTTCAATCGCCTTTTCGTGCCGGAATTAGTTTGTTTGACTATCAACTTGAACCGCTGCGGAAGGCCCTTCTTATGCCCCGCGTCAACCAGTTCATTGCCGACGATGTCGGCATGGGGAAGACGATCGAGGCAGGCCTAATTCTGCGCGAACTTCTCCTGCGGCGGCGAGCCGAAACCTGCGTCATCTCCGCCCCACCTGGCATGCTGATTCAGTGGCAGGAGGAGATGGAGGCGCGGTTTGGCCTGACCTTTACGATTATCGACAGGGAATACGCGGCAACTGTGCGTCGTCAGCGTGGATATGCTGCCAACCCATGGCAAACCGGGAGCTTCTTCCTTGTTTCACACCGCTTGCTGGTGGATCCGACCTATCGCGATGGATTAGTAGGCTGGCTTGGTGGCAGCAAAGCAAAATCCGTCTTTATTCTGGACGAAGCCCACCACGCTGCCCCGTCCACTGGCTCGCGCTACGCCAAAGACTCTGATCTTACGCACGCGATTCGCGGTATCGCAGGGCGATTTGAGCACCGAATATTTCTTTCGGCCACTCCCCACAATGGTCACTCGAACAGCTTCTCTGCGCTGCTCGAAATCCTCGACCCGCAGCGCTTTCTGCGTGGTGATCCTGTCCGCAAGGCTGACCGTGAAGCGGTCATGGTGCGGCGCCTCAAAGAGGATATTCGGGAAATTCGCGGCGGCTTCCCAAGGCGAATTGTGAAGCAAGAGGACATCACTGGCTTGCCGCCCGACGCTCCAGAACTACTGCTGAGTTCGATGCTGGCCGAGCTGCGCGAATTGCGTGAAGCCCGCCTGAGCCAGGGGCCGCGCTCCGCTCGGCAGGCAGGCCTTCTCGTGCTCGGAACGCTCCAGCAGCGCTTACTCTCCTCAATTGCGGCGTTTCATAGGACAATCAGCGTGCATGGCCGTGCACTGGCGCGCGAAAGCGGAACGTCACCGCTCTCGGTCGTCCAGGCAAATTTGCTGCTCGCGCCGCCTGACGCGGATGCGTCTGCCAGTGAACTCGAGAGCCGTGCCGAGGATGAAGACGACGCGGTGTTGCGTGCCACGCTGCTTTCATCCGGTGGGCCAGCAGAAATTCTTGCGGCGGAGCGAGTACTTGTTGCGCGCATGAAGGAGATCGCCGACGCCTCTTACGACGCAGCCGACAAACGCGTTGCGTGGCTGGTAAATTGGATTGAGAAGGAGATGTGCTCGGGTCTCAACCTGGGGATGTCTCGTGGGGTGCCGCTAGGGCGGGGCGCCTGGAATGCTCGACGACTGATTATCTTCACAGAATGGGAGGATACGCGGCGCTGGTTGGAGGGCCGCTTACGGCAAGCAGTTGCCCATACAGATCAAGCAAGCGGCCGCATCGCCTGCTACAGCGGCAGCACTCGTCAGCCGGAGCGGGAGCGCCTGAAGCACGTCTTCAATCTCCCGCCAGACCGTGATCCTCTTCGCATTCTGATCGCCACGGATGCGGCACGCGAGGGGCTAAACTTTCAGCGGAACTGCAGCGATCTGGTGCATTTCGATCTTCCGTGGAATCCAAGCCGTCTTGAACAGCGTAACGGTCGCATCGACCGAAAGCTGCAACCTGCGCCGGAGGTCACATGCCGGTACTTCTTCTTTCCGCAACGTGCTGAGGATCACGTACTCCGCGTCTTGGTGCGCAAGTCTGACACCATCCGCCGAGAGCTCGGCTCGATGGCAAATGTGCTTGAGGCGAAGGCCGCTGCCCTGCTTTCCAACGGTATCCGCCACAAGGAGGCCGACGCCACGATCAGGCGGCTCGAGGCCATTGGGCCGGATGAAAAGGCAGCCATCGCAAAAGCCGAGCTCGACGAAGGCCGTGAGCGCCAGGCCGAGTTGCTCGCACAAATTGACCGGCTGCAGCGCCAGCTCGACCGTTCCGGCCGCGCCATCCGACTGAAGCCCGATCAGTTGCGTGATGCTCTATCGGCGTCGCTTGCCCTCTCGCGGGTTGCGCCCATCGTGCCGGCCTCACCGCCTCAATCGGGCCAGCCGGAGAGCTACTCCGTCCCTGCCGCGGCGCTGGCAGCTGATGCGTCCTGGCAACCGACGCTCGACCTGCTGCGGCAACCCCGCCCTCAGGGCATCTCGATTCCCGAATGGAGGGCGACGGCGGCTCTCCGCCCGATCACCTTCGAGGATCCGGGCGAACTTGGCGAAGATGCCGTCCAAGTTCACCTCGAGCATCGCCTCGTGCGCCGCTTACTGTCGCGTTTCACCACCCAGGGCCTCGTTCATCTCGACCTGTCACGTGCATGTCTGGCAGCCACAAAGTTAGGCGAGCCTCGCGTCGTGCTGCTCGGCCGACTGAGCCTGTACGGCCCTGGCGCCTCACGCCTCCACGAAGAGATCGTCCCGGTAACGGCTCGCTGGATTGAACCCTCGCTCCGCCGCGGCCCATTGCGCCCCTATGGCGAAACCGGCGAGGCCACGACGCTCGACATGCTGGAGGACGCACTTGCGGCGACAGCAGACGCCGTTGCACCGGAAACGCGGTCGCGTCTCCATGCATCGATGCCGCAGGACATTACCGATCTACGCCCCCACCTTGAGCAGGCTGCGGGTGCCGCCCGAGTTGCTGCGGAAGCAGCCTTGGCTCGTCGGGCTGAAAGCGAAGCTGAAGGCATGCGGCGGCTCCTTGCCGATCAGCGAGGTCGAATCCTCAAACTGATTCAGAAGGCGGAACCGCAAGATCAGCTGGTCTTGCTGTTTCCTGACGAGCAAGAGCGCCGCCAGGTTCAGGATGATCGGCGCGCCTGGGAGAAGCGTCTCGCAGCCCTGACAAAGGAAGAAGCCGAAGAGCCGGATCGCGTGCGCGCTGGATACACCACCGTTGCGTCGCGGATTGAGCCGGTCGGCATCGCCTATCTCTGGCCTGGGACGGCGTAAGACATGCCGCTGCCGGATCCT
This sequence comes from Falsiroseomonas sp. E2-1-a4, assembly GCF_051433165.1. Taxonomy (NCBI): domain Bacteria; kingdom Pseudomonadati; phylum Pseudomonadota; class Alphaproteobacteria; order Acetobacterales; family Roseomonadaceae; genus Falsiroseomonas; species Falsiroseomonas sp. E2-1-a4. Next base: position 11 of record NZ_JBHMFS010000037.1, on the reverse strand, counting down.
CACGCCGAATG
>NZ_JBHMFS010000036.1:0-24901 GCF_051433165.1 Falsiroseomonas sp. E2-1-a4 | reverse complement strand
TGGTGCTTGGGTGGTTGAACCCCCCCCCCCCCCCCCCCCTCAGGCACCGGCGCTTCGCTTGGGATGGGCAGGATCCCCCCATTCCGTCGCAATCGGGGAACGCGGCCGGTCTGGGCGGCGTTGGCTGGGCATGCCTATTGCCGACATGCTGTTCCAGGACTGGACGTCCCTGCTGCGAGTGCTGCTGGTGGGCAGCCTCGCCTATCCTGCGCTCGTGCTGTTCCTGCGCATCTCCGGCAAGCGCACCCTGGCCAAGCTGAACGCCTTCGACCTGGTGGTGACGGTGGCGCTTGGCTCCACTCTGGCGACCGTGCTGCTGAATCGCAGCGTCTCGCTGGCCGAGGGCCTGGTGGCGCTGCTGCTGCTGATCGGGCTGCAGTTTCTGGTGGCGTGGCTCTCGGTACGCTCCGCCCGGTTCAGTGACCTGGTGAAATCCGAACCGACGCTGCTGCTGCATCACGGGCGGCTGCTGGAGACGGCGATGCGCAACCAGCGGGTGACGGAGGCGGAGATGCTGGCCGCGCTCCGCTCCGGCGGCCTCTCCGGGCCGGAAAAGGCCGAATCGGTGGTGCTGGAGACCGACGGGACCATGAGCGTGGTCCCCGCACGGGGCGAGACCTGACCGCAGGCGACGAACCGCGGCCGCCCCCGCTCGTTGCGCTCCTTGGACGAATGGAGGATGCGGCGGATGGGCACGGTGCGGCTGAGGCAATGGTGGGCCGATCTGCTGGCCTCCTTCTGGGTGCGCCCGGCGGTGATGGTGATGACAGCCATCGTGCTGGCGCAGGTGCTGGTCCTGGCGGAAGGCTGGGTCTGGCTGCCGGACGGGCTGGATGACTGGTTCTATGTCGGCGGCGCCGCCGGGGCGCGGGATGTGCTGGGCGTGCTGGCCGGCGCCACCATCGGGGTCGCCGGCACCACCTTCTCCATCACCGTGGCCGCGTTGACGCTGGCCTCCAGCCAGATGGGGCCGCGACTGCTGCGGAATTTCACGCGCGATCCCGGCAACCAGTATGCACTCGGCGCCCTGGTCGCGACCTTCGCCTATTCCCTGGTGGCGCTGCGATCCGTGCATGAAGCGGATGAAGGGGCCTTCGTGCCGCAACTGGCCGTTTCGGTCGGGCTGCTGATGGGCTTCGCCTGCATCGGGGTGCTGATCTGGTTCCTGCATCATGTCGCCGCCTCGATCAGCGTGGACCGCGTGGTGGCGCTGGTGCAGCAGGATCTGACCGAGGCGCTGGATCGGGCCTGCCGGGACACGCCGGCGGAGCCGGCCCCGACGCCGTCCGGACTGCGATACGAGGCATCGCTTACCGCGCCTGGCAGCGGCTATCTGCGGGTCCTGGATGACGCGGCGCTGGCCGATTGGGCGGCAGAGCAGGATGCGGTGCTGCATCTGGAAACGCGGCCCGGCGACTTCGTGTTTCCCGGCAGCACGGTCGGTAGCGTCACGCCCGCAGGGCTGCGGGAAGCGGCCCAGGAACAGATCGCCGAAGCCATGATCCTGGGACAGATGCGAAGCGTCGAGCAGGATCTGGAACATGCGGTGCGGCAGTTGGTTGAGATCGCGCTCCGTGCCCTGTCCCCCGGCATCAACGACCCCTTCACCGCCATTGCTGTGCTGGACCAGTTGGGCGCGGCGCTGGCTGGGCTGGCCGGCCGCAGGCTGCCGAGCGGGCGGATATGGCGCGATGGCCAACTTCGGGTGGCGCGGCCGGCGACCAATTACGAAGGGCTGGCGGATGCGATGTTCCACATGCTGCGCCAGGCGGGTGCCACGCAGCCCGCCGTCATGATCCGGCTGCTGGAAGTGCTGGCCGCGACGGCCGCGGTGGATCAGGATTTGCAGCGCCGCGCCGCCCTGGCTCGCCATGCCGACCTGGCGCGTGACGCGGCGCTGCGCGGCACGGCCGATTCATCGGCACGGAATGCGATCATGGAACGACACGCGCTGTTTCCTGCCGGCTGAGGCGCCTCAGGATGTGGCGCGCGCGCCCGGGCGCAAGGCCAGGGCAAGACTTGCGGCAAGCACCAGCACGAACAGCAGCCCACCCGGCACCCACATCAGCAGGCCGCCAAGCTGCTGGTCCTCCAGCGGGGTATAGCCCCAGGGCAGCGTCACATCCGGCGCGTGCACGGCATAGAGCGGCCGAGGCGCGAAGGTCAGCAGCGCGCCGAGCACACCCATCTGGATCGCCGTGGTCAGCGCGCTGACAACCGCCGCCATCGGCCGCACCGGGGCCAGGCGCAGCAGCGCCGCCCAGAACCAGGTGGCGCTGAAAGCCAGCGAGACATGCATCATCCAATAGGCGATGCCATCCGCCGCGAAGGTCGCCGCATAGGGTCCGGGCGCGTGCCACAGCCACAGCAGCACGAAGAAGGCCGCGGCCGGCGCGGCCAATCCGCCGCGCGCCACCGATCGCAACCGCATCGCGGCCATCGCCAGCAGGGGCGCCGCGCCCAGCACCACGACCAGATGCTGCGTCACCCGCACGCTGAACAACGCGACGGACAGGGAGCACAGCGGGGAGACCAGCGCCAGCGCAAGCATGGCCCAGCCAGCCATCGGCCAGGCCGCCTCCCTGCCCTCGCGGCGCAGCAGCGCCAGTGTGCCCGCCGCGCCCAGCAGCAGCACGGCGATCAGCACCGGGTGGGTGTTCCAGACGGCGCCGCCAGGCAGCGGCGGCGGACCGCAGAACGGAATGGGGTTCATCAGCGAAGCCCTCGCGCGCAGTTGGTTGCAGCGGGAACGAGGTGGCGAGGCTTCGGTTGCAGGGACCGCCGCGGCTAGCTGACGCCGTGCAGCAGCCGTTCCGGGGCAACGGTCGCCCCCAGTTCGGCACGCGCCGCCTGGCGGAACTGCTCCAGCAGAAGACGGCGCTTGGATGACGGCAGCATCTGCCAGATGGCCACCAACTCGGCCACCTCGGCGCTCGGGGCAAGATCAGGCATGCTAGTCAAAGCCTGGTCCAGCTTTGCTGCCATCGCGAACCTCCTGCATAATCCGGCCGCGTGATGTTGCGGTACCGGAGTCTCAATCTCTCACTGCCTTAAAATTCGTACGCGGCGCCGTCCAGGCAAATATCTACCGACAAACGAGAATCTTTTGCGGTGGGTGCCGTAACCACGACGGATATCATTCGCCAAATTCATGATTGCGGCCCGTCGCATTGCATCGATTGAGAATTTCGATGGCAACGGGACACGTTGCGCTGCATGGCAGCCCGCCGAAGCCCTCCGTTCAGATGTCCAGGGTGGACGCCCCCACGCTGCAACCGGTTAGCCAGCGGCCAATATCGCCGGCCGCGGTGCGGGGCGATCAGCGACCATCCCCCGCAATCTGGTCCAGCCCCATACGGATGGTATCGTGCAGCAGGGCGGCGCTTCGCCTCAGCGCGTCCGTCTCCGCCACATCCATCTCCGGCAGCAGGGGACGGGACGCGCCGCGGGCGCCGAGGAGATGGGGCAGTGAAACACAGGTCTCCGTCACCCCCAGCAGTTCCTCCATGAAGGTGGAGACGCTGAACACGGCCTGTTCGTCATTGACGATGCTGCGCGCGAGCCGCGCGACGGAGCCGGCGATGCCGTAGTTTGAGACGCCCTTGCCCTCCTTGATCCGGTAGGCGGAGCTGCGGACCTCGTTGGCCATCGTCGCGCGCAGATCGGCGGGCAGCGGGCGGCCGATCTGCTCGGCGAAGCGGATGAGCGGCATGCCCGCGGCCTGCGCCCCGCTCCAGTGCAGCACTTCGGAATCGCCGTGTTCGCCCAGCACATAGGCGTGGACGGAGCTTGCCGCCACGCCCAGATGCCGTGCGAGCCGATCGCGGAAGCGCGCCGAATCCAGCGCGCAGCCGGTGCCGATCGCCCGCCCCGGCGGCACCCCGAAGCGCCGCACCGCCAGTGCCGGCATGACATCGACAGGATTGGTCGCGACCAGCAGCACCACATCGGGCGCGACGCGGAGCACCTGTTCCAGCACGGCGCCGACCACCTTCACATTGACTGCCAGCAGGTCGAGTCGGGTCTGGCCCGGCTTCAGGTTGGCGCCTGCGGCAATGACCACGAGCTGCGCCCCGGCCAGGTCGGCGTAGTCACCTGCCCCTACCTGGGCCGCCGGGCCGAAGGCCGCGGCGTGCCCGATATCGGCGGCCTCCGAGGCGGCCCGTGCCGCGTCCTGATCCACCAGGACCAGCTCATCCACGCCAGGCGTCTGCGCCAGCAGAAAGCCGCACGCGGCCCCCACCTGGCCCGCGCCCACGATGCCCACCTTGCCGCGCATCTCAGAGCACTCCCATCATCGGCCAGATCGTCGCGGACAGCAGCAGGATCAGCCCAAGCCCCGCGACGGTCATCACCACGCCAACCTTGGCGAACTGCATCGTGGTGAAGGCGCCCGTTCCGTAGCAGAGCATGTTCTGCGGCGCGTTGGTCGGCAGGATGAAACCGAAGGACACCACATAGGCCTGGATCATCACGATGCCGAAGATGGTCTGCGGCCCGAAGGGCAGGGTCTGCGCGAAGGCGATCATGATCGGGATCAGCGTGCTGGCCAGGCCCGTCGCCGAGGCAAAGCCCAAATGCAGGATGATGCTGAACAGCGACAGCGCACCGACAACCGCCACCACGGATCGTGTCTCCAGTCCCAACTGCCCGAGCGTCGCGCCGGCCAGCCAGGCGGCGGCCCCGGTGCGGGCCAGCAGGATGCCCAGCGCGATGCCGGCGGCGAACAGGACGATGGTGCCCCAGGGCACCTGCTTCTCCGCCCCCGCCCAGGTCATCACACCGAAGCGCGGCATCAGCAGCAGCGCGATGCCGACCAGGGTGACGGTGGTGGTATCCAGCGGGTGCAGCCAGCCCTCCGTGGACCAGGCCACCAGCAGCAGGCCGGCCACCAGCATCAGCCGCCATTCCGCCAAGGTGACCGGGCCGAGGCCCGCGACCTCCTTTGCCAGCCGCTCCCGCGCCTCCGCCGCCGGTGGCACCTGCGGGCGCAGCAGGAGCAGGGAGACGAAGAACAGCACCACGCTCATCGACAGCGTGAGCGGCAGCGCGGTGACGAACCACTCGCCCCAGGTCACCGTGCGCTCAAAGCTGGACTGCATGAAGTTCAGGCTGATCAGGTTCTGGGCAGCGCCGGTCTTCACCGCGATGTTGAAGATGGAGCAGGCCTGCGCCGTCACGATCATGAGCGTGGCGCCTAGGCTGCTGGCCACAGGCAGGCCCAGCGCCACGGTCACACCGATCATGATGGGAATGATGGCGCCGACACGGGCGGTGGCGGAGGGAATGAACAGCGCCAGCACGAACCCCACGATCATCGCGCCCAGGGTCAGCCGGGCGGCCGAGATGCCGACGCGGCTCATCACCAGCAGGGCGACGCGGCGATCGAGGCCGGTGAGGCGCAGTGCGACGGCAAGGAAAAGGGCGCCCGCCACAAGGATGACGGCGGTGGAGGAGAAGCCGGCCAGCATCACCGTCAGGGCCTCGACGGAGCGCATCGGCGTGCCGCCCGCCTGCAACGGCTTGCCCATGAGGCCCAGCACCGCGCCGCCAATCAGCAGAACCGCGCTGGCGGCGGGCGAGACGCATTCGGTGATCCAGAGGATCACCACCAGCACCAGAAGCCCCAGCGCCACCTGGCCCGAGGCCGAAAGACCCTCCGGCGTCGGCAGCAGCAGCACGGTGATATAGGCCCCGATGGCGAAGGCCAGCCAGGCAAGCTTGCGGTTTGATTGAGGTTCCGCCGGCGACATGAGCAGCATGTGGCGCACTCCTGACGTTTGGTTGGTCGTGCGCCTTGGTGATCTGTCGCCGAGCGTTCCGCTTGTGCCTTCAGATGCCAATCGCCAGCTGGCCGCTATCGAGCAAGACATGGCCTGGACTGACACCGTTCCCGTGCGCCCGGCGCGCAAGGGCGTATGGGCTGCGAGATCGATATCAGATCGACGACGATGACTTCCCGCACGCAACGCGTCGGCGGCCGGATTCGTCGGCCGTCAGAAAACTTTATTGGTGCGGGAGATTTGGGCGGAGTTCGTCGGCCGACCGGCGCGACGCCGGACGACCTTCGGCGAGATCCGCGGCCCCTTCAGTCCCAGGGTGCGTCGCCGAGCGCATCCAGCGGGATCTTGAGGTAGCGGCGGCCATCACTCTCCGGCTGCGGCAGGCGGCCGCCGGCGATGTTCACCTGCAGCGACTGCAGGATCAGCTTCGGCATCGGCAGGGTCCGGTCGCGCTCGGTCCGCAGCCGAACGAAGCTTGCCTCGTCCTGGCCGCGCACATGCGCATTCTCCGCCTTCTGCTGCGCAACGGTGCTTTCCCACGCCAGTTCCCGGCCGTCCGGCTGATAGTCGTGCCCGGTGAACAGGCGCGTCGCGTCGGGCAGGGCGAGGATGCGCTGGATGCTGGCCCACAGCACCATCGCGTCACCGCCCGGGAAATCGGCGCGTGCCGAGCCGCCATCGGGCATGAACAGCGTGTCGTGAATGAAGGCGGCGTCGCCGATGACATAGGTGATGGAGGCCATGGTGTGGCCCGGGGAGAACATCACCCCGGCCTCCAGATCCCCGATGCGGAAGCGGTCGCCATCGGCGAACAGCCGGTTCCACTGCGAGCCATCGGTCATGAAGCTGTCCGGCCAGTGGTACAGGCGCTTCCAGAGTTGCTGCACCTTGACGACATGCTCGCCGATCGCTGTGGGCGCGCCCGTGGTGTCGTGCAGATACCCGGCGGCCGAGAAATGGTCGGCATGTGGATGCGTGTCGAGGATCCAGTCGAGGCGGAGCCCCTGCTCGCGGATGAAGTCCAGCATCGTATCTGCCGAGCGGGTCGCGGTGGCGCCCGACTTGTCATCGAAGTCCAGCACCGGGTCGATGATGGCGCAGGCCCGTGTTGCGGGATCGGCCACGACATACTGCAGGCTTGAGGTGCGCTCGTCATAGAAGGCGGCTACGTCGGGGCGGCCCGCGAGACCCGGTTGCTGTGCGATGTTCATGCTGCCTGCACCTCCGTGACATGCTGATCGTGCTGCGTCGCGTGCAGTTCGCTGCCCGGCAGCATCGCATTCGATGACATTGACTGGCGTGGTCCGGATAGCAACGGCGCAACGGGACCAGCGCATCCGATCGTGAGGTCGCGCGACGGCGCTTGAAGGCTATTTCCGACGGCGATTCTGACTGTGCTGTGCAAACGGACTGAACCGCCCCGCGATGCCGGAGGCAGCCATGCAGAGCGTGTTTCGCCAGGAGAGCTTGGTGGGGATCGGAGCGGCTGATTCAGCCCGTCGGGGCCACCAAGGGCCCGCAGGACAGACCGTAAGGGCGGTTTTGGCCCATTTTTTGTCGTAAGGTCTTGGAATGATTGGTGGGCGCTGTAGGGCTCGAACCTACGACCCGCTGATTAAGAGTCAGCTGCTCTACCAACTGAGCTAAGCGCCCGCACCGCATTGCGGCGAGGCGGGCGATTTAGATCGGCGCGCCGGGCTTGTCCACCCCACACAGGCGAAACCATCCGCAAATCCGCCATGCCCGCCCCTGATGGCTTGTCGCGTCATTGCTCGCCCCGCGCCGCCTCCCACTCCGTATCCCGGTGGACATGCGCGGACATCAGCAAGCCAAAGCCGACCATCGCCGTCAGCATCGCGGACCCGCCATGGCTGATCAGCGGCAGCGGCACGCCGCCCACCGGAATGGCACCGGTCACCATCGCGATATTGACGAAGACATACATGAAGAAGTTGGTGGCAAGCCCCGCCGCCAGCAGCCGCCCGAACTGGTGCCGGCTGCGCAGCGCCACCAGGAAGCCGAAGGCGATCACGCAGGAGAGCAGGCCGAGCACGCTCAGCGCGCCGACCAGGCCAAATTCCTCCGCCAGCATGGTGAAGATGAAGTCGGTCTGCTTCTCCGGCAGGAAGTTCAGGTGGCCCTGGGTGCCCTGCAGGAACCCCTTGCCCCAGAATCCGCCCGATCCCAGCGCGATCTTCGACTGGATGATGTTGTAGCCGGCGCCCAGCGGGTCGCTCTCCGGGTCGAGGAAGGTGGTGATGCGGGCGCGCTGGTAGTCACGCAGATTGTCATAGGCGATAGGCGCGGCGATCGCCGCCACCCCCAGCACCACGGCGAATTTCCACAACCGCACGCCGGCCGCGAAGAACACCGCCCCGCCGACCATCAGCGTGATCAGCGCGGTGCCCAGATTGGGCTGCTTCAGGATCAGCGCCGCCGGCAGCAGGACGGCCAGGATCGGCGGCACCAGGAACAGCGGGTTGCCCATCTTTTCCCAGGATGCCCGGTGGAACCAGGATGCCAGCGCAACCACCAGCAGAATCTTCATCAGCTCCGAGGGCTGCAACTGGAAGCCGCCGAGATCCAGCCAGCGCTGCGCGCCGCCGCCCACCTGGCCATGCAGCGCCACCATCACCAGCAGCACGATGCCGCCTGCATAGCCGAGCCAAGCGAACCGGGCGATCAGCCGGATATCGACCAGGGCGATGGACAGCATCAGCACCAGGCCGAAACCGAAGCGGATGGCGTGCCGCGCGGCATAGGGCTCCGGCGCGCCGCCGCCGGCCGAATACAGCGCGACATAGCCGACCCCGCCCACGGCACAGAGCAGCAGCACGAAGATCCACGGGATCTGCCACAGCTTCTCCAGCACCCCGGTGCCGCGTTCGCGCAACAGAAGGCGACGCTCGAACCTCATGGGGCGAACCTCATGGGGCGAATCTCATGGCCGGATGACGCCGGGCCGCGGCGCCTCCGCCACCCGCGCGCCGAAATTGCCGCCCGGCCCCGGGCGCAGCTGCTGGAAGGCCTCGATCAGCACGTCGCGCGCCAGCGGCGCCGCGGCGGCGGAGCCGGAACTGCCATGTTCGACGATGACGGAGACGGCGAAGACCGGGTTGTCATGCGGCGCGTAGGCTACGAACAGCGCATGCGGGCGCCATTCGCGCGGCACCTGGTCCACCCGGAAGCCGCGCTCGCGCTGCTCCCGCGTCACCCGTCGCACCTGGGTGGTGCCGGTCTTGCCGGACATCATTCCGAGCTCGCCAGGCAGACGCGCTGCACGGGCCGTGCCGCCTGCCTCATTCACCACCGCCCACATCGCCTCCCGCACCAGGCGCAGGTCGCGTTCGGGAATGCCGAGGCTCGGCCAGTCCTCTGCCCTCGTGCCGCGTACCAGCCGACCGCCGACGCTGCGCGTCAGATGCGGCTGCACGGCGCGGCCGGTGGCGAGGCGCGCTGTCATCGTCGCCAGTTGCAGCGGTGTCAGCTGGTAGAAGCCCTGGCCGATGCCGTGCACCACCGTATCGCCCAGCGCCCAGCCGCGGCCCTGCGCCTGGCGCCATTCGCGCGTCGGCATCAGCCCGTTGCGGATGCCCGGCAGCTCGATCTCCAGCGGCACGCCGAGGCCGAAGCGGCGCCCCATCGCGGCGATCCGGTCGATGCCCAGGCGCTTGGCCATTTCATAGAAATACACGTCGCAGGACACTTTCAGCGCCTGGCGCATATCCACCGCGCCATGCCCGCTGCGATTCCAGCAGTGGAAGCGAGATTCACCGAGGTCCATGTGCCCGGGGCAGAACACGCGCTCCCCCGGCGTCGCCACCCGCGCCTCCAGCACCGCCAGTGCCACCACCATCTTGAAGGTGGAGCCCGGCGCATACAGCCCGTTGGTCGCCTTGTTGATCAGCGGCGTTGCCCGGTTGCGGGTCCATTCCCGCCATTGCGCCGCGGAGACGCCGGAGTTGAACAGGTTGGGGTCGAAGGAGGGCTGGGTGGCCATCGCCAGCACTTCCCCGTTCCGCGCATCCATCAGCACGACGGAGGTGCCTTCCTCGATCTTGCCGCGCAGCGTCCGGGTCAGCGCGGCATCCACCGAAAGCTGCACATCCTGGCCCTGCACGCCCTCCCGCCGGTCCAGCTCACGGATGATGCGGCCGACGGCATTCACCTCCATCTGCACCGCCCCGGCACGGCCGCGCAGCACCAGGTCGTGATGCCGCTCGATGCCCGACCGGCCGACGCGGATGCCGGGCAGCTCCAGCAGCGGGTCGCCATCCATGTCGCTTTCCGCCGGCGGCGCCACATAGCCCACGATATGCGCGAGGTGGTCGGCTTCCGGGTAGACGCGGGTGGTGCCGACATCGACGCTGATGCCCGGCAGATCGGGCGCGTTCAGCTCGATCCGCGCCATCTCCTCCCAGGTCAGGTAGTCCCGCACCGTGACGGGCACGAAGCGGCGGCGGCGGCGCACATCGCGCTCGATCCGCGTGCGCTCCGCCTCGGTCAGCGGCACGATGCGGCTGAAGGTTTCCAGCGTGGCGCCGACATCGGTGGTCTGTTCCGCCGTCAGCAGGGCCCGCCAGTTGAGCTGGTTGCCGGCGATCAGCCGGCCTTCGCGGTCCAGTACCCGCCCGCGCGGCGGCGCCAGCAGCCGGGCCGAGAGGCGATTCTCCTCCGCCAGCGTGGCGTAGCGTTCGCCCTCGTCCACCTGGAGCCGGTGCAGCCGGTGCGCCAGGAAGCCGAGCAGCCCCATCTGCCCCAGGCCGAGCGCCAGCGCCCGCCGGCTGAAGATGCCGCGAACCCGCTCCTGCTCCCGCTGCTTGCGGCTCATAAATCTTTGCCCTCAAGCGGCGGGCGCGCGCTCCGCGCGCTTGATGAGTTCTTGCCCTCATGCGCCGGGCGCCCGCTCCGCGGGCTTGGCTGCGCGCCGGTGCACTGGTGCGCCCGGCCGCGCGGATGGTCTGGGCGCGGGCCGCATTCGCGGCCTCGGCCCGCTGAAGTGCGCGGGCCGCCTGGCGGTGGTACCGTCATCCCTGTCAGTTCTTTCCCGGGGATCACGGTGTCTCCTCCGCGCGGCGCATCACGCCGTGGATGCGGCTGAGGACGAAGGCGAAGGCGGGGTACAACCCGGCCGAAAGCGCTGCCTGGTGCAGGGCCGGTGCCGGCGCGGGCAGGTTCCAGGCCAGGAGCGCGGTCAGCAGCCAGCCGAGCAGCGCGGTGCCGGCGGAAAAGGCGCAGAAGGCGAGCCAGACGAACATGAAGCTCTGCCGCACCAGGAAGCGTCGCCAGGCGACAGCCATGCCGTGCGCCACCAGCAACGTCACCACCCCGGTGCCGAGTGGCGCCATGGTCAGCAGGTCCTGCAGCAGGCCGAGCAGGAACACCGCCGGCGGCGGCATCGCGCCGGGCCGGAACACCGACCAGAAGATGATGCAGGGCAGCGCCGCCGCCGGCACCAGCGCTGGCACGCCGGACGGCCCTGCCGCCAGCACCATCAGCAGCGCCGTGCTGGTCGCCGGGAAGCTGGCGCGGGCCATGTCGTCCAGACGCCGCAGCAATCCGGGCGAGGGTTCCGGGCGTCCGACCATAGGTCGCGCCGCGGTTCAGCGCCGGGGCCGTGGTTCGGGCCGCGCGATCGCCTCGGGCGGCAGAATCCCGCCCAGGCCGAAATCGAACAGCCGCACCACGTCCAGCCGGTCAGTCCGCGCGAACAACTCCACCTCCGCCACCCCGCCCTCGGTCCAGCGCACCACGCCCACCGGCAGGCCGGCCGGGAAGGAGACACCTTCGGCACTGGTCACCACGCGCTCCCCCTCCGCCGGGCGGCCGCCCTCGGACCAGTGCTGCAAGCGCGGCCGGGCGCCGTTGGTGCCGACCAGCATGGCGCGCACCCGGCTGCCTTCCAGCGTCACCGGGATGCGGCTGTTCATATCGGTGGCCAGCAACACGCGGGCGGAGCGGCTGCCGACCTCCGTCACGCGCCCGGCAAAGCCACGCTCATCCAGCGCGATCTGGCCGCGCCGCACCTGCATCTCGGGTGGCACGGAAAGCAGCACGGCGCGGGCGTAGACGCCGCCGCCATCGGCCACCACGCGGGCGGTATGGAAGGCGGGCGCCCGTTCCGGCACGAAATCCAGTTGCCGGCGCAGCATCGCATTCTCCGCCTCCAGCGTCAGGGCGGCGGCCTGCCAGCGGCGCAGATGCTCATTCTCCTCCAGCAGCCGGGCGTTTTCCTCCCGCAGCACCAGAAGCCGCTGCAGATCCTCCGCCGCATCCCGCACGGCGCGGGCAGGTTCGGCGAAGGCGGCGTAGAAGGGCGCCAGCGCGTCGGCCAGGGCGATGCGCGCGCGTTCGGCCAGCATCGCATCCGCCTTGCCGAGCAGCATGGTGCCGAAGGCTGCCGCGATCAGCACCGGCAGCGAAAGCCGCGCCAGGGCCTGGCGGAGCGGAATGCTGAGTCGGATCAAACGGCCTGCCCCCCTGCCCCACATGGCATAGCGGGATCAGACGAGCATCTGACCCCATGCGGTGCTTTAAGATCAACATCTTCCGGAGCGTCATCCGCCCCGCGGCCAAGTTCAGTACATCGAGGTCAGCACGTGGCGAAGGCGCTTCATTTCCTCAAGGGCGCGTCCGGTGCCGAGCGCAACGCATGACAGCGCCTCCTCCGCCACCACCACGGGCAGGCCCGTCGCCTCCCGCAGCACGCCATCCAGGCGATGCAGCAGTGCGCCGCCGCCGGTCAGGACGATGCCCTTGTCGACGATATCGGCGGCGAGTTCGGGTGGCGTATTCTCCAGCGCCACGCGCACCGCCTCGACGATCTGGATCACCGGCTCATAGAGGCTCTCGGCGATCTGGCGCTGGCTGACCACCACTTCACGCGGCACGCCGTTCATAAGGTCGCGGCCCTTCACATCGGTCAGCGGGCCTTCCTCGCCTTCCCAGGGCGGGGCGGCGGCGCCGATTTCCATCTTGATGCGCTCGGCGGTGCTCTCGCCGATCAGCAGGTTATGGTTGCGGCGAATGTAGCTGATGATCGCCTCATCCATCTTGTCGCCGCCGACGCGCACGCTGCGCGCATAGACGATGCCTCCGAGCGAGATCACCGCCACTTCCGTGGTGCCGCCGCCGATATCCACCACCATGGATCCGGAGGGCTCCGTCACCGGCAGCCCGGCGCCGATCGCCGCCGCCATCGGCTCCTCGATCAGCAGCACCTTCCGGGCGCCTGCGGATTCCGCCGATTCCTGGATGGCGCGGCGTTCCACGGCGGTGGAGCCGGAGGGGACGCAGACGATGATCATCGGCGAGGCAAAGGACCGTCGGTTGTGCACCTTGCGGATGAAATGCTTGATCATTTCCTCCGCCACCTCGAAATCGGCGATCACGCCATCCCGCAGCGGGCGGATGGCGGCGATGTTGCCGGGGGTGCGGCCGAGCATCAGCTTGGCTTCCTCCCCCACCGCCAGGACCTGCTTCTTGCCGCGATGGTCTGAAATGGCGACGACGGAGGGCTCGTTCAGCACGATGCCCCGCCCCTTCACATAGACCAGCGTATTCGCGGTGCCGAGGTCGATGGCCATGTCGGCCGAGAGAAAGCCGAACAGGCGGGAGAACATGCAGCCGGAACCTTCCGAGTGTCGAAGATGTCACCGCGCCGGGCCTCATCTGGCCGTTTCGGGCCAGTCCCGGGCTTGGAGGCCCTGGGCCTGGCACCGTCCGGTGCCGACGGTTCCGCGGGGTGGCGCGAGGCGCTTCCGATACCCCTCCCCCGCCCCAGGCTCAAGCCCTGTCATAAGGTCGTGCGGATATCGTTGACCCCAACCGAAGAAAACGCACGAAACCGCAATGGTGCGGGCGAACCGGCGGGCGTTGGCGGCGTTGTGGGTGCATCGACCCACGCCAAGAGGTTCCCCCATGAAGAAGCTTCCCATTCTGTTGATCCTCGCCGGCGGCCTGGCCGCCTGCGGCCAGACCACCGGCGACCGCGCGGTCTCGGGCGGCCTGCTGGGCGCCGGCGCCGGCGCTGCGGTCGGCTCGCTGACCGGCAGTGCCGGCACGGGTGCCTTGCTGGGCGGCGCCGCCGGCGCGGCCGGTGGTGCGCTAACCAGCCCCGGCACCGTCAATCTCGGCCGCCCCGCCTGGCGCTGAGCCGCTCACCGCGTGAACGCAGATAGGGGCCGGCTTCCGCGGGAGGCCGGCCCTTAAACGTGCGAGATCGTTACGTCGGTGGCTGACGCCATGCCCCAGGCCTGCCTTGCCTCGCGCTGCTGACGGCCTGTGCCCAACCCGGCGCGCCATCGGGGCCACGCGGCCCGGCATGCGGCATCCCGCAGCGCCGTCTGCCATACCGGATCAGCGCTCTGCGCCAGCACCGGGAAGCCGGGCCGGCTCGCCGATGAGACAGCCCGTCCCGCGGCCCGCCCAAGCTCCGGCGCAGCATTGGTTTCAGCTGCGGCGCAGCATGCGCTGCAATGCCGCGCGGCCGTCGGCGATGCGGCGGCCGCGCTCCCGCACCGGCTTGCGGCGCACCTGCAGCCGTGCCCCATCCGGCGCACGCAGCAATTGCAGGGTGCGGTCATGATAGACATCGAGGCCGGGTCGATGACCGATCGAGATCAACGCCGTGCCATCCAGTTCCTCGCGGAACAGGCGCATCATCTGATCCTGGTTCTCCTCGTCCAGCGCCGCTGTCGCCTCGTCCAGGAACACCCAGCGCGGCTTGTGCAGCAGCAGGCGCGCGAAGGCGAGGCGCTGCTGCTCACCGAGTGACAGCACGCGATCCCAACGCTCCTCATTCTCCAGCCTGGCGACCAGATGCGGCAGGCCGCAGCGCTCCAGCGCCGCCCGCTGCGTCTCCTCCGGGAAGTCGCCGGTTGCGGACGGGTAGGTCAGCGCGGCGCGCAGCGTGCCGAGGGGGATGTACGGGCGCTGCGGCATGAACATCATGTGCGACCGCGATGGGATGCGGATCTCGCCCGCCCCCCAGGGCCAGAAGCCGGCAATGGCGCGGAACAGGGTGGATTTGCCGCTCCCGCTTTCGCCCACGATCAACACCTTCTCGCCCGCGCGGATTTCCGCATTGGCGCCCTGGATCACAACATTGCCGTCGGAATGCGCCACCTGCAGGTCGCGGAAGGCCAGCACCTCCTCCGCCGCGTCCGGCTTCGCCTCGATGATGTCGATGCGGGCCTGGCCGGCCATGGCCTCGGCCGTGTCGAAGGTGTCCTCCAGATCCACCACCCGCTCCACATGGCTGCGCCAGTCCGCCAGCTTGGGGAAATTGTCCACGAACCAGTTCAGCCCACGCGTCACCTCCAGGAAGGCGGAGCTGATCTGCATCAGCACGCCCAGCGTGATGGCGCCGGCGAAGTAGCGCGGGCTCGCCACCAGAATGGGGATGACGCCGGCGGCCATGCCGTAGCCGCTGGTCAGCCACATCAGCCGGCGCTCACGGTCGTACAGCTCCTTCATGACGGAGACGACGCGGCCGAAGGCGCGTTGCAGGCCCCGATCCTCATCCGCCTCGCCGCGGATCAGGGCGATGCCCTCGCTGTTCTCCCGCATGCGGATCAGCGCGAAGCGGTGGTCGCTCTCGGCCTGGTTGCGGCGGATGTTGATGTCCACCATCGGCCCGCCGATCCACATGGTCGCGATGGAGCCGACCAGCGCGTAGAGCAGGGCGCACCAGACCATGTAGCCGGGGATCTCGAACTCGGTGCCACTGTAGGACATCCGCAGCGGGCCGGAGAGCGACCACAGGATGCCGAGGAAGCTCGCCAGGGTCAGGATGGCGCTGAGCAGCCCGATGGTCAGGTCCACCGCCATGGCGGTCGCCCAGCGGGTGTTCTCGCTGATCCGCTGGTCGGGATTGTCGGCGGCGCCGGGCAGGAAATTCAGCTGGTAGTGCCGGCCATTCTCCAGCCAGCGTCTCTGCAGCCGGTGCACCAGCCAGCGCCGCCAGCCCAGCATCAGCGCCTGGCGGGCCCAGAGCTGGCCTACGGCGGCCAGCATGGCCAGCACCGTCAGCAGCGCGAACATCCACATCTGGCCGTAGAATGCCGAGCTGTCGCGGTTCTCGAGGGCGTTGAAGAAGTCACGGTTCCACAGGTTGAACCGCACTTGCACGCCAATCTGGAACAGGGTCAGGCCGACCACCGCGGCCGTCAGCAACCAGGCCCTCCGCCGATCACCGGGGGAGGTGTAGTAGCCTCGGGCCAGGCGCCAGAAGCGGCGCATGAGGCCCTCCTGCGGCGGGAGGTCGATGGCCGCAGGGATCGGGTCGGACATGGCGGCTCAGCGTTGCGGCTGCGCCGCTGGCGCAGGCGGGTTGGAGACGAAGGCGGCGGGCGGGCTCTCGGTGGGAGCGGATGGAGACGCCTCGGGCGGCAACACCGGACGCAGCGCATCGACCGCCTCGCCCAGCCTGTCGGCCGTCACTGCGCGCCCCGCCTCGCCGGCAAAGCCGCGGCCCTCGGCGGCAAGCCGGGCGCCGGCGCGCAGCAGGTTGCGGAATGGCTCGGCAGCGCCGGGCGGCAGCAGCACCACGGTGCCATCCTCCAGCACCGCACCCACCAACTGGCCCTGCGGCGCGAAATAGGGCGCACGCACGGTCCCGGCGACGGCGAGCGGCTGGGACTGGGCCGGGAGGCCGCCGCCCAGGCGCCAGTAGAACCGATCCACCACGCCCGGCTCCGCATCCTGCGATGCCGCGAAGGCCAGCATGGTGATCACCGGCGCCTCGCGGGCACGGATGCCCCAGACGATGAGCGGCTGCCCAGCCGGCGCGGCGCGGCGCACCGCCTCGGCCATGTCAGGCGGGAAGACCACCTGCGGCCCCTCCCGGAACAGCAGCGCATCGGTCTCGCCCCCGGGATTGGCCAGGTAGCGGTCGACCGTGCCGGTAAAGGCGGGAAGCTGGGTGGGGTCGAACCAGAATTGCGCGCGCGACGGCGGGTTGCCGGGCGCCTGGGCCATGGCCGGGGCCAGGGCCAAGGCGGCGGCCGCGCACACCACCAGCGCCGGGATCACGCGCACGGGCGGCGGCCTGCCAGGTTCAGCGCGTTCGGAAGGCGCCGAAGATCAGGCTCAGCAGGAACAGCACGATGAAGACAGCGAACAGGATCTGCGCGATGCCGCCGAAGGCGGAGGCAATGCCGCCAAAGCCCAGCAGGCCCGCGACCAGGGCCACGACGAGGAAAACAAGGGTCCAGTACAGCATGGGGAACTCCGGTCAGATTGCGCCGGATCAACGCCACTGTCGCCGGGACGGTTCCGGCCCGGACAACAGTGGCGCGTGAATTCGTTACACCGGGTCGAGATGCACCCCGCGGGTCACCGCCTGATAGGTCGCGATGGCCAGCGTCGTCGGCTCGAAGGGCTTGGTGATGATGAAGGCGGGCTCCAGATCCTGCCCGGTCAGCAGCCGCTCCGGATAGGCGGTCACGAAGATCACCGGCGCCTGCTGCGTCCGCATGATGCGCGCCACGGCCGAAGTCCCATCGCCGCCGGCGCCGAGGTTCACATCCGCCAGCACCAGAGTCGGCCGTTCGGCGGCCGCGATCGCCACCGCCTCATCCTCGGAAGCCGCGATGCCCACCACCTCATGCCCCGCGGCCTCGACCAGTTGCTGGAGGTCCAGTGCGATGATCGGCTCATCCTCGATGATCAGCACCCGCGCCACCGCCCCGGCGCGCAAATGGCCGCGCGCCGCCTCGACATGCGCCATCGCCTCATCGGTCGGGATACTGAGCGCCAGCGCGGCCTGGGCTGGCTCCAGCTCCTCCAGCGAGGTCAGCAGCAGCAGCATGCGCTGCGGCCGGCTCAGGCCATCCCCCTGGCCATCCGCCCCATCCGGGCTGTCGCCCGAGATGCGGCAGATCGCGCGGTACAGGGCCAGCCGCGCCAGCAGCCGTCCCTCTCGCGCACCCTCCGGCACCGCCAGCTCACCCCGAAGCGCCTCCGCCACCAGACCGTCGCCTCGGGACTGGGAGCCGGTCAAGGCGCGGGCAAAGCGGCGCGCATAGGGCAGGGCGCCGATCAGCGCGGTGCGATCGATCTCGCTCATCGCCTTGTCATCTCCCAAATACGCGGCACACGCTGCCGCATACCTCCCGGACTTGATATGCAGTGTGGTGTGGACGAACAAGAGAACTCCGGCGCCTTGCGCACCGTGATCGCGCAGTTGTTGCCGGAACTGCGCGCCGCAGCCCGAATGCTGACGCGTTCGCGAGCAGAAGCCGATGATTTGGTGCAGGAGACCGTGCTGCGGATGCTGCGCGGCCTGGCCAGCTTCGTGCCGCCCCCCGGGTTGGCCGATGACCCGCAGGCGGCGCTGCGGCCCTGGGGGCTGACGGTGCTGCGCAACACCTTCCGCGAGGGCTGGCGCAAGGCGCGGCGGGAACGCGACCATGTCGAGGCGAACCCGCCGGAGGCCGAGGCCGCCCGCCCGCCGGACCAGGAAAGCGCCCATGCGGTGCGCGACCTGGCCCGCGCCGTAGCCGGCCTGCCGCCGGCGATGCGGGAGGCGCTGATGCTGGTGGCCGCCCGCGGCCTGACGCTGGAGGCGGCGGCGGCGATCTGCGAGGTGCCGGTCGGCACCATGAAGGCCCGCGTCTCCCGCGCCCGCAGCGCGCTGTCACGCGCTCTCGCGCCTGTGAATGGGTAACGGAAGCGCGATGCAACCATCGCGGCCCGCCATTCATTCAGATGGCATGATGCATGGAGCAAACAGCATGGCGAACGAGTTCCACGGTCAGGTCATTGCGCTTCTGCCCCGTCTTCGGGTGCAGGCCCTGGCATTGACCCGCAACCGGGCCGCCGCGGATGACCTGGTGCAGGACGCCGTGGCGAACGCACTTGCCGCCCAGAACAGCTTCACTCCGGGTACCAATTTTGCCGCCTGGATGCACCGTATCCTGCGCAACCGCTTCATCAGCACGCTCCGCAAGCAGCGCGAGACCACGGATATCGAGGATGTGCCGGCAGGTGCCTTCGCCGTCTCGGCGACGCATGAAGACCGCCTGGTGCTGAAGGAACTCGGCAATGCCGTGAACCGCCTGCCGGCCGACCAGCGCGAGGCGCTGTTCATGGTGGTGCTGCAGGGCATGTCCTATGAGGAGGTTGCGGAATCGACCGGCTGTGCGGTGGGTACCGCGAAAAGCCGCGTCTTCCGCGCCCGTCGCCAGCTCCAGGTCTGGCTGGCCGGCGAGGAATCCGCCGCAGCGACGACCGACGAGCAGCGCACCGAGCGGGCGCGGATCAGCGGCCCCAGCGGCGACCGCGGGTCGCGACATACGCGAAACGGTTCGGGGGTTGGCGAACACCACCTGCTGGCTTAAGTCGAGAGTGCCAGGCTCCGCACCGGGCATGGGCTACGGGCGGTGCCGGCTTCGGCGATGGACATGGACAGCAGCGACAGCAGCAAGCCCGCGCCCTCCCCCAAGGCACCGAAGCGCAAGGCTGAACGTGCGGGCGAAGATGCGTTCGACCTCTGGCTGCAGCGCGGGCTGCATAAGCTTTACGACGACGTTGCGGCGGAGCCGATTCCGCCCGAACTCATGCGCCTCATCGAGGAGGATCGGAACCGGCGCAGCAAATAGGCCGCGCCGCGCCGGAGAGATACGACAACCGCGATGAGCACGCCCGGCGGAACGCCGCGACGCTGGAGCCTTCCGCGCCCCCAGGCCAGCCTGCGGGGTCGTTTGTTGTGCCTGCTACTGATCGCGGCCTTTCCGGTGGTGCTGCTGGTGCTGACCGGCGCCTTCATGGGCTACCGCAGCGCCATCAGCCAGGCCGATCGCGACCTGTCGCGGGAACGCGACCTGGCCGTGGCGTCCTTCGCCGGGCGCATCGCCGCCGCCGATGGCGTTTTGCGGGGCATTGCCGGAACCTGGCAGGCGGGCGACGCGAGCTGTGGCGAATGGCTGGGCCAGGGCGCGCCGGAAGGCGTAGTGCTGGAGGTGGAGTGTCCCGGCACCACCTTGCCCGCCATCGGCCCTGAGCTGAGGGCGCGGCTGTCCACCGCCACGGATTCCCTGATTCTGGCCAGTGCCTCCGGCATGATCGCGGTATTGCGGACCCTGCCGGTGTCGGGGCGCCTGCTAATGGCGCGGGTGGCGCCGCCGGCCCTACCGGCTGGCCTGCTCGGCTGGCTGGTGGATGCCGAGCATCGGTCCTGGCCGCTGGGTCCTTCCACCTCCGCCGAAGCCCCGCCCAGCGCGGCGCCGGACGGCAGTGCGACACGCGCGACATTCGAGGGGGCAGAGGTGCTGGCGGCGCGTGGCACCCTGTCCACCCAGGCCTTCCTGGTGGTGGCGCGGCCAACGGCGCCGATCCGCGCCGCCGCCTACCTGGCCGCGACGCAGCGCCTGGCGGAGGTGGGCACGCTGCTCGGTCTCAGCATCCTGGCCGTGGTGCTCGGCGCCAACTACGCCGTGACCCGCCCGCTATCGCGGCTGCGGCGGGCGGTGTCCAGATGGAATGCCGGCGCGGCGCCCTTCGAAATTCCGGGCATCGCCGACATGCCGGACGAGATCCGCGACCTGGCCGAAAGCTTCCAGGCCGGCGCCAAGGCGCTGGCCGAACGCGAACAGGACCTGCAGGCCGCCATCGAGCGGGCCGAGATCCTGGCGGCGGAGGTGCACCACCGGGTGAAGAACAACCTGCAGATCGTCAGCAGCCTGCTGGCGCTGCAGGCCCAGCGCGTGACGGACAGCCAGGCGCGCATCGAATTCGAGGCGGCGCGGGACCGCATCGGCGCCCTGGCCACGCTGCACCGCCACATGTACGCGCATCACGACCCGGAGGCGATCGACCTCGGTGCCTTCATCGAGGAGCTGGGCGTGCAGCTGTTCGCTGCCATCGGCGACAAGCCCGGCCGCCGCATCGCGCTGGATGTGACGGCGCCGGCACTGCGGATTTCCTCGGACCAGGCCGTGCCGCTGGCGCTGATCATCACGGAGGCGGTGTCCGCCGCGCTGAAGCAGGGCTTTCCGCCGGGCATGGGCGGCCGCATCCTCATCAATGTCTCGGCCGATGACCGCCGTGCGACCCTGGAGATCGAGGATGATGGCGTGGTGCCGCGCCCCGATGACCAGCTTCGCGCCCTGCTGCTGCGCGGCCTGGCGCGGCAATTGGGGGCGGAGCTGAAGCGGCAGGAGGCGGGGCTGGCGCTGGATTTCCCGCTGCGCCCGCCTACGCCCCGCCCGCCGCCGGCGCTCAGGCCGAAAGCGCCTGACCCATCTCCGCAGGCGCCGTCCGCGCCCGCTTGACCAGCAGCTTGTTCAGCGCGTGCACATAGGCCCGCGCGCTGGCGACGATGGTGTCCGTATCCGCCCCCTGCCCGTCCACCAGCTTGCCTTCCTCCTCCAGCCGCACGGTCACGCGCGCCTGGGCGTCGGTGCCGCCGGTCACCGCCTGCACGGCGTAGAGCTTCAGGTTCACATCATGCGGGAAGGCCACCCGCAGCGCCGCGAAGGTGGCATCCACGCCGCCATCGCCGCCGGCCACCCCTTCTCGCTGCTCGCCATCCACTTCCAGCGCGATTGAGGCGATGGGGCGGGTGTGCATGCCGGTGGAGACGGACAGGCCCAGCAGCTTGATGCGGTCGTTCGCGCGGACGACCTCATCATCCACCAGCGCCACGATGTCCTCGTCGTAGACAACCTTCTTGCGGTCGGCGAGATCCTTGAAGCGCTTGAAGGCGTCGTTCATGGCGTTGTCGCCGACCTCGTAGCCCAGCGCCTTCAGCTTGTCCTTGAAGGCTGCGCGGCCCGAATGCTTGCCCAGCACGAGGGACGACTTGGTCCAGCCGACGCTCTCGGGCGTCATGATCTCATAGGTCGAGGAATCCTTCAGCATGCCGTCCTGGTGAATGCCGGATTCATGGGCGAAGGCGTTGCGGCCGACGACCGCCTTGTTGGGCTGCACGTCGAAGCCGGTGATGGTGGCCAGCAGGCGGGAGGTCCGCAGGATGTTCTGCGTGCGGACGCCGTTGGTGACCGGGATCGCATCGTGGCGCGTGCGCAGCGCCATGGCGATCTCCTCCAGGCTCGCATTGCCGGCCCGTTCGCCGATGCCGTTGATGGTGCATTCCACCTGGCGGGCGCCGGCGCGGATCGCGGCGATGGTGTTGGCGACCGCGAGACCCAGGTCGTTGTGGTTGTGGGTGGACAGGACGATCCGATCCGCCCCGGGAACCCGTTCACGGACGTTCGCAAAAATGCGGTGCATGTCTTCCGGCACCGCGTAGCCCACCGTATCGGGGATATTGATGGTGGTGGCGCCGGCCTTGATGGCTGCCTCGACGCAGCGGCAGAGGAAATCCATCTCCGTCCGCGTGCCGTCCTCGGCGGACCATTCGACATCGGCGGTCGCGTTGCGCGCCATGGTAACGGAGGCGGTGACCATCTCCAGCACTGCATCCGGCTCCATCCGCAGCTTTACCCGCATATGCAGGGGCGAGGTCGAGACGAAGGTGTGGATGCGGCCGCGCGCGGCGTCCTTGATGGCGTCGGCCGCCTTCTGGATATCACCCGGGGAGGTGCGGGCCAGGCCGCAGACCACGGGGCCATCCTTGGCGAAGCGACGGGCGATGGATTGGACGCTCTCGAAATCGCCGGGGCTGGCAATGGGGAAGCCGGCTTCCAGCACATCGGCGCCGAGCTCGGCCAGGGCCTCGGCCATGCGCAGCTTCTCCTCCAGGTTCATGGAGAAGCCGGGGGATTGCTCACCGTCACGCAGCGTCGTGTCGAATATGATGACGCGGTCGGGGTCCATGACCCCGAAAGACGGGTGATTGATGGCCATTGGGGGCGTTCCTTGCTTCTGATTCGTCATGCCATGCGCGAGGGCAAGCCTGCCCCCAGGGTCCCCTGAGCGATACCGACCATCACTGGCCGGAGCTTACGCCCAGGGGTGGCTAAGTCGAAGGAGAAGGAGCGCGCGCAGCCGCAGGCCGACCCGGAGGGCGGCGGTCAGCTCGGTACGGGCGGCGCGGATCGTCATGGCTGATTTGACGATAGCGAGGCCATGCCACGGCCGCAAGCGCTGGCGCGATCCGCGCGGCCTTGCCAGCATGGGGCAGTCCAAGGGGGAACAGACAGAATGGCGTTCAAGGTGGTGCTCGGCCGCAGGTTGCCCGAGGCTGGCATGGCGGTGTTTGCCGCGCGGCCGGAGCTGGATCTGGTGGTGTTGGACAATCCCGGCCCGGCCGCATGGCACGCCGCCATCGCCGATGCCCATGGCACGCTGTGCTGGCTGGAGCGGATGGACCGCGCGGCGCTGGCCGCGGCGAAGCAGCTACGCGTCGTCTCCCGCATCGGGGTTGGATACGACACGGTGGATGTGCCGGCGTGTTCGGAGCGCGGCGTGGCGGTGATGGTGGCCAATGGCTCGAACGATCTGTCGGTGGCCGAGCACGCCATGATGCTGCTGCTGACGGTGGCGCGGCGGGCGGTGGATATCCACAACCACGTGGCCGGCGGCGGCTGGTGGCCGCCGGGCGGGCTGCGGATGGTGGACCTCGCCGGGAAGCGCGCCTTGGTGGTGGGCTATGGCCGCATCGGGACGCGGGTGGCGCAGTATCTCAAGTCGTTCCAGATGGATGTCGCGGTGCTGGACCCCGGCTTCTCCCCGCACCGCATCGCCGCCGATGGCTTCCGCGCGGTGCGCGACCTGCATGCGGGCCTGACGGAGGCTGATGTGGTGACGCTGCATTGTCCGCTCTCACCCGCCACGCATCACCTGATGAATGCTGGCGCCTTCGCCGCCATGAAGCCGGGCGCCATCCTGGTGAATACCGCCCGCGGGCCGGTGGTGCAGCAGGAAGCCCTGGTCGCCGCGCTGCAATCCGGCCACCTGATGGGCGCCGGCCTCGATGTGCTGGAGGTGGAGCCGGCCACGCCGGGCAACCCGCTGCTGGGCCTGCCCAATGTGGTGATCAGCCCGCATTCGGCGGCGAGCACCGAGGAAGGGATGAACCGCATGGCGCGGATCTCGGCCCAGAACATCCTGGATGTGCTCGATGGCCGGGCCGACCCCTCAATGATGGTGAATCCGGAGATCCTGCAAACGTCGCGGGTGTGAAACCACTGGCGGCCCGCCCGCCCCCTGTCGCATCCTGCTGCCCGGTGCCGGGGGATCACGACCATGGCGGACCGCCACTTCATCGCCTTCTGGAATCTGGAAAACCTGTTCGATACCGAGGACGCGCCGCGCAGCGGCGGCCTCGACAGGCGCCTGGCGGCCGACCTCAAAGGCTGGGATGCGGCGGTGCTGGACCTGAAGCTCGCCCAGATCGCACGCGCCATCGCGGCGATGGAGGGCGGGGCCGGCCCCGGCATCCTCGGGGTCTGCGAGGTGGAGAGCGCCGGCGTGCTGACGCGGCTGGTGCAGAAGCTGGGCAGCCGCAAATGGGGCTTCGTGCATGCAGATGGGCTGGACGCCCGCGGCATCGACACCGCCTTCCTGTACCGCAAGGACCGCTACAAAGTGGACCGGAAGAAGATCTTCACCCACTTCATCATGCGCCGGACCTATACGCGCGACATCCT
This sequence comes from Falsiroseomonas sp. E2-1-a4, assembly GCF_051433165.1. NCBI lineage: Bacteria > Pseudomonadati > Pseudomonadota > Alphaproteobacteria > Acetobacterales > Roseomonadaceae > Falsiroseomonas > Falsiroseomonas sp. E2-1-a4. Next base: position 561 of record NZ_JBHMFS010000036.1, on the reverse strand, counting down.
GCAGGCGAGCTTCACCACGGCCGCCGGCCGCAGCCTGGTGCTGCTGGCCAATCACTGGCCCTCCCGCTCCGGCGGCCAGTTCGAGAGCGAGCCCTACCGCATGACGGCGGCGGAGACGCTGGCCCATTGGCACACCCGCATCCATGAGGAGCAGGGCGAGGATGTCGCCGTGCTCGCCATGGGCGACTTCAACGACGAGCCCTTCGACCGGTCCCTGGTGCATTACGCGCTGGCGACCAATGCGCGGGACCGGGTGGCGGGGCGGCTGGGCAGCGGGCCGCTGCGGGTGGTGCGACGCTTCCTGAACCTGGCCTCGCCCCTGGCCGGGTCCGGCGAGGGCACCTATTTCTACAGCGGCCAGCCCAACATGCTGGACCAGATGCTGGCGGGCCGGGCGCTGGTCAACGGCAGCAGCGGCCTGCGGCTGGAGGGGCCGATGGCCATCCTGCGACCGCCAGGCCTCAACGGCCGGCCCCGCCCCTTCCTGCGGCCCGCGGTCCGGGGCGGCATCCAGGCGGATGGCTTCAGCGACCACCATGCGGTGGGGGTGGCGCTGGTCGA
>NZ_JBHMFS010000035.1:0-31216 GCF_051433165.1 Falsiroseomonas sp. E2-1-a4 | reverse complement strand
CAATCAACTGCTCGCCGGCGAGATGAGCCACCGGGTCAAAAACCTGCTGTTCGTGGCGTCGCAGCTGGCCCAAATCACCTCGCGCTCGGCGGCAACTACGACGGACATGGCGCAGGATCTCACGAGGCGGCTAACTGCCCTGGGGCGTGCCCACGACCTCGTTCGCCCAAGGGATGGCCGTCCGGTCGAAGCAGCGCTGCTGGGCGACCTTCTGACGGTGCTGCTGCAGGCCTATGACGATACGGACGGCACTTCCGGGCGCATCCGAGTCTCGGTGCCGCGGATGGATATTGGCGCGGCGGCAGCCACAACGCTCGCCCTCGTGGTGCACGAGTTGGCGACGAACTCCCTGAAGTACGGCGCGCTCTCGGTGGAGTGCGGAACGCTCGACCTCGGGTGCACAGCCCCGGGCGAAGAGGTCGTACTTGTCTGGATTGAACGGGGTGGCCCGCCCGTTGTCGAGCCCTCCGCTCCGGCCGGCTACGGTAGCGAACTGGTCCGGCGCAGCATGGCGCACCAGCTCGGTGGCAGCATTGCCTTCGACTGGTCGGCGGAGGGGCTAATCGTCACCTTACGGATGCGGCGAAACCGCCTTGCGGCCTGAACGGCCACGGGCTCGGCAGGACGGATCAGCTGCTTGCAGTGCCGATTGAGCATCGACTACACGGCCACGGCGACCCGTTGCGGCAACGCGGTGATCAACCGGTATCGGGCGCCGGAGGTGCGCTTCCAGCGCTTCCTGGCCGGCGTACCGGACACCCGCGCCGCGGCGTTCCGTCACTCGGCGACCGGAATCGGTGTGGAGGGGCTGATCACCAGCGCCTCCGCCGAAGGCAACGGTCGCGCCCTCGCCGGCTCGGTCACTGCCACCGCTCGGTAGAAGGCCGCCATGCCGGCGCTCCAGGATCAAGCGCCGCCTTCGCCGCCCCGACGCGCCCTGATGATTGCTTCCGAAACAGCCGCTGCGACTTCGCCAGGCGTGTACGGCTTCGATAGCCAACCGAGAGGTGCGGCTGCTGCGTCGCCACGCGACCGGGTTGCTGCGTCCGAGTGCGCAGTCGCAAAAAGGCTGGGAATACCGAGCCGGCCACGGATTTCGGCAGCTGCGTCGATCCCGTCTCGCGAACCAGCCAGCCGGATATCCATCAGCACAATGTCAGGCTTACTGGCTGCGGCCAGTTCGGCAGCTTCCTCCGCGGTCGTCGCTACCCCGACCACGATGAAACCTGCGGCGGACAGCGCATCCTCAGCGTCTAGCGCAACGAAATACTCGTCTTCCACGATTAGGACGCGGCCGCGCGACGACGGCCTCGTACCCGCCCGCCCATCTTCCTGAGAGCGCACCACGACAACCCCGGAGACATGCACCAGACTTGGCTGGAACAGGCCTGAGGCAATAGCATTCCACCCTAGTTGGCCACTCATTGCTGATTAGTTCCCGTCGCCGCTACCGCCCTGCCGCGATCTTGGAAACGAACAATGCATCGCGCTCCAGCAATTCCACCAGATCCAACCGAGAAAGAGCCGCCGATCTGACGGGCCAAGCCGCGCACCAAGCCCAGACCCGAAGCGCGCCTGCCTGTCTTGATCGCCGGGTCAAATCCTGGGCCTTCGTCCTCAACCGACAACTCAATGGCAGCATCCACATCGGACAAGCCAAGATACACTCGGCCATACGTGCCGTCCGGCCGGTTACCGTACTTCAGCGCGTTCGCCAGAAGCTCGTTGAGGATCAGCGCGAGCGGAACAGCCGCATCGTTCGGTATTTCGATAGGCTCCGCCGCGACCGAGAGCCTGTCGCGGGCCCCGGCTCCGTCCATGACCATCGTGGCGATCCGCGTGACGAATTCGTCGCCCTGCACGCCTCGGAGGTTGTCCTCGACGTAGAGCATCTGATGCACCGCGCCGACGGCAGCCAGCCTGCGCGAAGCCTCATCGAGCACCACGGCCGCCTCCGGTAAAGCAGTTTCGCGCCGCGCAGACGAAAACATGCCGGCGAGCATGTGAATGTTGTTCTTCACACGATGGTGCAGTTCCCGGAGCAAGACGTCGCGGTCGCGGAGAGCCTCCTCAAGCAAAGCCTGTGTGCGGCGCCTCCTGCGAACCTCGTCATTCAGGTCGCGCACCGTCTGCGCTAGCGTGGCGAACCGCTCATCGCCCCGATCTGAGAGGCGTAGTAACAGTCTGGCCGGTGTTTGGCTTTCGGCAGGTTGCAGCAGACCTGCGTGGCAGCGAAAGCCGGTGATCCTGCCATCTACCTCCCGCAGTTGAGCAACGCCGAGCAGCGGACTGCGAGAACCAGAGCAGCGGAGAAGATAGGCCCGCAGCTTAGCCGCGGCCTCCGGGGTGTTGGTAAGGCGGGCCAGATCACGGATGCCGTCAAGGCCTGGACCAAGACGAGAAAGCGCCGCGCTGTTGGCGAAGACGACGCTCAAATCGGTTCCGACCACCAAGGCGGGCTCGGGAAGCCCGTGCAGGACGCTCTCAGCGCTTCCGTTAGCTAGCATCGTCTCGCCGGAAGTATTCGCGAAGGCTCAGTTCTGCGTGTTCGCTAGGACGGAGATGAACCACCACGCGGCATTCGGAATGACCCTGAGCAATGGTCCGGTCGAGGGCGACTCCTGCATAGCCAAGGTTCTGGGCAGCAATTGAGCCGAAGACGTTGGACGTCATCATGCAGAGCGAGGGTCTGCCCAGGACGAGCTCACCGAAGGGGCATGCCCGGTTGCCTAGCACGATGCGATCCTCGGTTTCTTCTACGATGAAGAAATCGCCTTGAATACGGCGCTTGAGGTCGACGAGGACCGTCGAGACCTGCTCGCGAGAAAGCCGGTCAACAGCAAGCGCATGGCGATAGGCGCCGTCGATGTGCTCGCCCATGGCGGCGCCGACGACACTGATGTAGCCAGACGCCTCCTCCAGGCCGACCACGTCCTGGAGCGTCCCTGCGAGTTCGCGCAGCAGACGACGCAGGAAGACGTCCCGCTCCAGGCCAACCTCTCCAACTTGGATCGACGGGTTTGATGCTGCACTCAAGTCAGGTCTCCAGCGGACGCTATAAGGGCTCTCGGGTCGTAGAATGCTGGTTAAGCCCGACAATTTGTCCTGGCAATCCCATGTTCCCATTTCGGCAGATTGCCCGGACGCTCCGCAGTGCGAGTCGCAGCAACCGATCCCTCCCCATGCAAACCAATCAATTTGTATTGCTCCTATCTTTCTCCCAATTCAAATCTCGCGGCGGCCGGCGACCCGGCCGCCTCATCAACTTTCGCATTTCTGGCGCATCCAACCATAGGACCTACTCAGGGCCGCCCGCATCGATGATCTGTTGGTCCTCAACGCCAATCTCAACAAATCCGACTTTGCGAAGTACCTGCGCGACCGCGAGGCGGTTCTGCCCAACGATTTCGGCGGGCTGGGCGATGGCGTGGCGGATGATCGCACCGCCATTCAGGCGGCCTTCTATGGCGCCGGGGCGGACCAAAAGTTCGCGATTGTCCGGCATCAGCACCCTTGGGACAGATGAGTTGAGGAACGGAAGATTTTTGGCTCATCGTAACTGCCAGGAGAGTGAAGATGAGCCAGAAATCCTCCGCCCCCGCCGCCAAGCCGCCGGCCGAGAAGGTGGTGCGCGACATCCGCCGCGCCACCCGCAAGCACCACTCGGCCGAGGACAAGATCCGCATCGTCCTCGAAGGCCTGCGCGGCGAGGAGAGTATCGCCGCCCTGTGCCGCCGCGAGGCCATCGCCGAGAGCCTGTACTACGCCTGGTCGAAGGAATTTCTGGAAGCCGGGGGAGTGTCAGAAATTCCGTGTACGGCCGGTCGATTGAACGACACGGTCAGGCCAGGCTCGCGTGAAGCGGTCGCCGAACAGGACGGCGAATTGTGCCTTTGCCATGGACCATTCACGCGGCGGCATCGTCCATTCCTTCTCGGTCCTGTTCAAGACAAGAAACAGCAGTTTCAGCGCCGCCTCATCAGTCGGGAAATGCCCCCTGGCGCGGACCGCGCGACGCAGCCGGGAGTTGAGGGCCTCTATGGAATTTGTCGTGTAGAGCAATCGCCTGACCTCCATGGGAAAGGCGTAGAACGGCACCACCTCGCCCCAGGCGCGCCGCCAGCTCTGGCCGATGGCGGCGTATTTCCGGCCCCAGGGGCTGGCCTCGAACGCCGTCAGCGCCGCCTCGGCCGCGGTGGCATCCACCGCGCGGTAGATGTCCTTCAAGGCCGCTGCCACCGGCTTGCGCTCCTTCCAGGAGACGAAATCCAGGCTGTGGCGCAGCAGATGCACAATGCAGGTCTGCACCGTGGCCTCGGGGACACCGCCAGGATCGCCTCGGGAAACCCCTTCAGCCCATCGACCACGGCGAGCAGGACGTCTTCCACGCCGCGGTTGCGCAGCTCGTTCATCACCCGCAGCCAGAATTTGGCGCCCTCGTTCTGCTCCAGCCAAAGCCCAAGGATTTCCTTGGTGCCGTCCGCTCTGACGCCGAGCGCGATGTGCACCGCCTTATTGCGGACCAGCCCCTCGTCGCGGATCTTCACCCGCAGCGCGTCGAAGAACGCCAGCGGGTAGACGGGCTCCAGCGGCCGGGCCTGCCAGGTGGCGATCTCATCCAGCACCGCGTCGGTCACCGTGCTGATCAGGTCCGGCGAGACCTCGATGCCATACAGATCCAGCAGGTGGCCCGCGATCTCCCGTGTGCTCATGCCGCGGGCGTACATCGAGATGATCTTGTCGTCGAAGCCGGGGAAGCGCCGCCGGTACTTCGCGATCAGCAGCGGATCAAAGCTCGCCTGCCGGTCCCTGGGCACCTCCAGTGCCATGCGGCCAGTGCCGGTCACCACGCTCTTGCGGCCATAGCCGTTGCGGCTGTTCCCGGTGCCGCCATCACCTGCCAGGTGGTGGCCCATCTCGGCATTCAGCGCCCGTTCAGCCAGCGCCTTCTTCAACTGATCCAGCAGACCGCCCTGGTCGAAGGCGGTGCTCGCCTCCGCACCGGACAGCAGCTGGTCAAGGATTTCGTCCGGTATCTGTGGGGCTTTCCGTCTGGCCATGAGGGGGTTCCTTTCCTCCCATCATGACCGGCCGCACACGAAATTCGCGACAGTCCCCGATCCTTGCGACCCTTGCCCTGCTGGACGCGGATCACCATCCGGCTGCTGTCGATGTCAGTGATCCCGAGGGAGACCACCTCAGACACCCGCAAGCCAGCCGCATAGGCTGTGGTCAACGCCGTCCGGTTCCGCAGCCCAGGCACAGCCTCGAGAAAGCGGACGACCTCGTCAGCGCCCAGTACGACAGGCAGCCGACGGGGCTCGCGGGCATAGGCGATGCGCTCGGGGATGTCCTGGTTGCCGAGCGTGACGCCAAAGAAGAAGCGCAGCGCCGCCACCGTCTGGTTCAGGCTCGACCACGCGATCCCCTGAGAAACCAGATGCACCTGGAAAGCGCGCACATCATCGAGGTCCAGCAGTTCCGGCGAGCAGCCGAAATGTCGACTGAACTTTCCCACGGCGTAAAGGTATGATCGTTGGGTCGCCGGCGAGAGATTGCGGACCGTCATGTCCTCGATCATGCGCCGGCGCAGAGGGCGGATCTCAGCCATCGGAGGGCTCCTGTCAGGAGGTGGTACGGCGCACCAACCTTGTCAGACAGGAGCCAGCTCCGCCTCATCCGCCCTCACCGCGAAGCGGTTTCGTTCAATCCGCAGTGGTGGCGCCCTCGGCGCGCAGTGCCTGGACCAGCTTCGTCCCAGATTCCGTCTCCGCGAGGGATCGTCTCGATGATGTCTGGCGCCAGCAGCGTCAGGCGCAGGAGGCGGGAAATGTAACAGCCAGCGAGGCCGCGCCGCGTCAGCCCACTACCTCCCGCAGACAGCGCCGGAACTCCAACGCCAGGCGCGAGAGGGGGCGGTGGCGGGACTCGACCAGGCAGGCGGTGTTGCGCACCGGCAGGTCGAGCGGCCGGGTCTCCAGATCGGCCCCGCCGGCTGCGATCAACCCGAAGCCGTCCAGCACCGCCACCCCCGCCCCGCGCCGCACAAGCGCTCCGGCGACCGAGGCCAACGCGCTCTCGATTGCGATACGGAAGGGCATGCGGGCCTGCTCAAAGGCCACGCTGAGCTGCGCGCCGGTCTGATACTGCAAACCGGGGCAGATCAAGGTCTCACGCGCGAGGTCGCCAAGGGAGACGGTTTCCTGTGCACACAGCCGGTGGCCGAGCGGCAGCAGGCAGCCCAGGCCGTGCGAGCCCAGCTCGATCGTCCGCACGGCGGCATCGCCGGTCGCACCAATGATAGCACCGAGATCGACCTGATGATCGGCCACCAGGTTCACCACCTGATGCGCTGGCGACACGTGCAGCAGCACCGCAACCTCCGGCCGGTCGGCACGGAAGCGCTGGATCGTATCGCCGACCACGCCGCTGGCCAGTGCCGCCACTGTAGCAATCTTCAGCGTGCCTGCCCGGCCCTCCCGCAGGCTCTCGGTCAGGCGGTTCACGGCATCGAGTGCGGCGAAGGCATTCGCCGTCACGGCAAAGAGGGCGCGAGCCTCCGGCGTGGGCAGCAGGCGCTTGCGGACACGGGTGAACAGCGGAAAGCCGATCCGTGCCTCGGTCTGGCGCAGCATTCGGCTGACCGCGGGCTGGGAGATGCGCAGCCGCGCAGCCGCCGCCGTGACGCCGCCCGCCTCGATGACGTGCCGGAACACCTCGAGCTCACGAAAGGAGAGGTTCATAACACCACGTTATCATAGAGCGACGCGCTTTGTATTGGCGACCTCCACCTGGCGCGCTGCACCATCGTCGCACTCCGGCCTTCAGGACCCGTGACAGCAATGAACTACCTCGACCGCCGAGAACGGCGCCCGATCACCGATGTGCTACGCGCCAGCGTGCTGGAGGACCTGCCCGAGCTGGCCAATGTCCAGGACGAGGAACTGCGCCGGAAGACCGTCGAGGCCTGGGCCTATGCTCTTGCCGAGAGCAGTTTCGACCGGATCCACGACATCCCCGGCGAGGCCAACCCGGGCATGTTCCGCCTCAAGCGCGGCGACCAGGCGACGCATCTGCGCGGTGTCGCCCGCATAGCGCTGGCCATCGCTGACGACTTCCTCAGCACCTTCCCTGAGGCGCGGATCCATCGCGACATCATCCTCGCCGGCGGACTGGTGCACGACGTCGGCAAAGCGTTTGAGTTCGACCCTGCGAACCGCGCTCGCTGGGATGCGGACGGCTCGCAGGCCGGCATGCCCTCGCTTAGGCACCCGGTCTACGGCGCGCATGTTGGCATCGCTGTCGGCCTGCCCGAGGAGATCGTGCACATCGTCATGGGGCATTCATTCGAGGGCGAGTTGGTCCATCGCAGCCTGGAATGCCTGATCGTGCACAAGGCGGATCATCTTTGGTGGTCCACCGCCGGCGCCTGCGGCCTGCTGGAGCCTGAGACGGCAAAGGCGCTGGAAGCCCGGAAGATCACGCCGCGCGCGCCGCGCGAGTGATCGCGCACCCGCCCCCCCACCACCGACGGAGAAGCCCGATGACTCATCTCCCGCGCCGTGCGCTTCTTGGCATCCTGGCTGCGGGCGGCCTGACAGGGCCGTTCACTGTGCAGGCGGCGGATTATCCGAGCCGCGCGGTCCGCATCATCGTTCCCTATGCCGCCGGCGGCAGCAGCGATGTGGTGGCGCGCTTTACCGCCGAGCTGCTGCGTCCGCACATGGCTGGTCAGCCGGTGGTGGTAGAGAACCGCCCGAGCGCCAATGCAGTAACAGGAATGCAGCATGTGGCGCGCGCAGAGCCGGATGGGTACACGTTGCTGCTCGGCGGCGCCTCGACCAATGCGGTCAACCCGCATCTCTATCGCCGCAAGCCCTATGACGGGATCACCGACTACACTCCACTCGGGCTGGTGGGTACGGGGCCGTTGGTGGTTTCCGTGCATCCGGGGCTGCCGATCCACAACCTCCAGGAGCTGATCGCCTACGGCAAGGCGAATCCAGGCAAGCTTGCATTCGGATCAAGCGTTGGCGTGACGCTGCATTTGGCGGGTGAACTACTGAAGACGTTGGCCGGCTTCGACATGCTGCACGTGCCCTACAGCAGCAACACCCAGGCGCTGACCGACGTCGTCGCCGGGCGGCTGCAGGTCATGTTCGACCCCGTCAGCAACTCCGCGCCCTTCATCGCCGATGGGCGGCTGCGGCCAATCGTGGTGCCAGCGCCTCGGCGCGCCGCTGCGCTGCCAGAGGTGCCGACCTCGGCCGAGGCCGGGCTGCCGGCATTCGAAGTCCTTACTTGGTTCGGCCTGTTCGGCCCAGCCGGCATGACGGCTGAGATTGTGACGACGCTCAACCAGCGGCTCAATGCCGGGCTCGCGGAGCCGGCAACGGCGGATCGGCTGGCCCGGCTCGGGCTAGATCCGGCGCCGACCGATCCGGCGGGTGCGGCCGCCTATCTCAAGGCGGATTCGGAGAAGTGGGCTGACGTAATCCGGCGCATCGGGCTGGTGGTAGATTGAACCAACGTCCTGCCGCTCTGCCGTGCGGGAGGGCATCGTGGCACTGGAGACTGCCGGCATCGTCATCGCCCGCAGCGGCGGCGGCCTGTTTGTGCTGCGTCGCCCGCGCCGCGGTGCGCATCTACTCCGGGCCCGCCGCGATGATCCTAGTCCCGCCCCGCGCGATGTGGCGCACCATTCGCGCAAAGTCGGAGACGGACGAGCAGTGCTCTGCCCGCACAGGGTTTCGTGATGGGATGGTCGTCGCGGTGCGGGCCCGTGATGCGGAGGCCGCGCCGCGTCACATGCAGGAGCACCTTGATGCCGCCGATGCTGCGACCTTCGGGACCTCCGAAGAAGCGGCCACGGCCTGAAACGTAGACGGGCTCTGGTGCCTGACTGGTCAACAGCACTAGCCATCAGGTGACATTCGACGGCCGCATGGTGGAATACCACTCGATTGATGGCCTCGGGCGCGCACCGGCGATGCTGCGCGGCGCGGAGACGACGGCGACGCGGTACGAGGCCTCCAGCGCGGGCGCGCCCCCGCTATTGCCAGCCTCGACGGCAGCGCTCTAGGCTCGACACGGAAGCCGGGAGCACCAGGTCCCGTTCATCCGAGACATGGAGCACCGAACGACCATGGCACTGGCACGGGATCCGATCACATTCGAGCTGTTCAAAAACGCCATCTTCTCCATTGCTGACGAGATGGCGCTGACGGTGTTCCGCACGACCTATTCGGGCGTTCTCAAGGACAACATGGACTATTCGACGGCTTTCGCGGATGCAGAGGGGCGGCTGGTCGCGCAGGGGCTGACGCTGCCGGGGCATCTCGGCTCCATCCCGACCGCGCTGGAAGCGGTGATGCGCCGCTATGGCGAGGACATCCGCGAAGGCGACGTGTTTATCATGAACGATCCCTTCGAGGGCGGGATGCACCTGCCCGACATCTTCATCTTCAAGCCGCTCTACCACGCAGGGGAGCGACTGGCCTTCGCCGCCACGATCTGCCACCACACTGATGTCGGCGGCCGCGTTGCTGGGTCCAACGCCTCGGACTCCACCGAGATCTATGCCGAGGGTCTGCGCATTCCACCGCTGAAACTGTATGAGGCGGGACGGCGCAACGAGGCCATCATGGCGATCATCGAGCGCAATGTCCGCCTGCCCGTCCGTCTGTTCGGCGACCTGCGTGCCCAGCTCGCTGCCTGCCACATCGCGGAGCGCCAATTCGCCGAACTCGTCGCCCGCTACGGCGCGGAGACGGTGAAGGACTACATGCAGGATGTGATCGACTACGCCGAGCGCCTGACTCGCGCCGCGCTGGCGGATCTGCCCGACGGCGAGTGGTCATTCGAGGACTGGATCGACGACGATGGCGTGGACTACGGCAAGCCGATCCGCCTATTCGTCACCATCCGCAAGACCGGCGCGCACATGGTGGTGGACTGGACGGGCACCAATCCGCAGGTAAAGGGCGCGATCAACAACACGCTGTCCTTCACAAAGGCCGCGTCCTACACCGGTGTCAGATCAGTGCTGCCGCCAGGCATTCCGAACAACGAAGGCGTGTTCCGCGCCATCGAGGTGATCTGCCCGCCCGGGACGGTTGGAAACGGCGTACTGCCCGCGGCCTGCGCCGCGCGGGGGCTCACCGGCTTCCGCATGACGGACTGCATCTTCGGCGCGCTCGCCATGATGCTGCCGGACAAGGTTTTTGCGGCGGGTGATGGTGGCAACACGGGCATCTCGATCGGCGGCTACCATGCAGATCGCTCCCCCTTCATCTATGTGGACTTCACCTGCGGCGCCTGGGGCGCACGGCCCTGGGCGGATGGCCTGGACGGCAACAGCCACATGATGGCGAACATGGCCTCCCATTCGATCGAGGTGACCGAGGCGGAACAGCCGATCCAGTTGCTAGCCTACGAATTCATGCCGGATCGCGCCGGCGCGGGGCGGTTCCGCGGCGGCGTGCCGTTCCGGCGCGACTATCGCTTCACGGAGGAGGAGGGCGTGCTACAGGTTCGCTCCGACCGGCGCGTGCATCGCCCCTTCGGACTCTATGGCGGCAGCCCTGGCGCGCCTTCCGAAAATCGCATGAATCCCGGCGGGGAAAACCGCCTCGTACCCTCCAAGATCACGATGAACATCCAGCGTGGCGTGGTGTTCCGCCACGTGCTTGCCGGCGGCGGCGGCTGGGGCGATCCGCTGGAGCGCAACCCAGCAAAGGTGCTGAAGGATGTGCGCAACGAATTCCTCTCACCCGGGCGGGCACGCGCCGATTACGGCGTGCTGCTGGACACCACCGCCTGGACGGTGGATGCGGCGGCGACGGAGCGCTTGCGCGCGGAGCTGCGCCAGCGCCGCGCCTGGGTTGAGACACCGAAGGTGCAGCGGATGGATCCGCTGCCCGCCGAGGCCGGGGAGTGACCGCCATGACCGTAACCTGGCGCGTCGGCGTGGACATCGGCGGCACCTTCACTGACATCGTGCTGTTCGGATCCGACGGCACGATCCACACCAAAAAGATTTCCTCCAGCGTGGACGACTATGCGCGCGCCATCGTCGTGGGCCTGGCCGAGCTGTTCGCGGAAACCGGCGTGACCGGCGACGCTATCGAGGAGATTCGCCACGGCACCACCGTCGCCTCGAACGCGATCCTCGAACAGAAGGGCGCGCGCACCGGCCTGATCACCACCAAGGGTTTTCGTGACGTGCTGGAGATCCGCACGCTGCGCATGCCCCGCCTTTACGACATCGCCTGGGAAAAGCCGGCGCCGCTGGTCGAGCGCTACCTTCGCCGCGTGGTGGATGAGCGTGTGGACGCACAAGGTCGCATCGAGCGGCCACTCGATGAGGACGAGGCCGCGCGCGTCGTCCAGGCGCTGCTGGATGAGGGGGTGGAGGCGATCGCCATCTGCCTGCTGAATTCCTACGCCAACCCGGCGCATGAGCAGGCGATCGCCGCGATCATCCGCGACCTGGCGCCGGATCTGGCGCTCTCGGTCTCCGCCGAAGTCCTACCGGAGATCAAGGAGTATGAGCGGACGTCGACCACCGTCATCAACGCCTACATCATGCCGATCGTCGCGCGCTACCTGCGCTCGCTGCGTGGCGGGCTGGATCGCGCGGGCGTGCCGGCGCGGCTGCTGCTGATGCAATCCAATGGCGGGCTGATGACCGCCGAGGCCGCGGTGGCGAAGCCGATGCATATCGTGGAATCCGGCCCGGCGGCCGGCGTGGTCGGGGCGCAGGCGCTGGCCCGCGCGAAGGGACTGCCCGACGTCATCACCTTCGACATGGGCGGCACCACGGCCAAGGCCGCGACGGTCGAGCGCGGCGAGGTCACGCGCGCCACGGAATACTCGGTGGGCGGCGGAATCATGGTGGGTTCGCGCCTGCTGACCGGGGCAGGCTACCTGCTGAAGGTGCCGGCGATCGACCTGGCTGAGGTCGGCGCCGGCGGCGGGTCATTGGTGCGGATCGATGCCGGCGGCTCGCTGCAGGTGGGCCCGGAGAGCGCCGGCGCCTCGCCCGGCCCGGTCTGCTACGACATGGGCGGGACCGAGCCGACGGTCACCGATGCCAATGTCATCCTCGGCTACCTGAACCCCGGGCATCTGGTCGGCGGGGCCGTGCGGCTGAACGCTGAAAGCGCGCGCGCCGCCTTCGAGGCAAAGGTCGCGCGGCCGCTAGGGCTTGAACTTGCGCGCGCCGCGCATGGCGCGCATCTCATCGCCGTCTCCAACATGATCCGCGCGATCCGCGCGGTCTCCTCGGAGCGAGGGCGCGATCCGCGCGACTTCGCCCTGTTCTCCTTCGGCGGGAACGGACCGCTCTTTGCCTGCCGCATGGCGGAAGCGCTCGGCATGCGGCGGGTGGTGGTGCCGCCCGCGCCGGGGCTGTTCTCGGCCTTCGGGCTGCTCTACGCCGATGTGGAGCACCATTATTCGCGCAGCCTCCGCCGGCAGACCCGCCGGCTGGACCTGGCCGAGCTCAACGCCGCCCTGGACGCGCTGTCCAGCCAGGCGCTCGACCAGCTTGCGGCGGAGGGCTTCACCGGTGCGGAAGCACGGCTGCGGCGTGCCGCCGCCCTGCACTATCACGGCCAGAGCTTCGACCTGACCGTGCCGCTGCCCGACGGCCCGATCACGACGGACGCCCTGCGCGCGCTGGAGGAGGCCTTCGGGCAGGAGCACGAGCGGACCTATGGCCACCGTGCCGGTGTGGAAGAGCCGGTCGAGCTCGTCTCCATCCAGGTGGTCGGCCAGGGTGTCCGGACCGGTGAGGCGCAGCCGCTCGGTGGCGTGCCGAGCCGCGCGGAGGCCGCGGCACCGGCACCGCGGCGCATCTTCCTGGGGCCGGAGGAGGGCTGGGTGGAGGCGCCGGTGATCCGCCGCGTCGACCTCGCTGCGCCTCAGACCGGGCCGCTCATCGTCGAGGAATACGACGCGACCTGCCTGGTGCTGCCGGGCTGGCGCGCCAGCCTGGATGATGCGCGCAACATCCTTCTCGACAAGCCGTAGTGGAAGCGCCGCCGGCCTCCGTCAGCCAGAGGTGGCGACGCTGCGCGGCAGCCAGAGCGCGAGGTCCGGCCAGAAGACCAGCACCGCGATCATCAGCACGAGCGTCAGCACGAAGGGCGCGACGCCGATCATCACATCGTCGATGCGACCGCGTTCACGAAGCCCCTGCACGACATACAGGTTTATGCCGACCGGCGGCGTGATCATCGCCGTCTCCATCAGCAGGATGATGAGGATGCCGACCCAGACCGGGTCAAATCCCGCGGTGATGAGGACAGGCGCTATGATCGGCACGGTTGCCACCATCATGGAGAGCGTCTCCATGAACATGCCGAGGATGATGTAGAAGACGATCACCACCAGCAGAAGCTCGTAGGGTGCTAGGCCGAGCGAGGTGATGGCGCGGTTCACCTGGGCGGTCAGCCCGATCGAGGTCATCACGAAATTCAGGAAGTAGGCGGCGGTCAGGATGGCCATGATCATGGCCGTCGTCCGCATGGTGCCCTCCAGCGCCGCGCGCAGCACCGGCAGCGTGAGCCGCCGGTGCCAGGCCGCGACCGCCATCGCCGCGATCACGCCAAGCGCGGCCGATTCCGTCGCTGTGGCAAGGCCCGTATAGATCGACCCGATGACCGCGGCGAAGATGAACAGCGGCGGCAGGAGATCCGGCAGGGAGCGCAGGCGCCCTTGCCAACTGGTCTGCACCCGCGTGCCGTCGAGGTCCGGTCGCAGCAGGCACACCACCATCACCGTCAGGCTGAACAGCACGGTCAGCACGATCCCGGGCAGCAGCCCCGCCAGGTAGAGCTGCGGGATCGAGGTCTCCGTGAGCACGCCATAGACGATCATGTTGATCGAGGGCGGGATGAGGATGCCGAGCGTGCCGCCCGCCGCGATGGTGCCGAGGAACAGCCGTTCGTTGTAGCCGCGCCGTTCGACCTCACCAATCGCCACGGTGCCGATCGTCGCGGCGGTGGCGACGGAGGAGCCCGAGGTTGCTGCGAACAGCCCGCAGGCGACGATGTTGGAATGCATCAGACCGCCCGGCAGCCACGGCATCCACTGTACAAGCGCAGAATACATCCGCTCCGCGATGCCTGAACGCAGGAGGATCTCGCCCAGCAGCACGAAGAAGGGGATCGCGACCAGGAGGAAGGAGTTGGACGTGGACCAGGCCAGTTCGCCCATCGCGAGCGAGAGCGGGAAACGCGCATAAATCTGCTCCAGCACCAAGCCGAGCACGCCAAGCGCCGCGGCGACCGGGACGGCCAGCGCGAGTAGCCCGAGCAGGACGATGAGGGTCGTGGCGATCATCGGCCTTCCGCCGCCTTGCGTTCCGCTGCCGCGCGCATTTCTTCTTCCACCTCCTCCTGTGCGGAGCGGGTGCCGATGAGGCGCCCAGCTCCGGCCCGGTCGCCAGCAAACAGATGCCCGATCGCGGCAAGCCACAGAACCACCCCGATCACCACGAAGGTGCCCAGACCAATGAGCCAGATCGCCTGCGGCAGGATCAGCGGCGTCTCGAGTTCGGATTGGCTGCGCGAGCCCGAGACCCAGGATTGCTGCAGAACACCGATGCCATGCCAACCAACCAGCGCGAAGAAGCCGATGAACAGCGCGAGCCCGACAAGGTCGAGCGCGACGCGAAGCCGCGACGGCAGCAGCATGTAGACGCTGTCGATTCGGATATGGGCGCGGTCGAGCAGCGCGGCGGCCAGCGCCCAGCTTGTGCCGATGGCCAGTGCGTAGCCGGCGATCTCGTCGGCGCCGCCGACCGAGACGGCGAACAGCTTGCGTATCGTCACGTCCACGCCGATCAGGCATGCGGAAAGGAGGATGAGCGCACCGCCGAACCAAAGTCCGGCGCGGGCTACGCCCTGTGCGGCTGCGAGGAGTTGTCGCATGCGCCTTCCGGATAAACGGGTTTACAGAGACAGGCGGGCCCGGCCTTCAAGCGCCAGGCCCGATCAGTGTGTTGGGCTTCAGCGGCCGGGCACGGGTGCGGTCAGGCCGAGCGTACGGCCAACCGTGTCGTTCCATTCCCGCGTGCACTCAGCGCCGCAGCGCCGTGCCCAGTTGGCCAGCACCGCACCCTCGACCAGTTGCCGGCGCTGCGTCTCCTCCTCCGGCCGCACGGGAACGATGGTCATGTTGGCGGGCCGACCCATCGTGCAGGGCTGCCGGCCGGTGTTGCAATTGTCAGCTTGGTCGGTGCCCTGCCGCAGCGTGTCCCACATCGCGTTCTCGTAGGTCGCGACCTGCTCCAGCAGGAAGGTCTGCGTGCGCTGGTCGAGTCGGTTCCAGGTGTTGAGGTTCACCGCCAGCACGTTGATGCTCCAGCCGAGCGACATCGGGTAGATGGAGCGCGAAACCTCCGTCCATCCCGCCGTGTTGCCCGACAGGCTGCCCGTGACAGCGCAGTCCACCACGCCGTTGTTGAGCGCGGGCACGACCTCGGCGAAGGCCATGCTGATGGCGGTGGCGTTCACGCCCTGCAGGAAGTCCCGCATCGTGTTATTGAAGACGCGGACGCGCTTGCCGCGAAGATCGGCGAGACCGCCGAGCACGCTGCGGCACCAGAACACCTGCGGCGGATTGCCACCGAAGGCGAGCAGCTTGGCATTCCAGTTCCGCTGCATCTGCCGGTCGATGATGGGCCGCCAGGCGTTGCAGGCTTCACGTGCGCGATCGATGTCGAGGGTCACCCCGGCCAGGTCGCAGCCCTCGAAGCGCGCATCGTCGCCAGCCATCTTCGAGATGTCCATGCCGGCGAAGTCCATGATGCCGAGCCGCAGCAGGCGCAGCATGGTGCGGTCGTCGACGCCCATCTGGTCGAGCGGCGTGATATCCACCGTGATGGCGCCATTCGAGGCGCGCGGGATGGTTTCCCGCCAAAAGGGGACCTCGTTCACCGTCGAGGCGACGGTCGGGCTGTTCAGGCCGATCGCCTTGAATTGCAGCCGCGGCAGATCCTGCGCCGCCGCGCTGCCCATGACGGCCGGGAGGAGCACCGCGAGCGCGGCGCCGAGTAGCTTGCGCATCTTCACCTGAGATTCTCCTTTCCGTGCTTGATTCGTCTTGCCCTGGCAGTACCGTTCCTCGCGAGGCGTCGGGCCCGCCAAAGATGTTGGCACTGGCGAAGGGCGCCATGCAAGCAGCGAGATCGTTCCTTGTGCGATGCGCCGCATATCTGGCAATTCCGCGCGGCACCCCTGGTCAAGTACCGCACATCGCAGCATGATATTTTTCTCGCCATCTCCTGGCCTTGGAGCACGCGTTGCAAAGCGACATTGAGCCGCCCCGCCCTGTGCGGGTCGCCGTGGATATCGGCGGCACCTTCACCGATCTGCAGGTGTTCGACGCCCGCACCGGCGCCGTGCACGCATGGAAGACGCCGACCACGCCGGACGATCCCTCGCTCGGCCTCACGACGGGATTGCGTGAGGCGGCGGAGCGCTTCGGCTTCGCCCTCGCCGATATCGGCCTGCTGCTGCACGGCACGACGATCGCGACCAACGCGGTGCTGGAGCGCCGGCTGGCGCGCGGCGTCTTGCTGACCACCGCCGGCTTCGAGGACGTGCTGGAGATCAACCGCCATGTGCGGCGCGACATCTACGGCCTGGCACCCGATCCCTTCCCCACGCTGATCCCGCGCGACCGGCGCCTTGGCGTGGCGGAGCGGATGCGCGCCGACGGCACGGCCGAGCAGCCACTCGACGAGGCGGCGCTGCCCGCGCTGCTGGCGCGGATCGATGCGCTGGAAGCGGAATGCGTTGCCGTCGCGCTGCTCAACAGCCACGCCAATCCCGCGCATGAACGGCACCTGGGCGCGCTGCTGGCGGCGGCGCGGCCGCAGGTGCCGGTCTCGCTTTCCTGCGACGTCAGCCCGGAGATCCGCGAATACGAGCGGACCTCGACCACGGTGCTGAACGCGCTGCTGCTCCCGGTCGTGCAGACCTATCTCGACCGGCTGGAGCGGCGGCTCGGCGAGGGTGGGTTCCGCCCGCTGATCTTCCTCGTGCAGTCCAATGGCGGCGTCTGCAGCCTGCGCACCGCGGCGGAACAGCCGGCGCGGCTGCTGCTCTCCGGCCCCTCCGGCGGTGCCCTCGCGGCGGGGCGGCTGGCGCAGATGCTGGCACGGCCGAACCTGGTCGCGGTGGATATGGGCGGTACCTCCTTCGATGTCTCCGTGGTGCAGGATGGGCGCGTCTCCGTGGTGACGCAGGGCGAGATCGATCGCCTCCCGGTACGTCTTCCAATGGTGGATATGCGGACCATTGGCGCCGGTGGCGGCTCCATCGCCGCGGTGGATGCGGGCGGGCGCCTTACCGTCGGGCCACGCAGCGCGGGGGCCAAGCCTGGCCCCGTCGCCTATGGCCGCGGCGGGACGGAGCCGACGGTGACGGATGCCAATCTTGCGCTCGGGCGGCTCGATCCCGACTTCTTCCTCGGCGGCATGATGAAGCTGGACATGCCCGCCACCCGCGCCGCGATCGAGGCGCGGGTCGGCGCGCCGCTCAGCCTGACGGTCGAGCGTGCGGCGGAAGGCGTGCTGACCGTTACCAATGCCAGCCTCGGCGCGGCAATCCGCCTTTCCCTGTTCGAGAAGGGGCTGGATCCGCGCGAATTCGCGCTGCTCTCCTTCGGTGGGGCTGGGGGGCTGCACGCGACCGATGTGGCGGCGGAGATCGGCATCACCGATGTCATCTTCCCGCGCGATCCCGGCACGCTTTCCGCCTATGGCATCCTGTTCTCCGACCTGGCGCAGGACCTCGCGCGCTCGCGCCTCTGCCGTGCGGAGCCGTCCTCACTACCCGCGATCGCGGAGTCGGTGTCCTCGCTCAGCGCGGAGGCCGATGCGCGGCTGGCGCGCGACGGCATCCCGCCGGTGGAGCGCCGCATCGAGCTGGCCGCGGACATGCGCTACCAGGGCCAGGCCTTCGAATTGCTGGTGCCCTGGGGCGAGATCG
The DNA here is from genome assembly GCF_051433165.1 of Falsiroseomonas sp. E2-1-a4. Taxonomy (NCBI): domain Bacteria; kingdom Pseudomonadati; phylum Pseudomonadota; class Alphaproteobacteria; order Acetobacterales; family Roseomonadaceae; genus Falsiroseomonas; species Falsiroseomonas sp. E2-1-a4. The sequence continues at coordinate 13,211 of NZ_JBHMFS010000035.1, read as the reverse complement.
CCGCGCCCGATGCGGCGGCGCTGGAACGGCTGGTGGAGGCCTTCCACGCCATGCACCGTCAGCGCTTCAGCTACGCCAACCCGGGCGATCCGGTGGAGATCGTGACGCTGCGCGCCCTTGCCACCGGCAGCCTGCCCAAGCCGCGCGTGGCGGAGCCCCAGCCCGCCACACGCCCCGCCCGCAAGGGCACGCGCCGCATCTTCGAAGGCGGCGCCTGGCGCGATCTGCCGGTCTGGGACCGCGACGCGCTCGGCCCCGAGGACCGCATCGATGGGCCTGCGGTCGTGGAGGAGCCTTTCGCGACACACTGGATCGGACGCGGCTGGACCGCGACCCTGGGCACCGGCGGCGCGTTGATCGCGTCGCACAAAAGCGATGCGGCAGCGGAGGGATGAACGGCATGAGCAAGCTCGGACCGGTCGAGATCGAGGTCATCCGCAACGCGCTGACGGCGGCCGCGGCGGAGATGGACGTGACGATCTGGCGCACCAGCCGCAGCACCATCGTGCGCGAGCTGCTGGACTACTCCACCGCTGTTTTCGACGCGGAGGGCAACAACGTCGCGCAATCCGCGCGCATCCCGCAGCACCTGAACTCGATGGGCGCGGCGCTGCGCACGCTGCTCGCCAGCTTCGTGGATGCGGAGCGCTGGGGGCCGGAGGATATCGTCGCCACGAACGATCCCTATTGTGGCGCGCAGCATCTGAACGACGTGCTGGTCTTCAAGCCGGTGTTCCATGAAGGCCGGCGCATCGCCTATGTCGGCGCGCTCTGCCACCACATCGACATGGGCGGCATGGCGCCTGGCAGCTACGCCGCGACGGCGACGGAGGTGTTCCAGGAAGGGCTGCGAATCCCGCCGCTGAAGCTGATCGAGGACGGGAAGCTGAACGAGGCGGTCTGGGCGATGATCGGGCAGAATGTCCGCAAGCCCGCGCTGATGCTAGGTGATCTGCAAAGCCAGCTCGCCAGTCTCGAGGTCGGCGCCGCCTCCATCCGCCGCCTCGCGCTGCGGCACGGTGCCGATGTGATGCTGGAGGCCTGCGCCCGCATCCTCGACATGAGCGAGGTGGCAATGCGCGCCGCCATCCGCGCCATGCCCGACGGCATCTATGAGTTCGAGGACTTCCTCGATGATGACGGTGTCTCCGGCGAGAAGGTGCGGCTGCATGCGCGCCTGACGATCGCGGACGATGAGATCGAGGTGGACCTCACCGGCTGCGCGGACCAGCAGCGCGGCCCGGTGAACTGCACGCCGGCGATGTCCGACTGCGCCGCCTACTACGCCATCATCGCCGCGACCGACGGCGCCGTGCAGGCCAATGCCGGCTGCTACCGGCCGATCCGCATCATCCATCGGGAGGGGAGCGTGACGAGCTGCCGCTCGCCCGCCTCCGTCGCGCATCGCGTCGCGGTGACGCACCGGCTGGCCAATGTGCTGTTCGGCGCGCTGCACCAGCCGCTGCCCGACCGCATCCCCGCCGCCTATTACGGTGGCAGCTATGTCGTCACCTTCCAGACCATCGCCGAGGACGGGCACCGTGAGGTGCTGGTGGAGATCGAGATCGGCGGCACCGGCGCGCACCCCGCCAAGGATGGCGTCAACGCTTGGTCCTTCGGCATGCACAACAACGCCAATATCCCGGTCGAGATGATCGAGAGCCAGATGCCGCTCTCCATCACCCGCTACGGGCTGCTGCCCGGTTCCGGCGGCGCCGGTGAGCACCGCGGCGGCCTTGGCCTGGTGCGCGAATGGCGCGTCGAGAGCCCGGCCTGCGTGTTCACCGCCAATATGGACCGGTTCCGCTTCCCGCCCTACGGCCTGGCCGGCGGCGGTCCCGGAAGCCTCGGGCGGCTGCTGCGCTTCCGCGACGGCGAGGAGACGCCGATCCCGCCGAAAAGCGACGGCGTGCAGCTTCGCCGCGGCGATATCGTGCGGCTGGAGACCTCGGGCGGCGGCGGCTTCGGCGATCCTGCGCGCCGCGACACCGAGGCGGATACGCGCGACCGCGCGCTCGGCTACGTCACGGGCTGAGCGGGCGGTCAGACCGGACCGAGCGCCTTCGCCAGCGCGGCGACATCCGGCGCGCACGCGAGCGCCTCGACGCGCGTCGCGAGCTGGCGAAGGCGCTCCGGCGGCATGGGATGCCGTGCGGCGGCGGCGCAGGCCTCCGCCTTGGCCATCTGCGCCGCTTCCGTCAGCGGGTTCGCAGGGCTGCCGAGCGCGGCCTCGACCACCACACGTGCCACCATGCCCTCCTCGCCGATGATCTCGACGGTCTGCGGCACGACCGCGTTCGGATCACTGTTCCCGTCCTCCACCACCTTCACGCGGAGCGCGAGGGCGAGCGTCGCGGGGTCCGACAGCCGCGCGGGGGTGAAATCCTGCAGCCCGACGGTTCCGAAGCGCAGCGTGGTCGCCACGACATAGGGCAGGCAGAGCCGCGCATAGTTCTCGGTCAGCTTCGGTACCAGGGGGCGGCCGACGAGCCGCATCGCGAGCGGCGGCAGGTGCAGCCGCACCTCCTGGATCCGCCCGGGCTTCACACCGCCGCGTGCCATCAGCCGCTGCACCCCATCGATGGCGGGATGGGTCAGGCGGCCGGAGGGGAATGGCTTGTGCGCCAGGTGCGTCACCTGCCAATCGCGGCCGAGCGCGGCGAGACCCGGTTCAAGATCATGCCCGGCCTCCGTCATTTCGAGGAAGCCGGAGGGGCCGGTGAGCCAGGCGAGCGGGCCGCTCACCCCAGCCTCGGCAAGGTCCGCCGCACGGAAGGCTGCCGCGGCGGCGAAGCCCATTTGCACCGCCAGCGCGATCGAACCTTCGTGATGCGCCTGCATGGTGCCGGGGATCTGGCCGAGCATCAGCCCCGCACCGGCCGCGCCGCGTGCTGTATCGAAGCCGCGCAGCCGCGCGACCGCGCCATAGGCGCCGAACATGCCTGCAGTCGCCGGACGGAAGAAACGCATCGGCCCGCGCGCTGCCGCACCAATGGTGCAGGCGAGATCAACGCCGAGGGCAAGGGCGTCGAGGAACTGGCTGCCGGCAACCGGCCGGCCCAGCGCAGACTGCCGCTCCGCCTCGGCAAGCGCGGCGGCAAGGGTTGGCGTCATCACATGGACGACGGCCGCCTCGTGGATCGCGTCAAATTCCAGCGCATGCGCCTGGAAGGCGTTGACGAAGGCGGCCTGCGCCGCGGGCAGGCGCGCGTTCTCGCCCCAGATCCCGGCCTCCGCAGACGCACCCCAGCGGCCAGCGGCGGAAAGCAGCCCAGGCTGCGCGGGATGTGCGGAGCCAGCGAGGCCAACGGCCAGGGTATCGAACAGGAAGCGGCGCGCCGCTTCCTTCGCGGAAGCGGGAACCGCCTCTGCCTCTGTCTCCAGCACGTGGCGGAGGAGCCGAGTTTCGGCCGCGATCGTCATTGCGCAATGCTGCCGGCGCGGTGGAGGCCGGTCAACGCCCTTGACCCTTTCCCGCCTCACTTCCCGGCCGCAATGTGTCTGGCGTGGCGGCGCGAACGGGGTGATGAGGCGCTCGGCGATTGTGCTTGGCGCGAGAATGGTGGGCGTGTTCGTCGCGCTCCATCTGCCACGCCACTGCTTCGAGGTGGCGGTGCTGGACCGCCAGCGGCCGGGAGGGCGCGCCTCCTTCGGCAATAGCGGAAATATTGGGGCGGAGGCGGTCTTTCCCACGCCCTTTCCGCGGGCCCTGACGTACCTGCTCCGCATCGTGCGCAACCACGCCATCGACGTGTCCTAACATCCGCTCGCGCTGCCGGGCCTCGCCGCGCCGCTCTCGCGCTACTGGTGGAACGCCGCGCCCCGCGCGCGACGCGCGGATCGCTCGTGCCATGCCGCGATGATCGCGACCGCGCGGGAGGAGCATGTGGCGCTCGCCCGCCATGCCTGGTCGAAGGCGCTGCTGCGGCCGATTGGCTGGATGCGCATCTTCAATTGCCCGGAACCGCTGGCCGCGGCGGAGGCTCTGGCCCACTTCTAGGGGGGCAGGCCAGGCGGAGGATTTTAGCTCATTTTTGTCACATGCCGATTACGGTGAGCCCAAAAACCTCCGTTCCTCAACTCCACCAGCCCGCCTCGAGAGCGCTGCACGGCAGCCGGCTACTTTGTGTGGAGGCCATCGCCAGCGGTGGCGCCGCGGCGCATCCTGGCAGGCGCAGCCCGGCAGGGGGCGACGATGCATTCTCAATGCCGGCGTAGGGAGAGGGACGGTCATGAGGATCGGTGTACCAACGGAAATCAAGATCCATGAGTATCGCGTCGGGCTGACGCCGGGCTCGGTGCGGGAGCTTACGGCCCAGGGCCATCAGGTTCTCGTGGAGACGGGTGCCGGAGCGTTGATCGGCTTCGACGACCCAAGCTACCGGGCGGTTGGAGCGTCGATCGCTGCTAAGGCTGCGGATGTCTTTGCCGCGGCGGAGCTGATCGTGAAGGTCAAGGAGCCCCAACCCGAGGAATGGGCGCAGCTGCGCCCGGACCAAGTGCTGTTCACCTATCTGCACCTCGCCGCCGACCGCGACCAGGCAGTCGGGCTGCTGAAGTCAGGAGCCAGCGCCGTGGCCTATGAGACGGTAACCGACAGCCAAGGGGGCCTACCCCTGCTGGCGCCAATGAGCGAGGTCGCCGGTCGCATGGCCGTGCAGGTCGGCGCGCGTTGCCTGGAGAAGGAGGCCGGCGGGGCGGGTATCCTGCTTGGTGGGGTGCCGGGCGTGCCCGGGGCCAATGTTGTTGTGCTCGGAGGTGGCGTGGTGGGGTCCAACGCTGCCCGGATCGCGCAGGGGATGCGCGCCCGCGTCACGGTGCTAGATCGCTCGCTGCGCGTGATGGCGGCGCTGGACGCCGAGTTCGGCGGCACTGTGGCAACGCAGTTCGCCAGCGTAGAAGCGATCGAGGCGGCGGTGTTGGCAGCCGACCTAGTGATCGGTGCGGTGCTGCTGCCTGGCGCGGCGGCGCCCCGGCTGGTTACGAGGGAGATGGTGCGGAGGATGCGGCAGGGCAGTGTGGTGGTAGATGTGGCTATCGACCAGGGCGGTTGCTTTGAGACGTCCCGTCCTACTACGCATTCGCAGCCCACTTACTTCGTCGACGGTGTGGTGCATTACTGCGTGACAAACATGCCCGGCGCCGTGGCACGCACCAGCGCTGTCGCGCTGAACAATGCGACCCTGCCCTTCACGCTGCAGCTGGCTGGGAAGGGGCTGCGGCGGGCCTGTGCGGAGAACCCTCATCTGGCACAGGGCCTCAACGTGCACGCCGGCCAAATCACCCATCCCGCAGTGGCTGCTGCGTTGGGATTGGCTTTCACGGCGCAGGAGACACTGATGGGTTGATGCTTGATCGAGCCAGGACCGACGACAACGGTGTCGTTCGGTGCGGCGCGTACAGGTCTTCGATAATTGCAAGCAGCAGGCCGGACGCGGCATGGACGCCGGTCCGCCCCTCTAGATGTTTGGTCCCGGCATTTGGTGGAGCGGGTTTGCAGCGAACCTATGGGGCTCTGCGGCCCATGATCGGCAGATGAACTCGTAGGGGGTGAGACCCTTCAGGGTCTTGAGGCGCCTAGCGTAGTTGTAGGCGTCGAGGAACAGGGCGAGATGATGCCGGCGCTCCTCGTGGCTAGCGTAGTGGTAGCGGTGGACGGTGGCTTCCTTGAGCGTCCTGTTCATTCGCTCGACCTGACCGTTCGTCCACGGGTGGAATGGCTTGGTCAGACGGTGCTCGATGTGGCTCTGCGCGCAGACCAGCTCGAAAGAGTGGGCGCGGAAGATCTCACCACGGTCGATGGCCTGGCGGATGAGCGGCGCGGCCGAGGCACTGTTGCCCGGCGTGGTGAAGTGCAGGCCGTTGTCGGTCAGCACGGTGTGCACGCGGTAAGGCACGGCCTGCAGCAGAGCACGGAGGAAGTCGGCGGCGATGCGCGTGGTGGCGCGCTCGTGCAGTTGGGCGAAGGCGAACTTCGAGGTGCGGTCGATGGCGACGAAGAGGTGCAGCTTGCCCTGCTCGGTCCTGACCTCGGCGATGTCGATGTGGAAGAAGCCGATGGGGTGGGCCTTGAAGCGCTTGCGGACGGGTTTGTCGCCCTCGGTCTCAGGGACGCGCGAGATGCCATGGCGCTTGAGGCAGCGATGCAGCGCTGATCGCGTCAGGTGTACGGTTCGTAGACATCCTTTCAACGGCTTTGGTAGGCTGTGGGCTCCTGGACAACGCTGCGCGTTGCGCAGGAGCCCACAGCCTCAGCAGCCGTCAGCAGATTGTCGAAGACGCAGAAAGAAACCGCGGTTCGTCGCGCCCAGCTGCGCCGGAAATGGATCGCGGCTTACGAGGAGCTTGGCGACGCAGGTGCCGTCTGCCGGCGGTTCGGCATCTCGCGCCCGACACTTCGGAAGTGGCTGCGCCGGTTCGAGGCAGAGGGCAACGGTTCCCTGACGGAGCTAAGCCGGCGGCCACACCGGTCACCGGCGCGGAAGGCCGGGGAGAGCGAGAGCGGCATCATCATCCGATTGCGACGCGAGCGGCGGCTTGGCGTCAAGCGGCTCCGCATCGAGCTCGAACGCCTGCACGGCATTCGGCTGGCGGTGTCCACCCTGCACAAGGTGCTGGCCAAGCATGGGCTCAATGCTTTGCCGCGAAAGCGGCGGGTTCGCCACGTGCCGAAGCGGTACAGCCGGCCGGTACCAAGCGATCGGGTGCAAGTCGACAGCTGCAAGATCCGCCCGGGGCTATGGCAATTCGCAGCGATCGACGATTGCAGCCGGTATCTCGTAGCTGGCTTAGCGCCACGCCGGAGTGCCGCGGTGGCGCTGAGGTTCCTCGACCAGATGTTCGAGGAGATGCCCTTCGCGGTACAGCGGGTGCAGACAGATCGCGGCACTGAGTTCTTCGCCGAGGCGGTGCAACGGCGCCTGATGGATTGGGCGGTCAAGTTCCGTCCCATCCCGCCCCGCTCGCCGCACCTCAATGGGAAGGTCGAGCGCGTGCAGCGGACGGTGCTCGAGGAGTTTTGGGCGACCGTGGACTCCCGGGCGCCAGACATCGCGGACCAACTGTCCCAGTGGGTTCATCACTACAACTGGTGCCGTTCCCATGCGGGTCTGGGCGGGCTGTGTCCAATCGACCGGGTCTGCGAGCGGGCTGGCAAAACGCCGCTCTGGGGCGAGGTCGCGGATTCCTATAACGCAAAGAAGGAGCGCGTGCAGGTTCGCGAGTACGCCGTTGAAATGGCGTTACGAAAAGTGAAATGATGTCTGCGAACGGCACACTGCCGATACCGCCGAACCTCACCTTGGTGCCGCTGCCGCCGAAGTGCCCCGAGCTCAACGTCATGGAAAACGTCTGGCAGTTCATCTGTAGAAGTCGGCACTCGATCCCACGGACACCGTTGGCTGGGATCGAGACGCCCGGCGGCTGCGATGGTGTCTCGGCGACCCGCAACGCCGTCAAGCCCGGCGCCTTCGGCGCCCCGCTTCGCGGCTTGGGGGCTTGACCGCGCTGCGCCGCCGAGAAGCTGGCAATGGTGCCGTTAACGGCGGGATCCGTCTGCGCCCGCCTCGCGCGTTTCGACCTGATCCCGACGCGTCCGTCTCGTCCAGTCCAGACTTTTTCAGTTCATCCGTGACAACTGGCTTTCCAACCGGATCTTCCCGTCGCACCAAGCCATCGTCGATCTCTGTTGCGCCGCATGGAAAAGGCTCGTCAATCAGCCCTGGCGCATCATGTCCATCGGGCTGCGCGATTGGGCAAATGGGTTTTGATCAACAAGACCTAGTATTAGCCCAAAAACCCGGGAAGCCTCACGCCGACTATGCCCTCCAGGAACACGAACCGCCGGACCGCGGCGTAGGTCTCCACCACGAACATCTCCCGGCGCACCACCCTGATCCCTTAGGGTAGGCCGCCTCCCACTGGCCGGGTTTTACTCCGCCCGCCGCAGCAACACGCCGCCGCTCCAGTGGCCGACTTTCCCTCCCCCGCACACACTCCTGCCCGCGGTCCGGCATCGGAGCAACGGAGCTGTTCCACCTCGTGCTGTCTGACACCGTTACGGGCACATTACCTGGGTGAACTATGCGCACCGCAGAACGTCGCGCCCGGCCATCTTGGCAGGTACGCAGAAGCGTCCGAGGCGGAGGACGCCGCCTCGGACGGGATGACTGCAAACCGGGATAGCTGCTGGAAGTGCCTGCCGACGCCTACGCGAGAGCGTAGTCCACCGTCGCTTTCATACGCGCAACGCACGCCGCCAACTCGGAAGTAGCTTCGACAGGGCGGCCGGTGATGGGCGCGAAACCCCGAGGACTGGACACGTACTTGAAGCCAAGTGCTTTCATCTCCTTCATGCTGGCGTCTCCGAAGTTGCCCTGAACCCGCACGAAGTTCACGAGGCGCGGCGGAACCTCGTTCGGCTCAGCAGACTGGACAGTGTTCCCTGTCTGTGTGTTGACCGTTCCCGCCACCTTCGTGTCCGAGCCCGCCTTCAGCGTCTTCTTTCCGTTTTCGAGCTTCGCGCGAATCTTGCGGCGGTCGCGCCGTTCGACCGACTTCAGGTGAAGCAGCTCAAGCTGGCGGGGTGTCACCTTCAGCCCCGCTTGCTGGAGCAGGCGGGCGATGGCGCGGTAGTGGTACCCTTGCTTCAGGATAAGGTCGGTCACCGCGTCGGCCAGCCGCGGCACGATCTGCTGCGCCAGCGGGATGCGTGACGGTGCGTTCGCCAGCGTGCTGAGCAGCGCCGCCAGATCGGGTTGCGACGCCGCCGGGGAGGTCGGCCCCGGCGCCGAGGTTGTCGTCATATCTCTACTCCTTCAGTGACGCGACCGGACCGTAGTGCGCGCCCCGCGCCATGCAAAAAGGTTCGGAAGGAATTTTTTGCATCCGGTTTGCCATGCACTACCCCTCAAGGCATCGAGACTTCGGCGACGTGATTTTCGGCCAGCACGCATTTTTCCCGGGACGAATGCCCGTCCTGCTGACTGCGCCCGCCACACCCGTCTCGCGAGCGGCTACCTCACGCCGACCGAGGAGCGCCGCGGTCCATGGTCGGCGGGAGGCAGACGATGCCGCGTCAGGGCTGGCGCACGGATACGCCACGGTCGCACACGATCGAGGTTGCCTTGTCGGAGGCGGAGCGCGCGCACCTCGTCGCGCATGCATCCGCGAGCCGCCTGCCGCTGTCGACCCACCTGCGGCGCCACGGTCTGAACCCGGCTGGGCGCGCCCTTGGTGACGACGCAGTCGTGCTCGATGACCCGGAGATCGTTGCCCAGCTCCGTGCGGTTGGCGTCGTCGCGATGCGCCATCTCGACACCGGGCGCGCGTTCCCGGAGGCGGAGCGCGAGGCCGCTTGCCGGCTCCTGAGGCAACTCGACCTCGTCCTCGATAGGCTCGCCGCCGAGCGCGGGGCGCGCCGGGGAGGTCGGCGGTGATCGCCCGACGCTTGGCTCCGCGCCGGCTGAGCATGCGCGCAATCCGGCGCATGATCACCTACATCCTGCGGCACCTCGAAGAGCGTGGCCTGGTCCTCGTCTGGAACGGAAACAGGTTCTGGGCGAGCGCGAGGCCCCGCGACTTGCGGACTCCGACAGCCGCGGCGCAAAGCGGCATCCGCCTCGTGGTCGCCAATGGGCTGTACGGGACAACGGCGGAGGCTATCGCCATGCAGGTCGAAGCCGTGGCGGCACAGGGCCGCTCTGCGCGCCCGGTCGAGCATTGGGTACTCAGCTACGGACCGGAGGAGTGTGTCACCGACGAACGGATCGCCGCTGACGCCAGGGACTTCTTGCACAAGCTCGGTTTCGGGGACACCCATGTCTGGGTTGCAGTCGTGCACGAAGACGGTGGTGCCCTGCACGTCCATGTTGGGGTCTGCATCACCGACCCTGTCACCCGCCGCGCCCATAGCTGCCCGCGCCCCGTCCGGGCCGGGGAGCGCGCCGTGGCGGAGATCAGCACGCTGCGCGGCGTGCCGATCGTCCCCGGCCGACACAACGCCGACCTGGTCGCCGGTCAGCGCGGCGGACAGGCCCTGCCGGCGCCGCCACGCCGGCGCTACGCTCGAAAGCCGCGCGGCGGGCGCCCATGGGCGGAGGCAGTGGCGTCGCTCATCTGCGGCGCGGCCGAGCGCTCGGCCACCTGGGTAGAGTTCGAGATCGCCCTCGCCCTCGACGGTATCGCCATCGTCGACCACCCGACGCCGCGGCGCAGCCGCCTCGCATTTGCCGCTGGTCACGCAGCCGGCGCTCCGTGGGTCTCGGGGCTGCGCGCGGGCTGGCCGGCCTCCCACGCGGTCGCGCGCTTCGGCTACCACCAACCACGTCCCGAGACGGCCCCGATCGTTGCTGACCTGCTCCTCGCCCATGGGCTTGTCGCGGCCGATGGACGGCGGCCCGAGCGCCCGGCTGGTCCGCGACCACTCGGCAGGCCACCGCGTCCCCGACAGCCAGCGGAACTCGCCGAAGTCACCGGGCGGCACCATCAACCCGCCCGGCTTCGTCCAGGTCCCGTCCGATCCCCGGACCGCCCGTCGCCGGCACGGCTCGGGCTGGCCGCCCGGCGCGAGGCTGTGGATGACGCGGAGATTGCCGCCAGGATGTTCGCGCTCGTCGCGATCGGAGACGCGCTCGAGCGCAACGGCGCCCCGCCCGATGCGCCGCAGGTCTTCGCGCGCTGGCGTCGCGCCGCGCAGGCCCGCATTCGGCGGCGGGTCGCGCGGGCGCAGCATGCTGTCACGCCTGACCTGGACGGCGGCGGCGATGTGCCGGGGAATGGCGCCGAGCCGAGCCCGGGTGGTACTCCGGCCGCCGTGCTGGCGGCGGTTGCCGGTACCCGACCCAGTAAGGCGTCACTCCGCCCGCCGGGGACGACCGGAGCGCCGCCCGACCGGGGCGGGGGTACGGCTGTAGCGCCACCGACGAGCGCCGAGCGTCATGCGGGGCCGCGTGCGAACACGACTAGGATTCTTGCGGATCTCGTGGGACAGCTCCGGGCATTGACGGAGGTCTGCTCGGACGCGATCGCGTCAGCCCCGGCGCTCGGCAGCCTCGGAGATCTGGCCGCGCTCGCGCGTCGCGCCGGCGATGACGGTGGACGTGCTGCGAATGCCTGGCTCGAGGAGCGGCTACACCAGCAGCCGGAGGCTGATCCGACGGTTCGCACTGCGGCCACTGCGTGTCGTGAAATGATGATTGCGTGTCGCGAGGCGGCGGCGTCGCTGCGCGTGGTCGCCTCGCCTCACGCGCAGCGCTTTGACGACGGCGAGCGAAGCCTGCTCGAGGAGGCGCTCGCCGCGGCGCGTGTCGCATCGGGCTGGGTGCCCGTCGCGGAGACCGAACACCCGCTGGCGACGGCTGCACGGTCCATCAGCGAAATCCCGCGGCTCAAGACGGCGCCGCCGCCGCGTTCGGGACGGCGGGGCCGCTGGCGAAGCGGCGGCGCTCCGGGCGGGCGCGGTTCAGGCCTCTCGCGCCCACCGCCGAGCCGGGGCGGCCCTGTCAGGTGACGGGGGCCGGTCGCCCTGGGCGGTGGCAAGCCGAAGGCAGTACTGACCAGGAGGCAAACGCGGATCGGCATCGCCCGTCTGCCGGACCAAGCCTCGCCTGGTAGCGTGACGCCCTTGCCGGCGAACGGTGGGTGGTGAGACGGTGGCGGCTGTGGCTAACCTCGCGCTCGATATCGCGGTGATCGCCTGCTCCAGGTTCGATGCCACCGGCGCGCCAATGGATTTCGACCCTGAAAAGGTGGCGATCAAGCGTGCCGCCATGGCCGCGGCACGCAGGACGGTGCTGATCTGCCACGCCGAGAAGTTCGGCCGCAGCGCGCTGGTGCGCGTGGCGCCGCCACAGGCACTCTGGACCTTGCTTTGTGACGAAACGCCGCCGGAAAACCTACGCCAGGCTCTGGTTGATGCCGGGGTCGTCCTGCGCGTTTCGGATTAGCGGGCTGGCTCGATCATGGCTCGTGCTTATATCAGCACGGACCATGATCCGGCCCGGCTATCTCACCAGACGTAGGTGCATCGGGATCCTGATTCGGCGAAAGTTCCCCTGCGACAAAGCCTTATCGAGATGCAGGAAAGGCCCCCGACGCCGACGGAGTGTAGCCCGGCGCTGTTCGGCTTTGCACCTGCCGAGGGCCGCCGCGGGGTGGCCTCCTTCGACGGCGGCGCGATAACGTCGAACGATGGCGCGCTGCTGCTCGGCGCGACGGACCGGGCCATCAACCTGATCAGCCGCTTCGCCGCGTGCTTCCGCGACGCCCGGATGCCGGAGCGAGTCGAGCATGAGGTCGCCACCATGGTCGGCCAGCGCGTCTTCAGCATCGCGCTCGGGCACGAGGACATCGTGGACCACGACCAACTCCGCCACGACCCGGTGCTGGCTGTCCTGGCCGGCAATCTCACGTACCGGTGAGGCGACTGCGCACCTCTGGCCAGCAAGTCGACGCCGAATCGGCTGGAGCACGCGCTCGCCGGCGCACCCGGCCGCTACCATCGCATCGGCCACGGCTCGGCCGCGATCGAGGGCGTGTTTGCCGATCTCTTCCTCGATACCCACCGCAAGGCGCCGCCTCGGCAGATCATCCTCGATCTCGACGCCATCGACGTTCCGCTGCACGGGCAGCAGGAGGGCCGCTTCTTCCACGGCTACTACGACGCCTACTGCTACCTGCCGCTCTACGTCTTCTGCGGCCGGCACCTGCTGGCGGGCAAGCTGCGCCGAGCCGCCGTCGGCGCGGTCGACGAGGTCGCGCGCATCGTCCGCAAGGTCCGCGCCCGCTGGCCGCGGGCGTGCATTCTGCTTCGCGCCGACAGCGGCTTTGCTCGCGAGGCGCTGATGTCCTGGTGCGAGGCCAACCGCGTCGCCTCGCCCCCGAAGCGCTGACGCTTTTCGAGGAGAGGCCAGATGAGGATGAACAGCATCATCAATCAGACCTGCTCCACCGGCGCAAACACCAGCAGCGCCGAATGCCGCGACCTCTACCAGGCGGTCACAACAACGGCGGAGGCTCCGCCTTCGTCCTCAAGCTCCACGGGATGAAGCCGAAAGCGTTCACGCGCTGATCCAGCGCCGCTAGTGTCAGAAATCTTCGCGCGAGCCCAGTGCGGGCGAGGGCGAGGGAACACCCTCCCCCGTGCCGACACTAGGCACGCGCGAACGCTCTCGGCAGCGTTGCTGCCGTCATGCCGCGCAAAGGTCTGCCTC
>NZ_JBHMFS010000034.1:0-32762 GCF_051433165.1 Falsiroseomonas sp. E2-1-a4 | reverse complement strand
CAACCATCGGCGGCTGCTGGAGCCCATCGGCAACATACCGCCCGCCGAGGCCGAAGCACTTTACGACGCAGCCCAGGAGAACCTTCTCCTGGCGGCGTGACTCAAACCAAATTGCCTCCGGACATCCCGGGGCGGTTCAGGCTGATCGGCGCCATTGTGCTGGAGCAGTCCGACGAATGGGCCACCCAGCGCGCTCGCTACATGACGCTGGAAACCATCAGCAACGTGAGCGACCGTCCCACCGTCAGCCTGCCCGCCGTGGCCGGGTGATACGGCGGCTCAAACCGCCAAGGATCACAAATCCTACACCACGCGTCGGGACACGATCCAGCTGGACGCAGGAGCGCTTTGCCCAACGCTCCACGGCACGCTGCTGCCGCGGCTTTCACGCAGCGAACTTCTTCCATGTGAACGCGCAGTTACATCGACATGAGGATATCGGCTGGCGGCCAGTGCTCGAACTGCTGTGAGCCGTTGCGGCAAGCGCGCCGCCCTGTCGGCGGCCACGCCGGGCCGACCGGCCAAAATTTATTGCGTAGGCACGTGGTTAATGTAGCCTGCGGTTGTAGCGGTCGGGGATGTCTGCAACTTCACGCCGCCTTGATCCACTGAGGACGTGGCGATCGACTTCGCATGCCAAGTTTCGCCAGACCGATACTCGTAGAATGATGCGTTGCGGCCTTTTCATTGCATTTCCAGACGGCGACAAGCCGCTGTGTTTCAGGAAAGGGGATGCCAGCCGTGCAGCCGGACGCATTCCCATGCGCGGACACGTCGGCCCAGCGTCATCGGGTGTTCGAATCGCTCGGCATCGTTGGCGTCTCGCCCGGCTTCGGCCGGGTCCTGGACTATGTCACGCGCTACGCAGCTTGCGATGCGCCCGTCCTGGTCTGGGGCGAAACCGGGACCGGCAAGGAACTCATCGCGCGCGCCCTGCACTATCTCAGCCCGCGCGCTGACAAACCCTTCGTGCCGGTCAATTGCGGCGCGGTGCCGGACCTGCTGTTCGAGAATGAATTGTTCGGTCACGCCAAGGGCGCCTACACGGACGCCCGCGCGCCACACCGCGGCTTGGTAAACCAGGCGCAGAACGGCACATTGCTGCTGGACGAGGTGGACGCGCTGAGTGCCCGCGCGCAGGTCGCGCTGCTGCGCTTTCTGCAGGACCTGACCTATCGCCCGGTCGGCGCGGATCGCGCCATCAAGGCGGATGTCCGGGTGATCGCCGCCTGCAATGCGGATCTGAACCAGATGGTCGCGCTCGGCGGGTTCCGGCGCGACCTGCTGTTCCGGCTCGACGTGGGCTCGGTGGTCATCCCGCCGCTGCGGGAGCGTCCGGAGGATGTGCTGCGCCTGGCCGATTTTTTCCTGACCCGCTTTGCAGCGCAGTACCGCCGTGCCGGTCCTGCGCTGGGTCCCTCGGTGCGCCGCGCGCTCACCCTCTATGCCTGGCCCGGGAACGTGCGGGAGCTGGAGAACGCCATGCATCGCGCCGTCATCCTCTCCGATGGCGGCCGGCTGGATGACCTGCCGCTCGGTGTACTGGCCGCCATGGGAGCTGAGGCGACGAGCGATGAGCCGGCGTCGCAGGTCTATGGCGGCGGCCTGCGGGCGGCGCGGGCGCGATGCCTCGAAGGCTTCGAACGCAGCTACCTGCAATGGCTGCTGGGCGAGACCGGCGGCAATGTCTCTGCAGCGGCGCGCGCCGCGGGTGCTGAGCGCCGGCATCTCGGCCGCATGATCCGCCGGCTGGAGCTGGAGCCGGAGGCCTACCGCCCGACGCAGCCGGCCTCCCCCATCACGTCGCGGACTTCGGTTTCGACCACGTCCCCCAGCAGCCAGTCGAAAAGCGCGTAGGAGCCGACCCCGACGACGAAACCGGCCGCCCCGCCGACCGCGCCGCAAGCCACGGTCCCGACCACGGGCAAGACGACGGTGCAGCCCGCCGCGCCGCCGCCGCCCGCCAGCAACGCCGTGGTGCCGCCGGCCGCCAGCGCGCCCATCAGTGATGCGCCCGAACCGATCACCGCGGCCCGCGTGACCCGCGCGGAATAGTCGATGGGCGTGTAGTCGGCATCGAAATACCGCTCGTCGAGCCACATGCTGCCAGCCGTGACCCCGCCCGAGACGACCCCACCCAGTGCCGTGCCGCCACCGAGGCGGGCCGCCGGGGCGCCCCAGGCGACCGGCGCGATGGAACGGCCGGCAGCGGCGCGCGATGCCGCGTAGTCGAGGCCACCCTGGGCAATGCGGATGCGCATGTACTGCTCGGCGGTCGCCTGGCCGGCGCCGGAGGTGGCCGAGAGGCCCAGATTCGTCAGGTAGCGGCGGCCGGCATAGGGGTCGGTGTCCCACGTCTCGGCCAGGTGCGGTGCGCCCATGATGGCCGAGGTGCCAAGGCCCAAGCCGCCGCCGAGCATGGTGGAACGGCCCAGCACCGGCCGCATGCCCTTGGTCTGCACCTCGAGCAGTTCCGGCACGCCGATCCGTTCGAAGGCGTTCTGCTGCCCGGCGCGCGCCAGCCGGCGATTGGCCGGCGTATCGGCCAGGCCGGCGTAGTCGGCGGCGTTGCTGAAATCATAGCGCTGCCGGAAATCGATCAGCGGCCGCAGGCGGTTCTCCGCGCCGGCGCCGGTTGGCACCACCTGGGCGCGCGCTCGCTGAGCCAATTGCCCGACGGCATCCCGGTAGCGGGCCTGGGTGATGTGCTTGGCTTTGAAATCGGCGTTCAGCGTGGCGAAATCCGTGTAACTGACGGTCTGCCCCTTCTGCGGGCCACGCGAATGCTGCACGGAGATCGGCTGCTGGCGCAGGAACGCGGAGAGCAGCACCTCGTAATCCATCTGGCCACGCCGGATCGCGGCCTCCACCGAATCCTGCGCCGCCGGCACGGTTTCCGGGTTCACGGCGAAGCGGGTCCCCAACAGCATCTTGTCCAGTGTCAGGGTCGGGTCCACCGCATTCTGCATCATCTGCAACGCCTGGGTGCGCTTGGCGGGATCGGCGTTGCCGAACACCTCGCGCACCGCCTCCTGGACGCTGCCGAGGCTGGGGGGGCCGCCGGGCGCGGTGGGCAACTGCGTCTTCACCGACTCGAAGGTCTGCGTGCGCGGGTCGTAGAAGTCGTACAGCGTGAAGTTCTGCACGGCCCGGTTCAGGTCTTGGATTTGGTTGAAGGTCGGCACGTCCCGCGTGGCGTACAACGCCTCCCCGATATCGCCCTGCCAATCGCTGCGGAAGCCGCCGACAGCCCCGGTGCCGAAGCCGTATGGGCCGCCCGTCACCACCGGGCGGTTGAACGGCACGCTCAGCGCCCGGGTCAGCGGGGATATGTTCTGCCCTATGATGGGCGCCGCCTGCATGCCGAAGGGACCAAGGCCGTAGGACGGGAAGCCGAGCTGGTCCGCCGCGGTTGGTGGCGCGAAGGGATCCTGCAGCGGCATCGTGCGAAGGCCGAACGGATCGGCCGGGTCGTCGTGCGGCAGCAATTGTTCCGCCGACCGCTTGGGCACCTCCATCGGATAAGGCCGCTGCGGCGCATCGCGGTCCTGCTGGTCGAAGAACTGCGGCAGATCCATCTCCGGCACGGCATCGTCTGCCAGGCGCTGCGCCAGCTGGCCCGGCGTCGTGAAGATGGCCCGGCCGGGCGCAGGATTGGTGGCGACGACGCTGCCGGCGACCCGGTAGATCAGGATCAGGTCACCGATCGGATTGGGTTCGAGCTTGTACAGCTGGGCGGGCACCGCGGTGAGGTCGGCGCTGAGCCAGGCATGGCCCTGCCGGGCGCGCTGGCTGCGCGCGGCCAGCAGGCGGCGGTGCAGGTTGGCGTAGTCGAAATAGCGATCCTCGCCGCGCCGCTTCTGCGCGATCAGGCCGTTAAGATACCTCTCGACGATGACGAACAGCGCCAGCAGCCGGGCATTATCGGCCTCGGCGACATTCTCCGCGCAGGGGTCGAACTCGGCAGCCGGAGCGGCCACCGGCGTGCCGGCATCGGGAGCATCCGGCGTGCCGCCATCCTCGCCCTGGCGCCGCAACCCGGTATGGCCCAGCGCCACATGCGCCAGCTCATGCGCCAGCAGTTGGCGGCCCGCGCTGGTGCCGGGCTGATACTGGTCGCGGCCAAAGACGATGTCGCGGCCCAGTGCGAAGGCGTTGGCCCGTACGGCGCCCGCGGCGGCTGCGGCTTCGGGGCCAGTGTGCAGGCGCAGATCGCTGAAATCGGCGCTGAAGCCGGGCTCGAATAGGCTGCGTTCACCGCGGCTCAGCGGCTTGCCGCCGGTCAGGCGCGCGGTGGCGACGCCAGACGGCGTCGCGCCGCCATCCGCCGGCTGGCGCCGCAGCGTCAGGCTGGATCGACGCTGGCAGGCGGGGCAGGGCTCCTCCCTGGCGCCGCCACAGGAACAGGCGCTGCGCCCCGCCAGCACCGCGGCCGCCGCCCGATCCGCCGCATCCTCCGCCGCATCGCCCGGCGCGCCGATGCCGGCCCAGCGCCGTAGCCGCCCGGCGGCCAGCGCCTGCTGCAAGTCCTGATTACCGGCCGTCTCGACGGCGGCGGCTTCCGGCGCCGCGCGCCCCGGCGGCGGCGCGTCCTGCCGTTTGCCGCGGGCAGCGCTGGGCTCGACGCGGCTGTTCATGCCGGTCGCCCGGGATGCGGGTGGGCGCCGTTGAGCCGCGCCGGCAGCATGCCGCGTTTCAGCATCTGCCGACCCACCGCGGTCTCCAGCTCCGGCCGCCCGATCGGTCGGTTGCGGCGCACCGCGAGGAATGCGGCCTCCAGCGCGGCGGCGCGGATGTCGCCGCCGCTGAGATCGAAATGCCGGCCGAGCAAGGCGAAATCCACATCCACGCTGACCGGCGCCGCGGCCGGGATTGCCTTGCGCCACAGCCGGGTGCGCGCGGCGGCATCGGGCATCGGGAAATCGATCACGAACGGAATCCGGCGCAGGAACGCCGCATCGAGGTTGCGGCTGAGGTTGGTGGCCAGGATCACCACGCCGTCATGCTCCTCCAGCCGTTGCAGCAGGTAGGCGATCTCGATATTCGCGTAGCGGTCGTGGCTGTCCTTCACCTCGGACCGCTTGCCGAAGATCGCGTCCGCCTCGTCGAAGAACAGGATCGCGTCGCTGGCGCCAGAGGCGCTGAACAGCTGCTCCAGGTTGCGCTCGGTCTCGCCGATGAATTTGCTGACCAGCCCGGACAGATCGATGCGCCAGAGCGCCAGACCGAGTTCGCGCGCGATCACCGCCGCGCTCATCGTCTTGCCGGTGCCGGAGCCGCCCGAGAACATCGCCGTCAGCCCCTCTCCGGTGCGCCGCCCGACCTGCCCGAAACCCCATTGCCCGAACACCGTGGCGCGGGCGGCAATGGCCCCGGCGAAGTCGCGCAGCTGCTCCAGCGCGCCAACGGTCAGCACCAGGTCGTCCCAGCCCGGCTGCAATGTCACGGGCCGGGCCGCCGGGCCGAAATCGAAGCTGAGCTCGCGCCCCGCGGCGCGCGTCACCTCGGCCGCCGATACCCTGCCTAGTGGCAGCTGGCCCGCGGCGCGGGCGATGGCGGGCCGGCTCAGCTTGAACTGCCCGGCGGCGGCGACCAGCGCCGCCGGCGGCGCGGTCGTGCCGCGGGCTTTCAGCGCCTGCCGCCAGGCAACGATGCGGGCGGCGGCATCCGGCACGGCCAGGGTGACCTCCTGCCACTGGCGGCCACGCAGCAGCGGCCGCCACGGTGCGCCGTTGCGGCAGATCATGGCCAACGGCCAGCCATCGAGCCGGGCCGGCAGCCGCGCGGGCGGCGCGACCGCGTCTGCCAGGATCACCAGCGGCGCGTTCTCGAGCCGCGCTGCCAAGGCAGCGTCCTCCAGCCCGGCCATGGACAGGTCGATCGACAAGGCCCGCCGCCCGAGCCGCGCCGCCCAGGCCGCCGCCGCCGCCCGCCGGCCGGTCTCGGGCGGCCCGGCCAGCAGCAGCGCCTGCGGTGGCGCTTCATCAGTCGCCTCCGCTTGAGCCTCCGCCAGCCAAGCCAGGCCAGGCACGGCGCAGCCCGGCAGGCGCAGCAGGTGGTGCAGCAGCAGCGGGCTGAGCCGGAAGCCGCGTGCGCAGAGCGGCCGCGCCGCATCGGCCGTCTCGGCCGGAACGATCAGGCCGGCCGAGGCCAGGCGGGACTCGCCGGTCAGCGCCGCGCGCACCTCCCCCAGCAGCCGCTGCGCCAGGTCGAGGGTCGGCCAGCGGCGGCTGACGTCGTCGTTGAGATAGGCGTAGAGCGTGGCGTATCGCGGGGCGACCTCCGGCGCCAAGGCCAGCACCACGCAACCGCACTCCAAGGGTTCGAGCGCGAAGCGCGCCGCCAATTCCGGCAGGTCCTGCCGCCAGTCGCGGCACAGCAATGGCGGTGGCGGCGCGCCCCCGTGCAACAGCGCATCCACCTGCGCGTCCGAGATGAATAGGCCGCGAAACTCCTCCTGCGACAGCGCATAGCGTGCGCGCAGCCGGCGTACTTCCTGCGCCAGCAGCGCGTCCAGGTGCTGCTGCGCCGATGGTGTCATGGCGCGCGCGACAGAATCAGCACCCGGCCATCCGGCAGCCTGCAGCGCCGATCGCCTAGCCCGGTCATGGCCAGCAGCACATCCAGCGGCGGCCGCTCCAGCCGCACATGCACGCTGCCCGGCAGGCGCTGGAACGTCGCGCCGCGGCCGAGCAGGTTGCTGCGCAGGAAGGCCGGGGAAGCCGCAGCGAATCCTGGCAGCCGGCGGGCGAAGCCAGCCAGCGTAGCGGCGGCCAGGCGCGCCAGCGTGGCCCGCGCGATGCGGCCGCGCAGCAGCCGGGCCGGCAGGCCGACCTCGCGCATGGCTGCCACCGGCAGCGATCGCGCCAGCGCCGCCCACCGCGCCGGGCCGATGCCACGCGCCCAGTCGTCAAGTTCCGTCGCGGTTGGCCCGGCCACGCCGAACAGATCCCGCAACGCCGCGTCCTGCCACAGGCTTTTGGCCCGCGCCGGGCCGGCGGCAGCGGCCAGGGCCAGCAGACGGACCAGCGATGCCGGCGCCGCGCCGCACAGCTCCGGCCAGCCGTCGATAGCGGCCTCGTTCGGCTGGTCGAGCAGGCCCGGGCAAAGCAAGACATAGCCGCCGAAGGGGCAGGCCAGCAGCGTCGCTGCCGGCCGGGGTGCTGGCGGCGCAGCTTCACGCGCCGCCAACGCCTGGCGCGCCGCGGCAGGCGTGGCGGCCAGCAGCGTCGCCGCGGCGCCGTCCAGGCGGGCCGGGATGGCGCCGTTCGCCAGCCAGGGCCCGGCCTGCTCCGGCATGGCCCGGACCCAGGCCTTGAGCCGCAGCAGCCGCGCGGCTGCGCGCAAGGCGCCGGGCGTCTCGGCCACGGTGGCGGCCAGCGCCAACGCACGCAAGGCCGGATCGACGATGCCATCGCCGTCCAGCGCCTCGGCCAGCCGCGTCCATACCCCATCCGGCACCGCATCGGGCTCGCCAAGGCGCACCGTCCGCACCACATGCGCGGCCCCGGCCGGCCCGAGTGCGGCGAGCACCCTGCCGCGCAGGGCGTCGGGCAGCGCCGCGAGCACAGCCAGGGCGGTGGTCGGGTCGCGCAGCAACGCCGTGTGGATCGCGGCCGAGATCGGCAGGGAACGCAGCCCGACGAAGCGGTGGAACCACCAACGGCCCCAGGCCGAGCCCTCCACCAGCGCGACGAGGAACGCCGCGACATGCGCCGTCGGACTTGCGAACCGCACCACCGCGCGGCCATCCGCCACCCCCTTGCGGATCGCCGCCGCGATCGCCTCGGCCAGCAACGCCGGCAGCGTGCCATCCGCCGCACCGGCGGGCAGCGTCAGGTCGATGTCGAGGCGCCGCAACAGCACCACCCCGTCATCCTCCGGCACCGACAGCGCCGCCCCCAGCCGGTCCGCCAGCCCCGCCCGCACCGCCGCGGTGCCGGACCGCGCCACCGCGTCCACCGTGCAGGCCGCAGCATGGAAATCCAGGCTCATGCGGCGGATGGTGAGGCTGGCCGACATGGCGTCATGCCTCCCCGGCGTGCAGCTGGGCCAGGCTGCGGCGCAGCGCCTCGATCTCGGCGGCCTGCGCCGCGACCGCCGCACTCAGCGCGGCCATGCCATCGGCACCTTGCATGCCGACGGCGACGAGCACGGCGCCGGGCCCCTCCGAGCGCTTATCCGCCCAGGCCCGGCCGACCACCTGCCCCGCCTCGGCCACTGTCAGCCGGCCCGGCGCGACGGCCCGGCCCATGCCGTCCGCCTGGCCCGAGGGCAGGATGACATCGCCGGAGGCGGCCGGCCCATGCACGCTGAGCAGCACCTGGCCGATCAGCGCCACCGTTTCCACCGCCGCATCGCCGGCCATGCTGGCATTGCCGACGACCACGGCGCGATCCGTGGTCACCAGCACCGCATCCGCGCCTGCGGTCACCAGCGACACCGCGCCGTTGCGAACGCCGACGATCCGCCCGGGGCCGATCGGCGCCACGGAGCTTTCGCGGCGCAGGCATTCGGCGAAATCCGCGCCGCCGGAGATCAGCCGCAGCACATTGCCGGCGGAGGCCTGGTTCTGGTTGATGTCGCCGCTCTGGATGTCGGCGAGCCCGCTGCGCTCGATGCGCCCAACCGGGCCGTTCTGGTCGAAGAAGGTGATGAAGTTGTTCTGCGCGCTCGCCGCGGTCCCGCTGATGCGCAGCGCCAGCACATCGGCGCCGCCGCCCGCGGTGTTCTCGATGAGCGCGACATGCGACGCGATCTGGTTGGCATCGCCGCTGATCGTACCGCGCACATGCAGCGGCACCTGTGGCAGGCCGCTGCCGCCAAGGTTCACGCCCAGGCGGCCCTGCCGCAGCGTGAGGGTGGCACTGCCCTCGTTGCTCAGCCGCAGCGCGCGGTCGGCCGCATTATGCGTGATGGTGGACTGCACGCCGGCAGCGACGGCGAATTCGATGCGTGCCGAGGGCCCGCCGCCGATGACGTCGAGGAAGATTTCAGGCTGGGTCTTGCGTATCGTGAGCGGGGAGAACGGTGCATCGGTGCCGATGCCGAGGCGGCCATCGGCGGTGAGCGCGAAGCGGTTGGCATCGGCGGCATTGCCGTTCACGCGCAGCCCGCCGCCACCCCGCTGCAACTCCAGCCGCGCCACCGCGCCGCCATTCTCCGCCTGCACCGCATCGCCGCTGAGCTTTAGCGCTGCGGCGCCTTCGACGACATGGATGCGCGCCGTCGGTGCATCGGTGCCGAGGCCGAGGTCGCCCTGCGCGTCGAGTGTCATGCGCAGCGCATCCTGGGTGCCGAAGTGCAGGCGGTCCAGCGGGTGGTTGTAGCGGATGAAGCCGGCGCGCTGCTCGGCCGCGCCGGCCACCCCATCGGCGAAATGGATGCTGCCCTGGGTGTTCGCCGCACCGAGCAAGGTCAGCCCCGGATTGGCCGCGCTCTTCACCACCAGCCCCGAGCCATCCGGATGCACGGCTTCCGGCGCATCCGTGCGGATGCCCACCTGGCCGGCCGATGTCCAGGTGGTGAAATTGGCCAGGTCGGTGCCGACACCCAGGCGCAACTTCTTAGGTGCGTCGTCATAGGCGAGATGTGCCGCCTCGGTCAGCGCCGGCAGGAGCTGGAAGCAGAACCGCGCCACGCGGCCGGCATTGACGGCCAGTGCGGCTGCTATCCCATCAGGCTGGCAAAACAGTGCGTGCGTGGTCTTGAGGTCGTTGGGGATGGCGCGGCCGGCCGCCAGCACGCCGTCGTTGCGCAGGACGAAGCGCTCGCTGATCGGGCCGTAGGCGACGGCGGTGCCGATGGCCAGGCGGTCCTTGCCATCGGATTGCCCGCCCAGGATGATCTGGAAATCCTGACCGCCGGCCGGGTTGTTGGCGCTGACCGCGCGGCGCGCATACAGCGCCGCGCCGCCGGCCTCGGCACCGTTCGCGTCGCGCAGTTCAAGCCGCGTGCCGAACAGCCGCACCTGCCCGGTGGCGCGCAGATTGCCCTCCACCCAGACCAGCTCGCGATTGATGATCCGGGCCAGCGTCTTGGTGCTGTCGTCGGGGTCGGGCGCGTTCAGCAGGTCGGTCGTCTTGATGGCTTGCGCAGCCATGGCGAGGTCCGCGGTCTCGTTCGCCTTCAGGCTGGTGAAGCGATCGCGCAGGCGGATCACGCCATCGGCGGCGAAGACGCTTTCGGTCACCGTGCCCAGCATCTGCCGCACCACGCGGGATTGTTGCAGGCTGGCAGCGCTGCGCGACTTCAGGACGCCCGGCGCGCCGTTGACCCAGGTGGCCACGCCAATGGGAATGAGCCAGCGCGCCGCATCATCCGGAAACGTCTGGTGCGGCACCGAACCGTCGCCCAGCACGGCCGCAGCCGGATCGAACTCGTGCGGAACCAGCCGCGCATCGGGCACGGTGACGCCGGCGACGGAGACGCCGCCCTGGCGGTCCGCCACGCGGATGAAGGGTCCGGCCTCAATGGCGAAGCTTTCGCGGATGCGGGCGAAAGCCTCGTCCACGCCGCAGGCGCCAAAACCCTCCCGCAGCCCGCGGAGCGGCGCTTCGTCATAGCGCAGCCAGACCATGTGGTCGCCGTCGGCGAGGCCGGTGAACAGCGCCGACGGGACCTGCACCGGCGACAGCACCAGGGCGGCGCGCCCATAGCCGTCCCAGGCGAGGCCCGGCATGATGAAGTAATCCGCCGCCCCGCCGCCGCCGGCCGCCGCCGCTTCCACCAGCTCGAGGCCGGTGGCGATGCCCCAGGGGTGTGCGGCCAGCAGATGCTCCCGCGACAGGTCGCGGGCATGGCCGACGGTGGCTTCCAGGTCGGCGGCGCCGAGGAACTGGCCTTCGAAGAAGCGTGGGCGGTCCAGTCGCATCGTCATGGCCGCTGCTCCGGGCCGCTGGTGCGCACGCTCCGCATTTCAGCCTTCAGCGTGGCGATCTCGCTGGCCTGGGCGTGCAGCATGTCGCGCAGCTCGGCGATCTCGGCTGTCCCGCGGGGCTCGGCCGACGCTGCGCTGCCCGTGAAGGGGGTGGCAAGGTCGCCGAGGGGCCGCAGGATGCTGGTGAAGGCTTTCAGCATGCCGCTCTCCGCCAGCGCTGCGGCGGTGCTTGCCTGGTCCTTGGGATCGTCGGGCCGGGCATAGGCGGGTCGGCGGAACGCCAGGTCGGCCAGGTCCCCGGCGACCATTGGGCCATCCCGCCCAGCGCCCAGCGCCAGCGCCTGCAGCATGACCGGGTCGAAGACCTGCCCAAAACCCCAGTCGAGCGTCACCGGCTGCGCCAGCGGCTCGGCTGCGGGCGCCGGCTGCGTGGCACCAGCGGCGGCGAAGGCGGCAAGCATGGCGGTCGGTGGCGGCGTGCCGGTGCTGCCCGGCACTGGCGCGATGCCTTGCGGCCGCACGAAGTCCGGCAGGTTGAAGCTGCTGCAGCACAGGGCTTCCATGAACTGCCGGATGATGCGCCGCAGCGGGACCCAGCCGAGCCAATAGCCCAGCGTAGGGAACGTCACCACGTGACGGCGTTCCGGGGTCCAGTTGCAGACCGAGATGATGTGGCAATCCCGCTTGCGGATCTTCACCACGGCCAGCGGCACGCGCGGGTCATCCGCCGCCGGGCAGGGCGGCAGGGCGTTGGAACAGATGCAATGCAGCATCGCCTCCACGGCGATCACCAGCAGCCCCAGCACGGCCTGGCCGAGCGCGGCCTGGAAGGCCGGCAGCGGCAGCGCCGGATTGGGGATCGGGATGCTGCCGAGCTTCTCGATCGCCTCGCAATCGGTGCCGCCGATGCGACCAAAATAGCTGGCCAGCGCCTGGCGCACGGCGCAGACCCAGCGGAACCAATCCTGCTTGTTGGCATCGGTGACGGTGTTGAAGCCACCCGGTGGCCGCGGCATGGCGGTCTCCAGGTCGCGCAGGCAGCAGGCGATGCGCTCGGCCATCTCGCCTTCCAGGCCCTCGAAGAACGCCGCGAGACCCGCGACGATGACGCCCTGGCGATCGTCGCCCTGGCCATGCCGCTTCGGCTCGGGCTTGCGGAACACATCGTAGCGATAGGTCTCGCAGATCACAGTCGGCTCGCAGCTGGGCGGTGCGCCGCGGCGCAGGCGGGGCTGATCGGTGTTGAAGGCCTCAGCGCGGAACGGCTTCGCACCGCTCGACTTGCAGCCGCAGCCGCCGCCACAGGCGCAGGCCTTCCCCTTGCAACCACCGGCGCCGCAATGGCAGCCGGCGGTGCCGGTCAGCGGCGTGACGGGCTTGGACCCCGTCTCGGCGTAGCGGATAGCGAGGATCCATTCCTCGACGACATCGTCGCAGGCGTCGCGCCCGGGCGCATAGGGGCGGCAATCCGGCCCGTCCTGCTCGCGGCAGCGGGCGATCAGGTCGCAGACGTCCAGGCTGTCCGCATGGCAGACCACGATGTCCTCGCCACAGGGCGACAGCGCATAGCCGGGCGTGATGCTAACGCGGTCGTCGCAGGGGTCGCAGCGCACTTCCAGGCCGCACACTACGCCGGGGCCGAACAGGTGGCGGTTGTGCAACTTGTGCTTCCCGGTGATGTAGTGATCGAGCCGGTTGAGGTCCTGCTCGGTCAGCAGCTGCCCGGCGAAGAAGCGCGGCCGGCACAGGCATTCGAGGCCGCCGCAGGCCGGGCATGGCTGGCAGCTCGGGTCCGGCCCGTAGCCGGGTTTCGTGCGGGCGGCGGGGCGTCGCCATGCCAACGCGCCACCTGCCGCCAAGCCGCTGCCGTCTGGGATTGATTGCACGCTTCGCGCTCCCGCCAATGGGTTGATCAGCCGCGCCGCAGCTGGAACCAGCTTTCAAACAGCCCGCCTTCGATGCCGTCCCCGCTGTGCCGGGCGGGCAGCCAGGGCGGCAGGTGGTTGCCATCCAGCGCGCGGTCCCGCTCGTCGCGAATGTGGTCGCCGTGCAGCAGCACCCGGACCCAGCCATCGCCCTCCAAGACGCCAGCCGGTATGCCGTTGGGGTACCAGCGAACCCCGTCCACCAGCGGCCCTTGGCTGGTGCCGAAGCCGGTTTCGGGCCGGCAGCGCTGCTCCAGCACCAGCCCCTGGATTGCCTCGGCATCCCAATTGCACCAGCAGGTGACGCGCTGCTGCGGGTTGGGGACCTGCACCTGCACCTCGAAGGTCAGGTCCGTGATGTCCTCCAGCCGGACCGGCCGGTCGAAGGCAATAATCAGGCCGCCTCGCAGTTCCTCCAGCCCGATACGGTCCCGATGGCGCCAATTGATGGCGCAGACATGCGTCAGGTCCTCCGGCTCCGGTCCCGGCCCCGCGGGCCCTTGCGGCCCGGTTGGTCCGGTCGGCCCCTGCGGTCCGGCTGGCCCGGCTGGTCCTCGCCCACCGGGTGGGCCGGCCGGTCCCTGCCCCGCTGGCGGGCCCGCCGGTCCGGCAGGCCCGGTCGCCCCCGGCGGCCCGGCCGGCCCGGGTGGACCCTGCGTGCCCGCGCCGCCACCGCCGCGCGCGATGAGGCAGAGCAGGGCATTGGTGATCGCCTGCGTGCTGGGCAGATGAATGCGCCCGAGGCGGTTGTTCAGCCGCGCCAGGCCCGTCGCCAAATCCGTCACCGGATCGGTGACGCCAGGCGGCATGGCGTCCAGCCGGAAGCCGGGCCGCCAGTTCTCGATGGTGGCGAGCACCACGCAATCGGGCTCCACGCAGCCGGCGCAATCGCCGCCGCGCAGCGCGTCCGCGCAATCCAGCGCCGACACCGCCAGCACCGCGACGCCGCCGACGCCCGGCGTCGCCAGCACATCCGCGTAGGCGACATAGCCGGCACCGGCACCGATCTCGAGGTCGCCGGGCTTGTCGCCAACCGGGACCGGCGGCGTCGCATGCGCGGTGAGCCCGGCTGCTAGCGCGCCGACAGACAAGGCCTGGACGAAGCCATGGCCCGCCGCATCGGCCTGCAGGATCAGCGCAAAGGCGCCGCCGGTCGCGACCCTCGCAGCAAACGGCGCCTGCGCCAGCGCGGCGGTGCCCAGCGGCGCCCCGCCGGCGGCGTCGATCACGATGGCGGCGGGCGCCACGGTGTCGAGCAGCAGCAGGCGGTCCGGCGCGGTGGAGGCCATCACCGCGCCGCCCGCGAGCTTCGCCGCCGCAGGAACGCCGGCAATCGCCGTCTCCGGCAGGGCTGCCAGCGCAAGATCCAGGCTGAACACCATATTTGTGCCGGGGGCGACAAGATAGGCGATGGCGCCGCTGATGCCGATGCAGCGCCGATCCGCGCCGATGTCGCGGGTCGCCGCGACGACGTTCGGCGCCGCCACCCCCGCCGCCCAAAGACGCACCAGCCCGCCGGTCTCGCCGACGCCCAACAGGCGGCCATCCGGCAGCGTCCACAGCGCGACGGCGGCGGCCGCGGTGCCGGGGATCGGCGCTTCGGCCACCGGCCCCGCGCCGATGCCACCAACGCCGTCCGGCGCAAACACCGCCAGGATATGTGGGTTGGTGCCGTCCTGCCGGGCGACATAGACCTGCGCCCCATCCGGCGCGACCGCGAGGCCCGTTGCCGCCGTCGGCAGCGCTACCGATGCCTCGACGGCGCCATTGGCGAGGCGCAGCTGGTACAGCGCGGCCGGCGCCTCGCTGACCACGAACAGGCGGCCATTCACCTCATCGATCGCGATGTGGCGGGCATGGGCGATCGCCATGGTGCTGGCCCAGGTGACGCTCGCCCCGCCTGGGTTGAACACCGCGTGCGGCGGATCGATGCGGATGTCGAGCGCGTAGGATTCCAGGATGCGGTTGGGCGCGCATTGCGTGTCGTCGCAGCCGCATTCGTCGAACAGCACCGGCACGTCCTCGGTCGGGCATTCGCTGTAGTGCAGGCAGACCTGCAGCCGATGCGCCGGCGGCGTGCCGGTGGACTGCGCCGCCGCCTCGATCAGCGCCTGCACCTCCGGAAAGCTGGCGAGCTCGATGGTTTCCGGCTCGATCACCAGGATGTCGTGGCCACAGCAATCAAGCGCCCCGCCCGGCTGCAGCACGAACATGCGATCCCGGCAGGCGGGGTTGGGATGCGGTGCCAGCTCCAGCCCGCAGACCACGCCGACGCCGTGCAGGCGCTGGTGGTGCAGGCGGATCTTCTCCCGGAAGTAGCGCTGCTCATCGGTGAAGTCGCGCTCCACCAGCAGCTTGCCAGTGAAGTAGTTGTTGCGCGTGAGGCTTTGCGGCGCACAGTCCTCCTCGCCGCAGCACGGGCTCGCCTGGAGATAGGTGTGGCTCATGGTGTCGCCTGACCGGTTGTGCGGGGACGCGGGGACTGGTGGGGCCAGCCGAGGCGGGCATCGCGCCCGATGCGCGGCGGCAGCGATGGCGGCGGAACTGCGGCGGGCAGCACGGTGGCGCGGCCCAGGACGGCCTGGCCTAGCGCGATGCCCGAGGGCCAGCAGCCCACCACGCTGTCGAAGCCGATGCTGGCCTGCACGCCGATCCGCATGCGGGGATGCACCGGCTCGACCCGCGCCTGCACCTGGGCCGGCAGGTTGTCACGTAGCAGCCGGTCGAGCGCGCCGCGCGACGGCCGGTCGCGCACCGCATGGGCCGGGACGAAGACCGTGACCTGGTGCGCCGATCGATGGAACGGGTCGCGCAGCGGGTCGCGCGTGGTGTCGAGCCGGGTCACGCCGGTTTGCGCGGTGCGGTCGAGCTGGCTGCGGCCCATCAGCGCCGCGCCCCACAGTTCCGCCGCGTCGCCGATCCGCCCGGCGCCGAGGAACAGCCAGCGGCGCAGCTTCCAATGCTCCAGCACCAGCAGCGGCAGCGGCGGACAGGGCAGCGGTGCCGGGCAGGGCCGCGCGCAGCTGGCCGGCGGTTGCAGCAGGCCATCCAGCCGCGACCAGCCGAGCCACAGCAGCAGCGCGCCGCGCAGGCCCGGCCAGGTGCCGCGGCAGGCGAACAGCTTGCCTGCCTGGCGCAGATAGTCGCGCCGCCGCGCCTCCGGCCAGCGCCGGTCGAGCGTGATGCCGACCCAGCTGGCCAGCCAGGGCAGCATGGCCGACGGGGTGCTGCGGGCATCGAACAGCGCCGCCTGGTCGTCCAGCCGCCGCTCGATGTCGCGGAAGCCGCGGTCGAACAGGCCAAGGAAGCGGTCGGCGAAGGCCGCCGCGCCAGGGTCGGCGCCGAACGCCGCGGGCAGGTGGCGGCGCAGCGGGATGCGCGGATATTCGATGTCGAGGCGCCGCAGCGCCGGCGTCGCGGCGCCATCGCTGGTCAGGGTCAGCCGCAGCCAGAGATACCGGCCGGGCGGGCTGAGGATCAGCGCCTCGCTCTGCGCCGGCGCGCCCAGCGGCACCTCGGCCCAGGCGGAGTCGGGGAGCGCGGCGAGGACGCTGTCGGGCAGCACGGTTTCCGCGACGGCCGTCTCGACGCGGATGGCGCCGTGGCTCGGCAAGGCCGCGTCGCGGATGATGCGGTGCCACTGGCAACGGGCGATGCTGCTGTCGAGCGGGCCGAGCAGGGCGGCGGCGACAGCCGGGTATAGGCCCTCGGCGGTGGGCGGTGGCGGGATGGGCGTGCCCGCTAGGTCGAACCAGCCGGCGCCCTCGCACCAGCCGCCGAGATCCACCGCGCCGTCGCGGGAGACCGGGAGCGGCGGGTCGGGGAAGTTGGCAGCGATAGCAGTTGGGTCGCGTTCGGTGCCGCGGAGGCGGCCGGCACCGTCGCGGATGTCCACGCTGTCGAGGCCCGGGCGGACCAGATGCAGCGCGCCAGCGCAATCCACCGCGATGCGGGAGATGGCGCCAAACCCAGCCCAGCCGCCGGCATGACCGCCCCAGCTGGTGAAGCGATGCAGCACGCCGCGCGCGGCGTCGGCAACCAACACCTCGCCCCGGCGCACCGCCACGGCGGTTGGCTGCCAGGCCGGCACGGCGCGGGGCGGCGCCCAGCTGGCGCGCAGCGTCATCGCGCGGGCATCCAGCACCAGCAGGCGCCCGGGCGGCCCGGCATCGGCGATATACAGTAGTCCGTGATCGGCACAAATCGCGCGCGGATCCACCAGCGCCACGCCCTGACAGGCGGCATCGACGAAGCGGCACTCGCAGCGGTCGAACCAGCGCAACACCCGGCGTGCCCGATCGAGCAGCCAGAGGTTGCCGGCCTCGTCCAGCGTCATGCTGCCGGGCAGCAGCAGCCCCCCCAGGCTGCCATTCGGCTCGCCCATGCTGCGCGCCATGCCAGGCAGCGCCGCCATCTCCAAGGCGCCGGAGCCGGGGTGCTCCACAAGGCCGCCGCCGGACATCAGGCGCCAGCCCAGGCCGCCATCCAGCGACTGCCACAGCGGATCGTGCGGCGGGCGTGGCGGCGGCGGCAGGAGCGCGGCGGCGGAGGTCACGCGGGCACCTCCAGCGCGTCGAAGCGCACCGCCACGTTGACCTGCCCGAGCCGCACCAGCGCGCCCGCCGGGATCGCTACATCCTGGCAGAGCGGCTGCTCCACGCCGCGCAGCGTGATGGCAAGTTCCGGCACCCGCGCCGCCCCGGGCAGCAGGGCGCGGCGATACAGCTCGCCGAAGAACAGCGTGCCGCCGAACGGCCAGCCCAGCCCATCGGCCCCGCCGCCGAGCGGATCCAGGTAGCGCCGCAGCGCCGCTTCGACCGCCGCCGTCAGCGCCGCGGTATCGGCGTCCTCGGTGGCAATCACGTCGAGCCGCAGGTCCACATCCACGTAGCTTGGACCGGTGACGTACAGCTCCGTGGTCAGCAGCCGGCGCTGGTCCAGATGCGCACAGACCGTGCGCAGCAGCGCTTCGCTAGGGGCCGGCGCGGGCCCGGCGGTATCCGGCACCACCAGCACCGTGACGACGCCCGGCACGGCGATGCCGGGAAACTCCGGATGATGCAGCGGCATGGCGTGGGCGCGGGCGATGGGGCCGGCCTGCCGGGCCAGCAGTTCGAAATCCTCCGCCGTCACCGCACGGTCGCGTGCCTTCAACGTGACCGGCGCGCGCTGGATGGCGGCGTCCAGGCTCTCCTCATCCGTACCGCCCTCGCTGGCGACGGGATTGGTTAGCTTCCCAACGTCGATGCCGGGCAGCGACGTCATCGCCGTGGTAATCTGCCCCGCCGCCAGGTTGCCGCGACGGCCGCCGCCGAAGCGGTAGAAGCGGGCGATGATATTGGCCTGCGGGTTGTCGGGGTTGGCCGCCGGGATGCGGCCGCGCGTGCCGTCGCCGAAGCGCAACTCGCCGGTGGTGCGGTTCAGCACGTAGTGCGGGTCATCGGGCGTGGAGCCGAAGAAGTCCGCCACCTCGGTCCAGGCTTCGGCGGTTCCCATCTCGTCCACGTCCAGCCGCAGCGAGCCATCCAGGACCGGCGCATTGGCCAGCACGAAGATCTGCCCCGGCGTCGCCTCGCTGCCGCCCAGCACCTCGTTGGCGACGGAGCGCGCCTGCAGCACGCGTACCGCATTGGCGCGTACGCCTTGCAGCAGGGGCGCCGACTCGTAGCTGGCGCGGTCCAGCCGCGCGCGCATCCACCAGCGGTTGGCGTCGGTGCGGCGGCCGAGCTTCGCCGCCACCGCTTCCGCCTTGCCGGGCATGCGCAGCAGCACGATGCCGGAGCGGGTCAGCGCCAGCGTGTCGTCGCTGAACAGGGTGAGCGGGCGCCATTCCGTGCCGGCCCAGAATTCCCACACCAGTCGCGCCGGCGCGACGACGCGCACGCTGCCGCCACCGCAAGGGCTCGGCGGTGGCACCGGCCGGTTTGCGGCGGGCCAGAAGGCCAGGCTCAACTCGCCCGCAAGCGGTAGCGGGGCGTCGCTCGAAAAGCCCAGCATCAGCGAGGCGCCGGGCTTGGCCAGCGGCCCGAACGGCAGGAAGCCGGCGAGGCTGGCATTGGCCTGCGTGAGATCCGCATAGGCATAGCCATCAAACGCCTGCACCGCCTCCAGCCGCGACCGAAACGCGGTCAGTGGCCGCTCGGTCTCGAACACGACGGGCCCCGCATCGTCCGGCTGCGCGGCCTCGACACTGGTGCGGGAGGGCACGCTGACGCTGTCGGCGGCGAAGCCGGCGCGGACAGGGAAGCTGACGATGGCGGTGGCGGGGCGCGCCGGGGCCAGCTCGATGCCGACCATCTCCAGGAATTTCAGGTAGTTCAGTTCCGGCACGCGACCCAGCCGGTACAGCAGCATCTCGCTCATCCAGGCGAACAGCTCGATCAGCGCGAAGCCGGGGTCGCCGGCGTTGTAGTCGGTCCATTCCGGCGTATAGCGCGGGATGCGGGCGCGCGCCTCGTTGACGATGTCGGCGAAGCGGCGATCGTCCAGCCGGGGGAAGCCATCGGCGAGCGGCATGGCGTTCAGACTCCCTCGCGAATGAAGAAGGGATAGACCAGGTTGCCGATCGCGTTGTTGGCGTGCACCTGGTAGCCGATGCGGATCAGCAGCAGGCTGGGATCGGCGTCCGAGGTCTCGGCTTCCACATCCAGCACGGCGATGCGCGGCTCCTGCGCCGTCAGGCAGCGGCGCACCTGGTCGGTAACGCGCACCACGGTGGCCGGCGTATTGGGCGCGAACAGCAGGTCGTGCGCGCCGCAACCCAGATCGGCCCGCATCACGCGCTCGCCAAGCACGGTGCCGAGCAGGAACCAGATCGCTTGCTCGATCTTCGCCTCGCCGAAGGCACGCGCCAGCCGGCCCTGCGGCGTCACCGTCAGCGGAAAGGCAAGCCCGTCACCGAGATAGGCGCGCGGCTCGGGGCGGAAGGGGGGCGCCGGCGTGCTCATATGGACGTACTCATGTTGCCAGGCTCATACCGGCAGTGCCTCGGCGATGCCTTCGAGCACCAGCACCACCTCCTCCAGCGTCTCCACCAGCGTCTTCAGCCCGTCGATCGAGCCGTCGGAAGCAAGCGACGGAAGCTCGATCGCCGGAGCGCCCGGCACCAGCTCGAAGAACGGCGCGGCGAGTTGCAGCACGGTCGCGATGGGGTCGATCGCCTGCAACGCGCCGTCGGCGGCATTCATTGCGTTCTCCTTGGCGCATTCGAGCTGGGCGACCAGCAGGTCGTTGCCGTTCTGCGCCGCGGTGCTGATCTCCAGTTCCAGCCCGTCGAGTACCTTGATCACGCTCTTCAGCGCCTGCAGCGCGCATTTCAGCATCTTCACGATCAGCAGGATCAGGTCCTTGATGAAGGGCGGAATGGTCAACCCGATGGCCATGCCGATGCAGGGCAGCACCTCTTTGCCGGCCTCGGCGATCTTGGCGAGGCCGCCGGGAATCGCGGTGACGTTGCCGCTGCTCAATTCCTTGAAGGTGTCGATCAGCACACCGACGAATTTCAGCAGCTTCAACAGGCATTCCATGCTGGCCATGATCGGCGCGATCTGCCGCATCAGCGACGCGTTCATCGAACAATCGCTGGGGATCCCCTTGGTGATGTCGGCGATGCCCTTGATGGTGCCGCCGGTGGGCAGCCGCAGCTGCGGCAGGTTGGGCTTGGGCAGGCTGAGGTCGATGCATTTCGGCACCTCCATGAACTTCGTCAGCGCCTCGGGCAGCGGGATGTCGATGCTTGCCATGCTGCGCTCAGATCGGATTGGCGGAGGGTGTGACGACGCGGTTGGCGATCATCACCACCGGGGCGTCGAGCCGCAGCACCGCGGTGGCATTGATGGTGATCATGGAGTTCGACAGCGTGATGGTGTTGCCGTGCCCGTCCTCGATGATCAACGCGCCGAGGTCGCCGCCATTCGGCGTGGAATCGACGAAGCGGATGGTGTGGCCGTTGACCGAGCGGATCATGCGCTGGCGCGGGTCCGGCGATGGCGTGTCGGTCTGGCCATTCCACAGGCTGCCGAGCACGACCGGATGGTTGAAGTCGCCTTGCAGGAAGCCGACCAGCACCTCGTCATCCACCTGCGGCATGAAGAAGAACCCGCGATCATGCCCCGCCAAGTGTGAACAAACCGGCGCCCACGGACTTTGCAGACTGTCGTCCAGCCAGGGGTAACTGACCATCACTCGGCCCTGGTTCTCCGGATCGTTGACATCCGTCACCAGCCCGATGACGAGGCCGGTCATGCTGCCCGGTCTCATGCGCGCGCCCTCGGCGTATGGCGGACATCCGGGATGTGCTCCCGCCGCGCCTCGAAGCGGACCTTGTAGCCCTCGTCGTTGAGGCTGTGCGTCGTCTTGGTGACGAGGTATTCGCCCGACAGCCGCGCGCCCATCTCGCCGATGAACACCTTCGTGCCGGCACGCAGCTCCGGCAGGCCGACGGCGGTTCCGGTGGCCTTGATCACGCCGGCGACGCGGTCGCGCAGGATCGCGGTGGCGAGGTCTCGCGCATGCAGGCAGTTGTCCAGTACGCGCTCCACCACGAGGTCCTCGCGCGGATCGCAAAGGATGAATTCATGCAGGTCCGCATTCAGGTTGCGGAGTTCCGGCGCGTCGAAGCGGATGGTCTCCTTGATCGTGCGGCGCGCCTGGCGGTCCCAGGCGCGCACGGTGACGGACTGCACCTGGTTGTGCGCGGTGATGACCGGCTTGAAGTCGATGAGCGTACGGCCCCAATCCAGCTGGTAATTGGTGCGCGGGCGCGATGCGGCAGGCGGGCCGAACCACAGTCGGCGTGGCGTACCGGCTTCCTCGTCCGCTTCTTGGATCAGCACCTCATAGGCGTGGCGGCGCGCCAGATTGAGCAGAAAATCCACGTCGTGCTCGTTGGCCTGCGCGGTGTAGTCCAGCGCCGGCTCGGCCGCCTCGGCCTCCGCGCTGACGGCGATGGGCAGCGGGAAACGCTGCCGCGATCCGTCACGCAGCGTGGCGATATTGCGCGCGATGGCGCTGGGCTTCTGCCGCGTCCAGGACGTGCTGTACTTCTTGCGCCGCAGCTGGTGCAGCACGTTGAGCCCGGTAACGGTGAGCGACGGCGCGGCGTTGGCCGGGAAGTTCGGCTCCATCTGGGTGAAGTTGCCCAGCATCATGGTGAGCAGCCGGTCGGCGTAGCCGAGCCTGATCTCCACGGTTTTTTCGCAGGGCTGGAACAGCCGATACAGCCGCGTCTCGGCATCGCCAGAGGTCATGTAGTCGTCGGGCTCGGAACCGATGAACTTGAAGCGGCGGCGGTCGGAATCCCAGTTGTTGACCGTCATCTCGAAGCGGTCGATCTCGGTCAGGCTGTCGATGTAGCGCAGCTCCATGACGTCCCGCAGCACGCCTTGCGGCAGGTTCTCGCCATCGATGCGGACCTGGAAGGCGGGCGCGTAGAAGAAGCGGTTTTCCTCGCGGACGGCTTCTTCCAGGACGGAACGAAAAACCGTCATCGTACTGCCCGCCCGGCCGTTATGGCAGGTACCGCCAGCCTCAGGCCCGGCGTCAGCCGGCGCGGGTCGGCGATGCCGTTGCCCTCGGCCACGCGCCGCCATTCGCCGGGCCGGCTGTAGTAGCGCTGCGCCACCGACCAAAGTTGGTCGCTGGATGTCAGGACATGGCCATGCGTGCGGTCCGGCGAGCTAAGATTCAGTTCATCCAGCTGTTCCTTCAGCGTCTTGAACTCGGCGATGGTCAGCGTCAGCCGCGCGCGCAGTGGCATTCCGCCGACGCTCCACAGCGTGAAGGTCTGCCGGATGCCGGTGATCACGCCGGTGAAGCTGTTGCGCCGCTGGCCGTTGACGCGCGTTCCGCCATCGAGGTTCGCGGCCAGTTGGGAGCCCGGAAAGCCGGCGCCCCAGAATATCGAAATGGTCGGCGGCGCATGCCCTTCGGGCTCGATTCGCGCGAGCGAATAGATCTTGTCGGTCTCGGTCGCGACGCTGACGGCCTGCGCGCCCATGCCCTGGTCGGAAGTGTCGAAGAATAGCTCGATGGTCAGCGTTTCAGCCTGGCCGCGAACGAACTGATGCAGCGGGCCGCTCAGGCCGGGGATCGTGATTTCGGCAAATTGGAGCTTCTTCTCCAGCGCGATCTCGGTCGGGTTGTACTGCACCGGCAGCGTCGCATCGCCGGCCTTCCAATGCGCCACGATGTAGGCGCGGCCGGGCGGTGGGTTGGTGCTCATGGCAGGCTGCTGCCCAGTTGCCCGATGCCGGCGCGGCTGACGCCGCCGCGGCCGTCATCGGGGATGCGCACGCCATCCGCCTGGCGCTGGTTGCGCGCCAGGCGTTCCTCGACGGCGCCGAGCACCGTCTGCACCAGCGCGTGCATCTGCCGCGCGTCCAGGCTGGCGCCGTCGGTCACGCGGATCGTGCTCACCACCTCATCGATTTCCACCTGCACGGCGCGTCCTCCTCAGAAAATCGCCTCGATGACGCCGGACACGGCGCGGCCCAGCGCGCCGCCCGCGTCCTCGCGCTTGATGCCCTCATGCGCGATCTCGATCGCCTCGATGGCGACTTCGCTGCGGCCGGCAATCAACGACGGCCCGGTCCACTTCGCCGGCAGCCCGCGCTTGAACGACCAGACATGCACCGGCTTGCCGGCGAGGCTGAGCAGCGTGATCATGCCGTCCTTGCGGATGCCGCGGCCTTCCAGGAATTCGTTGAACCAGGTCCACAGATCGCTGTCGTCGAGCGGATCGCGGCGGCCGATGACGCCGCGCTTGAGCACCAGATTCGACCACTTCATTCGGCCCGGAAACTTCAGCACCGCGCCGTTCTGCCCGCCCGACTCGTAGTTCTCGACGGCCATCTGCACTTCGAGCCCGCTGACCTCCGAAAATCCGGCGTAGCTTTTCGCGCCGGCCGTGGTCAGTGCGATGGTGCCAGTGCCCGGCCCGCTCGCGCTCTTGGAATTCAGCAGCACGACGGAGAAGTTGCAGCCGAGCAGCGGATCGCGGCGCTTCGCCATCACGCGGCTCCCTGCAATTCGTTGACCAGCCGGCCCTGTTCGACCAGCTCAAAGGACTGATCGAGCCGGCCGAGCCGCAGCAGGATGAATTCGAACGGGATGGACGGCGCCACCGCGATATCCACGACCAACTCACCGCGGCCGCGGCCGGCGGGCGGGTTGTTGGTCTCGTCGCAACGCACGCGGTAACTTTCCACCGGCCGCGCACCAGCCAGCGCGCCGCCTTCGCGCAATGATTCCAGGAAGATGCCGATGCTCTGCGTCAGCAGCGCGCGGGTCTCCTCGTCATTCGGCTCGAACACCGCCCATTGCGTCGCGGCGTCCAGCGCACGACGCAACATGCAGATGAGCCGCCGCACCGGGAAGAACCGCCAGGTCGGGTCGCTGGAGACGGTGCGCGCGCCGAGGATGCGCAGTGGCCGGCCATCCCGCGCGGCGATGATGTTGACGCCTTCGGCATTCAGCAGGCCGTGCCGCACCGGGTCGATGTCGAGGCTGGCGCGCTGCGCCCAGACCAGCGGCACATTGGCCGCCGCGCAATGCGGCCCGCTTGCCAGATCCGTCGCCGCCAACTGCCCAGCCACATGGCCGCTCGGCGGAATCATGCGCGTCGGCGCGGTCTGCAGCGGATCGGGTACGGCAATCCAGGGCGCGTACAATGCGCCGAACGACGAGTCGAAGCGGCTGCCCCAGGCCTGCAACCCGCCGATGCCCAGCGCGTCGTTGCGGATGGTGGCGAATGGCGGGTCCAGCAATGCGACGCGGTCGCGCAGGCGCTCGCATTGTTCCAGCATCGCCGCCTGCACCTGCTCGATCGCGACCAGACCGAATGGCGGCGGCAAATCCTCCTCGGGCGGCGGGATGGGCGCGGCCGGGAGCGCGGGTTGCGGGCATAATGCGCAGGGATCGAGCGTTGGCGGCGTGTAGGGCAGGCGCAGGCCGCGCACGGGCTGGATGTGGATGTCGGGCACTGCCAGGACCGAGACGTCCCGCAGCGGCTCCAGCAGGCCCAGCGCAGCGACGAAATCCGCGGCGGTCAGCCCGCCCAGCCCGTCGCGCCCGTCGCGTAGCACCATGGCTTCGCCGGCGGTCACGTCGAGCGGCCGCAAAGTTGCGGTCTCCGCGAGACTGGCGGTGAGCAGCGGCGGCACGCCCTCCAGCCGCCCCTGGTCGTCGGGATACCGCGCGCGCAGCACCGTGCCGATGTGGCGCGGGTGGCGCGGGCTGAGGCTGAGGCGGGCATAGAGCGCGGCGGGCATGCCGTTCCGTTGCACCGCGACGTCATATTCCAGCACCTCGATCCGCACCGGCGCGGTGGCGATCATCCCCACCACCGCGGCGTCGAAATGCAGCCGGCGCGGCCCCGGCTCCACCAGCCGCAACAGCCGATGCGCATCCGGCCCGCCGGGTTGCGAGATGCGGAGGAAATCGCCAGCCGCAAAGCCATCGGTATTTGCCACCGTCAGCCATTCTGCGAGCAGCGGCGGCGCCACGGCGGTGGTCTCCGCGCGCCAGGCCGGGTTGACGATGACGGCCAGGCCATCGCCCCAGCTGCCCGGCGAACTGGCAGAAAGCCGCAGCGCCGCCACCCCCGCCACGTCCTGCAGCGTGATGCCGGCCGCTGCCGCGCCCAATTCCGGATCGTCGGACGCCACGCGCAGCGCGAGGCAGGTGCGGCCGCCATTCTCGAAGAAGGCGCGCACCGCATAGGCCAGGTAGCCCGAGCCGATGCACCCACCGAACACCGCCTCGAACTGCCGAAAGGTCTCGACCCGCACCGGCGCAGCCAGCGGCCCGCGCTCGGCAATCCCAGTGAACGCGGCAACATCCGTGCGCAGGCTGACGACGCCGCGGGCAGCGCGGTCGTCCCGCGTCAGATAGACGCCCGGCGTGTCGGGATGGCTGGCCATGCTAGATCTCGATGTCCAGGCCTTCGTGGATGAGCTCCATGCTCTCCATCGCGACCTCGTTGGTGGCGGCGTTGAGGGATGGGCCCTCGATCTTGTTCGGCCATGCGCTAACGAAGCTCCAACGCAGCACGTCGTTGCGCGCCTCATCCATCAGGATGATCGCGCCGTTGCGGCGGTCCTGCTGGCCGTTGGCGATGTTGCGCCACCAGGCCCACAGCTCCTTGTTCTGCGTGTAGCCGCGCTTCAGCACGATGTTGGTGTATTTGCGCAGGCCGGGCAGTTTGCGCACGGAGTTCACCTTGTCCGTGCCCTCCCGGTAATCCGCGGCATCGCCATCCGAGACGAGGCCCGAGACTTCCGAGAAGGCGCCGACGGTC
This sequence comes from Falsiroseomonas sp. E2-1-a4, assembly GCF_051433165.1. NCBI lineage: Bacteria > Pseudomonadati > Pseudomonadota > Alphaproteobacteria > Acetobacterales > Roseomonadaceae > Falsiroseomonas > Falsiroseomonas sp. E2-1-a4. The sequence continues at coordinate 6,661 of NZ_JBHMFS010000034.1, read as the reverse complement.
AGGCCATCGATCTCGATGCGGAAATTGTGGTGGTGGTAGGGGTCGTTGCGTTCGGCGGTGGGCATGCGGGTGCCTCCTTGGGATGGCCGTTCATTCGTCGCGGTTGGCGGTGAACAGGCCAATGCGGATGATTACGAACTCGGCCGGCTTCACCGGCGCCACGCCGATCACACAAATCAGCCGGCCGTTGTCGATGTCGGTCTGCGTCATCGTCGTGCGGTCGCATTTGACGAAGAACGCCTCCTCCACCTTCGCCCCTTCCAGCGCGCCGGACCGCCACACATCGGTGAGGAAGTTGGCCACGGTGCGCCGCACGCGGGCCCAGAGCGGCTCGGAGTTCACCTCGAACACCGCCCATTGCAGACCGAGGTCGATGGAGCGTTCGAGGAAGATCAGCAGCCGCCGCACGGGAACGTACTTGTGGTCGGAATCGGAGGTGATGCAGCGCGCGCCCCAGATGCGGATGCCGCGGCCATCGACTCGGAAATCGCGGATGACGTTGATGTTCATTGGGCCCGGATTGAGGATATCGTGCTCGCCCTTGCTGAGCCGCCGCGTCAGGCCGGTGACGCCGCGCACCACCTCGTTCGCCGGCGCCTTATGCACCCCGCGATCTTCGTCCGTCCGCGCATAGACCCCGAGCACGTGGCCCGAGGGAGGCAGCGGAAAGTCGCGGATGATCGCCAGGTTGTCCGGCGTCGGGTCCGGCACGGTGAGCCATGGGTGATACAGCGCGGCGTATTTCGTATCGAAGGCCTGCCGCTGCGCCTGGATGTCGGACAGGCTGTCTTCCGGCGTGCGGCCATCCAGCACGGCGAAGCGGTAGCGCATCAATTCGCAATGCGCGATCAGCTCGGCCTGCAACTGCGGGCTTGCCTGGCCCGGGATGGCGACCAGGCTGATCTGCTGGATGTTGCGCAGCGCGTGCAGCCCGGTGCGGCTGATCGGCTCCGCGTCGTCGTGGCCGATATAGGTCACGTCCGTCAGCGTCGCGAGGCTGTCGTCGCCATTGGCCAGCGTGTGGCGCGCCGCCAAGGTCTGCCCGGTTGGCAGCGGATCCACCAGGGTTTCCGGGCCGGGCCGGATCGCCTCGGTCGCCGCTGGATTCACCGCCGTGTCGCTGACCCGGATATAGGCCGACTCGCCCTCCGGCCGGCGATCCTCCAGCCGCAGGTCGCCATTGATGTCGCCGATGACGGACGGCGCGTAGCGGCTATGCCGGTGGTCCAGCGAAAGATGCCGGAAGATTTCCGTGGCGATGACCTGCGTATTGCGCGACGGCACCGCCGGGTCCGGCCTCCGCAGCAGCCGCACGGTGATGCGGAACTCGACGCTGGCGACATCCAGCGGCCCACCGATCGGCCCCAGCGAGGCCAGCGCCGCCGCGTTCAGCCCGGGACCATCCAGCACGACGCTGGCGTTGGAGGCATCGGTGCGGCGGACCTTGAGCAGGATCTGACTGCCGGTGCCCGGATTGCCGACGCGCAGGAGCGTGCCGGCCTCGATGCCGGTGAGGCTGGAGACGCGCATCTGCAAGGGCGGCGTCAGCAGCGTGGTCCGCGCGCGCGCGGCGAGGCCGGTCGGCTCGTCCTCTGCGGAGAGCACAAGCCGGTTGCCCCAGGCACCGGCATCCAGCGCCTGCACCTCGAGCAGCGCGCGGCGCTCGGCGATCGGCTCGCCCATTTCATGCGTGCGGGACAGCGCGCCTGCAAGCTGCACCTGGCCGGCATTGCCGGGCGCGGCATTGACGGCCAAGCGATGGTAGCTGACGCGGCCATCCGGCGTGCTCACCTGCACGCCATCGCCGGCGGCGTAGCCTTGCCCGGCCGCGACCACGAGGTCCGCGCTGCCCGCCGCGGCGGCCAATATGGTGCGCGTCGCCTGCCGCCCGCCGGCCGGGAAGGCCGGCGCGACCTGGGGGGCGACGACCACCCCCGTCAGATACTCTGCGCCGAGGCCCGAGGCGAGCGTGATGTTGCCGGCATCCGGCGCGGCGCCGCGTTCGCCGGGGATGGCGACGATGACATTGAAGGCCTCGGTCGGCCCGGCGCCGAGGCGGACCACCTGGCCGACCACCAGGCCAACCCGGTCGTTCAGTGCCACGACGCGCGCCCCGGCCAACGCGGTGGCAGTCAACGCCTTGGCCGTAATCGCCCCGTCATCCGCCAGCGTGACATGCGCCAGCCGCGTGCCCGGCTCGGCCAAGGCCGGCAACGGCCGGTTCAGCGTCAGCGTAGAGAGCGTGCCACGCAGCCGGACCTCGTGATTGGCGGTGCCCGGCTCGAACTCGATGACGTCGCCGGCCGGCAGCACCGGCGGCACGACGACGAAGGCCATTGCGTCGCCCGGCGCAGCCGCGACATCCAGCGCCCGGTTGGCAGCGCCGCCGGACGTCAGCAAAGTCAGCGTCGTCGCCGCCGCTGCGCCGAAGGGCTGCGGCAGCGCCTCGTTCAGCACGGTGCGGAACAGGTTCGCACCGACATTCGCCGGCGCTTCCCGTACCGCCGCGATATGCGTCACGCCGCCGGCGACCAGCCGCACCAGGAAGGGCAGCGCCTCCGCGGCCAGGTTGACGGCGGTGTTGATGATGACGGCGGTCTCCCCGGCTACGACTGCCGTCTCCAGCGTGGCGGCGCCGATGGCCGCCCCTGCCGCGCCGATGCGCAGCATATTGGCGCCGGCAGCATGGGAACGCAGCAGCGGCGCCGACAGCGGAAGATGGATTGCCGTGGCGGCGGCCGGAAACGGCGGGTTGGCCAAGGCGCGGTATTCGGCGCGGCTGCCATCGCCGATGCGCAGCGTGTCCCCCGCCGTCACGTTGCTGCGGTCCAGCACATAGAGCAGCGGCGTGGCAGCAATGCCCTCGCCCTGGCCGGCGCGGCGCAGCAGCTGGCTGCTGGCATCGTTCGGCTGCGCACGATCGAACAGGAAGTTCTCAGCGCGCTGCGCCTCCTCCGGCAAAATCCGAACCACGTAGGCCCGCTTGCCGCCATTGGTGAAGAAGCCCTGGATGGCGTGCGGAAGATAGCAGTGCGCGCGGTCCGGGTCCGCGGCGTCAGCGAACTCCTCGATCGGCAGGATGCCGCCGAACCAGCGATCATATTCGCCTGCGCTGGTGACCAGGATCGGCACGTTGACTGGCCCGCGCTCGGCCACCCCGAGCATCCCGGCGGTCGAGGTGCTGACGCCCTCGATGGGCTTCGGCCCGGTGTCGATTTCCTCGACATAGACGCCTGGGCTCAGATACTCGGGCATGGACGGTCTCCCTACGGAAAGAGCAGGTCGGCGGCTGCTTCGCCGGGGCTGGTCAGGCTGACGACGATTTCGGCAGGATTGGGTTGACCGCTGCCTGAGGCGCGCAGGCGCAGATGCGCGGCGCGATGGATCGGCGGCAGGCGATAGGCGCCCTGGGCATCGGCAGTGCTGCGCCAGGCGGCAAAGCCATGATATTCGGCGACCGCGCCGCCGCCGATGATTTCGATGGTCGAATTGCCCGGCGCGATGCCGGCAAGGCCGCTGGTGAACAGGCTGATGTCGCCGCGGCGGGCCGGCCGGGCGATGGTGTTGACGGCCCCTGCCCCGGCGAAGGTGGTGCGCTGCACGGCGGTGCCGGCGTCATGGCCGCGCGCCAAGGGATGCGCCAGGGTCACCGTCGCCGGCAGATCGGCCGCCGCGCCGGCATCGATGGCGATGACCAGGATGAATTCGGCCCGTTCCGGATCACCCGCCGCGATCGCCAGTGGCCGATTGACCAGCAGGCCCTGCCGGTCCGACAGGCGGATGACGCGGTCACCGGCATTGGCCGCGCGGGCCAAGGTCTGGCTTGGCGGCTGCAGGTTGAGGCCGCGCCGGCGTACCGTCGCGCCGGCCGGCCGGCTGGCATAGAGGCCGGCCGGCAGGCTGAGCGCATTGGGTACCAATCCGGCCCCGGCAATGCCGACGAAGCTGGTCCAGATCTCGGCCACCTCGACGATCGCACCCGCCACCGGCCCGGTGGTGCGCGAGGCGACGCGGCCGCTGAGCCAGGTAGGCTGGCGGCGCAGATCGACCTGGCCGAAATCATGCAGCAGGAAGTCCGCGGGCCAGGCAGGCTGCGCCACGAGGTCAGCCATGCGTGTGACCGGCATGAAGCCCGGCAGCACGGCGGCCATGTCGATCCGCGGGAATGGCGGCAGCAGCGGCCAGGCTGCGGCGAACAGCGCCGCCGGGCGCCCGCTGAGGCCGATATGCCCGCCTTCGCTGCTGACCGGGTGCGTGCCCGGCGTGCGTGTGGTCACACTCGGGCGGCCGGCGGGCGGCTGCCCGGTCAATTCGTCGATCAGCTGCGCGCGGGCCAGCACCTGTGCCCGGCTGGCCTGCGTCAGGGGCGGCGTTTCGGGCAGGAAGCGCCAGTTCTGGCCGGCTGCCTGGACGATGCGCGGCGCGACACTCATGGCGTCGCCTCCCCCAGGACATGCGCCGCGATGCCGAGCGATGGCGCGGATTCCAGCACCAGCGGGCCGCGTTCGTCGAGCCGCGCCGTCTCCACCTCGATGATGCCGACCTCGTAGCAGAGGCTGGCGCGGTAGGGCTGCTCCAGCGTGTCCCAGATGCGCGCGATCTCCTCCAGGCCTGGGTTTTCCAAGCGCACGGCGATCTGCCGGTCGGTGCCCGCGAGGGAGCCAGCGAGGTAGGATCCGCTCAGCAAGGGGCGGCTGTGGAAGCTGCGCAGGATGGCGCCAAGCACGTGCTGGTCGGTCTCCGGCGCTGGGTCGCCGGCGGAGCTGCGCATCACCGGCGTCAGCAGGTAATGCAGCCGCACCGGCAGCGGCGGCGGCCGCACACGGTCCGGCGGCAGGCGAAGCGGCGGCTGATTGAGCCGCTGTTCATCGCGCGCCACGCGGTAGAGCCAGACCGACACGCCGGTCAGGTCCTGCGCCACCATGCCATCAGGCGTGGCGATCGACACCACGGAGGTGCCCAGCGGCGGAAACAGCAGCTGGAGCACGGGGTCCGCCTGCAGATCCGCCAGCAGCAGCGCCTGCAAGGTCTGGCTGGCGGCAAGCAGTGCGGTGCTCACGGCCGGCTACCTCCCGGGCCTGCGGCAGCGCGCTTCGGCTGGGCGGAAAAGCCGGGGCCAGCTGACCACAGCACCGTCCGGTCCGGATTGACCTGGCGCAACACCAGCCCGGCACGGGCCAGATCCTCCAGGATCGCGAGCACGGCGTCCTCCGGTGGCGGCGGGCTGACGCGGCTGAGCCACCATTCCCGGATCCCGCGCACCGTGTCCGACGCGGCGGGTTGGGCGCACAGGTAGGTCATGATCCAGCCGGTCACGGCCACGGTGGTCGAGCCTCCAGGGGAATCGCTCATGCGCTGCATCTCCGGGCAGTACAGGGCAAGGCGTGTGCCAGACCTGGAGTGATCTCGAATTCAATAGGTTAGTTCGTCGAAACCCGGCACCGTCGCATTGCCTGGGCCTTCTGCGACCCAGCCATTGGACGGCAAGCCGTGGTGATTCTGCTGAAATGCCACGGCAATTGCGGCTCGCGCTGGGTGGGTCTCGCGGAACCCACGGCTGGCGCATCATGCGTCGGGGCCCGCCTGGGCCTCGCGGTGACGACGATCTTCTGTGGCGATCGCATTCGCCGGCATCGCCACCGCGGTCGCGCAGGCCGCACCCGCCATCCTGGCGCTGGGCACGCTGGCGTGGTGCTGCTGGAGCAGGGACGGTGCCGGTCGATCTGATCAGCATCGGGCACTGGCTGCGGCTGTTGCTCGGTGCGCCGGTCACCACGGGCTCGACCAACTTCATCCACACCTTCGGTTTGGGTGTGGCCTCGCTGCCGAGCAATGTGAAGGAGATCGGCTATCCGGACATTCCGTCCTTCGACGTCTGCACCGGCGATCGCACCGACACGCTAGATATGGATTATTCTCGCTCCGGCGCGGCCACCGCCACCTTAGGGCTGCTTGGTCAGGGTTCGCTGCGAGCTGGCGCGACGTCAGGCGGCACGCCGACCAGCGCGGCAACCTCGGCAGAGTTAGCCTGGCCTTGGGGGCAGTGATGTGTCGGGACCTACCCAGCGGCAGAAAGGCGCGTTGCCTGCCACAGGTTGCTTCTCTGTTCGACCATCCGTTTTCCCTGTTCCGTTCAGCAGGGAAAACGGATGGTGAGGTTATGACATTGTTGGTCTGTGGCGCCGACGGAAGCGGCATCAAGGTCCTAGACCTGCTGCTTTTCCTGTATTTTCCCGCCGAATCCCCGACCTCCGCCCGGCAACGCCGCCCGACCTTCCATCTTCTCGATCAAGCTTAAGAAGATCCTGGAGGCGCGGCTCTGCGCGGATTTGGCCACCGACCTCTGGCTTCGCGGCATCGCTGATTTTGAGGTGCTGCGGAGCGAGGTGGACGACGCCGGCTATGACCTCGTGCTGGACGCCAATGGCTGCCTGCGGCACATCCAGCTGAAGGCGAGCTGGGAGGGCGCCGCGACCGCTGAGGTCAGCGTCAGCACACGCTTGGCACGCAAACCATCAGGTTGCGTGGTATGGATGCTTTACGATCCGCGGACGCTGCGAATTAAGCGGTATCGTTGGCTGGGTAGTGCGCGCGGCGCGCCGCTGCCACCACTCGGCGAAAAGGTAACACGGCACAACCAAGGGCGATCGGCTCGGCTATT